>CAYRXS010000005.1:22544-56483 GCA_964428225.1 uncultured Planctomycetaceae bacterium
CGGAGGATCAGGGACGAGCGATCGACCGCTTCCTCGATCTCTCCCGCCGGGGCGTCGCCCTCCGCCACGTCCCGCCGGGGAGCGACTGTCGCCCCGATTCCGCCCCGAGGATTCCCTCCCCCCGCGAGCTGGGGACGATCCGGCTGGGGAACTGGGGCGCTCTCCATCCGATCAAGGGGATCGACGTCATCGTCTCCGCTCTGGAACGGGTGGAGGAGACTCCGCTTCCGATCGAGCTGCATCTTGCGGGCATCGAGCCCGATCCGGAGTACCGGCGGTCGCTGACCGAAGCGGCGCGCGGGCTCCGGGTGGTCTTCCACGGTCCGTTCCCCGTGGACGGGCTCGCGCGGCATCCAGTGGCCGCCGTTCACGCGTTCGTCTCCGGCACCCGCGCGCGGGAGACCTGGGGCGTGGTCGTCAACGAGTCGCTGGCGCTGGGATTGCCGATGATCCTGCCGCGCTTCGGCGCGTACTCCGAGCGCCTCCGACCCGACGACGGCGTCCTCTTCTACGAGACCGGGAATCCCGCCTCGCTCGCCACGGTCCTCGCGGAGGTCCAGCGGGATCCCGCGGTCCTCGACCGGATGCGCGACGGTCTGCCGTCCCCGCAAGAGGCGATCCCTACCGTCGAGGAGTACGCGAGCCGGATGATTGAGGTCTACGAGGAGGCGTGCCGACTCGGAGCGCCCGCGGTCGATTCCCTCGATCCGCGGGAGCAACGCGCGAGCCTCGAGTGGCTCGAGCGCTGGGATCACGACCTGTCGACGCACCCTCCCACTCCCGACTGAGTCGTGGCGGGAACGGCGCTTCGCTCGTACCATGGCTTCGGAGAAGAGTCTTCTCGCGTTGCCCCCTACCTTGCTCGATGACGATTGGACCGGACCCGCGTTCTCGTAGCCTCGGCGGTGACGTACGGCGTCGATCCTTCGAGGTGCTGGTCGAGAAGGACTGGCGGTACCACGTCGACTTCGAGAACGGCCTCTGCGCTCGGTTCGGAAAAACCCTGCGCGACCGCCTGGGACTCGCCGAGGTCGTGGTCCTGACCGACCGTCGCGTTCATCGAGTCCACGGATCGACGTTCCTCGGCTCGCTTCGCGAGGCCGGATTCTCGCCCCGGACGATCGTCATCCCTCCCGGCGAGAGGTCGAAGAGCGTGCCCCGTTTCACGCGGGTCCTCGATCGCCTGACGCGGATGGAGTGCGACCGCCGGACTCTGCTGGTCAATTTCGGAGGAGGGGTCGTCTCCGACCTCGAAGGCTTCGCGGCCTCCGCGTACATGCGGGGGATCCCGTACGTGAACTTCGCGACCTCCCTGCTCGGCCAGATCGACGCCTGCGTCGGAGGGAAGGTCGCCGTCAACTCGCCCGTCGCGAAGAACCTGATCGGGGCGTTCTACCATCCCCGGTACGTCGCCGGGGATCCGGAGCTCCTCCGGAGCCTGGCCTCTCGCGACTACCGCAGCGGGCTGGCCGAGGGCATCAAGGTCGCGATCATCGACAGCCCGGACCTCTTCCGCTTCCTCGAGACGCATCGCGAGGAGATCGCGAGCCGGGATCCGGGGATCATGCTGCACGTCGTACACGAGGCCACGAGGCTCAAGATGGATCGGGTCTCCCTCGACCCTTATGAGGAGGACCTGCGTCGACCGTTGAACTTCGGCCACACCATCGGGCACCCGATCGAGACGGAGTTCTCGTACAAGGACGTCCGCCATGGCGAGGCGGTGGCGATCGGGATGGGCGTGGCCACGGCGATCAGCGTGGATCAGGGCGAGATCTCCGGAGCCGAGAGCGAGAGGATCTTCGACATGCTCGACGCGCACGGCCTGCTCGGTCTCGACGAGCCCATCCGACCCGACTCGATCGTCGCCCACGTCCGCTACGTCCGGCTGATCCGGGGAGGGAAGCTGAACTTCGTCCTGCCGCGCGCGATCGGCGACGTCCGCATGTGCGACGACATCGAGGACGCGGCGCTCGTGCGCGGGATCGAGCGCTACGAGACCATCGTTCGAGAGAGACGGACATGAGCGCGGACCAGGTCTTCCGCCTCGACGACGCCGAGCTCGAGGAGGTCCGGGCACACGGCGGCCTCGGAACCATCCTGTGCCGCAGGCTCGTCGACGGGGATCGGTTCGAGAGCCCCTGCAGCTTCGTCGACTACGCCGTCCTGCCCCCCGGCACCTCGATCGGGACCCACAGGCACGGCGAGAACGAGGAGATCTACCTGATCCTCGAAGGGACAGGCACGATGGTCCTCGATGAACGCGAGCTCGCGGTCCGCGAGGGTCACGTCATCGTGAACCGCCCGGGAGGCACACACGGCCTGCGCAACGACTCGGACGCGCCGCTCCGCGTGTTCGTGGTCGAGATCGCGCTCGCGCGGTCGAAAACCGACGGCGAGGAGGAAGCCTGATCATGAATGCCGAGATGACCGCGGTGGTCATGGCCGGGGGCATGGGCATCCGCATGTCCACCTCGGTTCCCGATGTCCCCAAGCCCATGGTCGACGTCGGGGGCATGAGCCTCGTCGAGATCATGATCCGCCAGATTCGCGACGCCGGCATCGAGGACGTCCGGCTCGCCCTGCGCCACCGCGCCGACGAGATCCGGGAAGCCCTGGACGAGCTGCCGGACCTCGCGCCCGTCTCCCTCACCTACATGGTCGAGGACGAGCCGCTGGGGACCATCGGAGCCCTCCACGGTCTCGCGGAGCTCGAGCGGACCATCCTGGTCACGAACGGCGACCTCCTCTCGGGGGTGGACCTCGCCTCGATGATCGAGGGCCACCGCGAGCGGAACGCGGACCTGACGATCGCCACGCACGACGAGAGCCACCGGTTGACGCTCGGCGAGGTGCTGTCGGATTCCGAGGGCAACGTCTTCGGCTACGACGAGAAGCCGATCAAGGTGTATCGGATCTCGTCGGGCATCTACCTCGCGGAGCCGAGCGTGCTGCTGCTGCTGGAAGATCGGGAATGGCTCGGCTTCCCGGACCTCGCCACGCGGGCGATCTCCTCGGGATTGCGCGTCTGCGAGCACTTCCACGACGAGCCGTGGATCGACGTCAACGACGCCCGGGATCTCGAGCGAGCCCGGGAGATGTTCCGCGAGGATCCGACCGCCTTCGGGGCTCCCGCGGATCGGGGGGAGCGATGAGCGAGCCCGGGGCGGCCGGACAACGCTGGATCGGGCTCGACGTAGGCGCCTCCAAGCTGCTCGGGGTCGTCGTCGGGGATTCGCTGCGGGTGAACGCGCGGCGACAGACGCCGACGCTTCGGGACGAGGGACCCGACGCGGTCGTCGCGCGTTGCGAGGCGCTGTGCCGGGACCTCCTCGAGGAGACCGGGGCCGTGGCGGGGGTCGGGGTGGGCTTCGCGGGACTCGTGGACTCGGCCGCGGGAGTCGTCCGCAGCTCGATCATGCTCCCCGGCTGGAACGCCGTGCCGCTCGCGGACCGTCTGAGCGACGCGCTCGGCCTTCCGTGCACGGTCGAGAACGACGCCACCGCGGCCGGGCTCGGCGAGTTCGCCGCCCGCGGCGAGCCGGAGGGAGCGACGTTCATCCTGCTCACGGTGGGCACGGGGATCGGAGGCGCGATCATCCTCGACGGCCGCCCGTTCGGAGGTCGCTCGGGCCTGGCCGGCGAGATCGGGAACATGTCGATCGACTGGCGGGGCGAGGAGTGCTGGTGCGGATCCCGGGGTTGTCTGAACACGCTGGCCTCGGGCTCGGCGATGTCGGAGAGGGCGGGGCGCCTCGCGGAGCGGGAGGTGTCGAGCGCGCTACACGGCCGGGAGGCGCCCATCCCGCTCGCGGTCATCGCGCGCGAGGCGCGGAACGGAGACCCGATCGCACGCACCGTCCTCCGGGACGGCGCCGCCGCGCTCGGCGCGGGCATCGCGAACCTCGTCAACCTCTTCAACCCGGATCGGATCAGCCTCTGCGGCGGAGTCCTGGAGCTCGGAGACGAGTACCTCGAAGCGGTTCGCGAGGGGGCGAGGTCCCGCGCCTTCGCGGAGTCGTTCGACGATGCGGTGATCGACCACGCGGCCCTCGGCTACGATAGCGGAGCCGTCGGGGCCGCGGTCGCCTGTCGATCGCGCGCTCCGATCGTGGAGTCCTAGCGTGATGCGCGTCCCCTCGAAGGACTACTCCCGTCAGTACTCGGCCCTGATGCCCGAGCTGCTCGCCCGGTTGGAGGAGGTCTTGCTCGGGGAGAATCCCGTGCTCGGCCGTTCCGTGGAGGAGTTCGAGCAGGCGTTCGCGGAGTACCTGGGCGTGGAGCACGTCGTCTCCGTCGGCACCGGAACGGACGCCCTGATCCTCTCCCTGCGGGTGCTCGGAATCGGTCCCGGCGACGAGGTCGTCACCGCGGGCAACACCTTCATGGCCACCGTCACGGCCATCGTGGCCTCGGGCGCGCGGCCGGTCCTGGTGGACCCGGATCCCGACACCATGAACCTCACCGCGGAGGGAGTGCGGTCGGCGCTGACATCCCGGATAGCGGCGGTGCTGCCGGTCCACCTCTACGGCCGCATGTGTCCGATGGCGGAGATCGCTTCGCGGTGCGCGGAGCGGAACGTCCCCGTGATCGAGGACGCGGCCCAGGCCCACGGCGCGCGCTCGACCGAAGGCCGGCGCGCGGGCGCGTGGGGTCGTGCGGGCTGCTTCAGCTTCCACCCCAGCAAGAACCTCGGAGCCTTCGGCGACGGAGGCGCGATCGCGCTCCCGGATTCCGAGCTCGTCGAGGAGCTGCGCGCGCTGCGGAACCTGGGGAAGGTGTCCAAGTTCGAGATCCACCACGTCGCCCCGAACACGAAGCTCGACACCCTCCAGGCCGCGATCCTCCGGCTCAAGCTGCCGCACCTCGATGCGTGGAACGCCCGGCGCGCGGAGATCGCGCGGCGCTACCGCGACCGGCTCGCGGGGATCGACGGGCTCCGCCTTCCTCCGGACGCGCCCGAGGGGAGCCACGTCCACCACCTGTTCGTGGTGCGGACCGGCGAGCGGGATCGCCTCCGCGAGGAGCTGCTCGCGCAGGGTATCAAGGCCGGCATCCACTACCCCGTTCCTCCCCATCTCCAGGAGCTGGGCGTCGACCTCGGCTACGGTCCCGGCGACCTCCCCGTCACGGAGGAGCTCGCGGCGACGGTGCTGTCCCTGCCGTGCGCTCCCGAGCTGAGCGACGACGAGATCGACCTCGTGTGCGAGCGCGTGCGCGCGTTCCACGGCGAATGAGGTCCGATCCATGACCGAGCCCGTCCGCATCGCGATCCTCGGCGGCTCCTCGGCCTTCACTCCGGCCCTGGCCGATGCGCTGGCGGCGAGAGCGGACGAGCTGCCCGCGCTCGAGGTCCTCCTCTTCGGGAGGAACGCCGCGAGCCTGCGCGCGGTGGCCACGTTCTGCGACCGGCGGGCCGCGCACCACGGCGCGCCGCACCGCTACCTCGGATCCACCGACCTGCCGGAATCCGTCGAGGGCGCGAGGGTGGTCGTCAACCAGATCCGCGTCGGCGGCTGGGGCGGCCGGGCCCACGACGAGCGCTTTCCCCTCCGTTTCGGCCTGCCCGGCGACGAGACGATCGGCCCCGGCGGGCTCGCCTCGGCCGTACGGAGCGTCCCCGCGATCCTGGAGATCGCCCGCACCTGCGCGGCGGTCGCTCCGCGCGCCTGGTTCGTCAACCTGTCCAACCCGCTGGGCATCCTGCTACGCGCGCTCGCCGCGGTGCCCGACCTGCGCGCGTTCGGGCTGTGCGAGCTGCCGGAGGACACGCTTCGACGCGCGCTGCGACTGATCGGGGAACGGCCGGACGACGTCGAGTCCGTCTACTGGGGTCTGAATCACCAGGGAGGATTCACGCGAGTGCAACGCGCGGGGCGGGATCTGCTCCCGCGGATTCACGACGCGATCGAGGAGCTTCCCGACGACGGCTTCTTCCGCGTCGAAGCGGAGGTCATGCGCGCGGAGGGGATGCTGCCGCTCCCCTACATGCGCCTCTACTTCCACACGGAGCGAGAGGTGCGGCTCGCCCGCGAGCGGTCGCGCTCTCGCGGCGATGAGCTGGAGGAGCTCTCGCGGGAGCTCCTGGGGTACTACGCGAAGCCGGATTCCCTCGAGCTCCCCCCGGCGCTGGCCCGGCGATCCATGCCCTGGATCGCGGACACGGTGGTGCCCGCGGTGGTGGCGCTCCTCGGCGGACGTGCGAGCCGGCCCTACGTCTCGGAGGCGAACGCGGGGCACCTCCCCGACCTCGCCGACGACGTCGTCGTGGAGAAGGCCGCCCTCGTGACCGCCGAGGGCCCCCGCCCCGTGGACGCGGGCGGCGACCGCATGCGCGAGGCTCCCCCCTCCCCCGATTTCCTCGCCTTCCTGGCGAAGCTGGCCGACTACGAGGCAAGGGCCGTCGAGGCGGCCCTCCGTCCCACGCGCGACGCGATCCGTGACGCGCTCGCGAGCCACCCCCTGGAGATCGACGCCTCGACCGCGGATGCGATGGTCCCCGACGTCATGAATCCCGATCCCGTGAGCCGCGCCATCGACGAGCTCACCGACGGTCGCCGGGAGCAGGACCTGATGCGGGCCGTCCGGAGCGGGGAGGTCGATCCCGACGACCTGGACCAACTCGTGCCGCCCTTCCCCCTCAAGGTGCAGATCCAGACCACGAGCCTCTGCAACGCGCGGTGCCGGATGTGCCCCTGGCCCGACACGAGCACGCGCCTGCCCCAGGGCCGCATGACCACGGAGACCTTCCACCGCATCGTCGAGCAGATGCGGGGACGGGGCGTGGAGCGCACGGGCCTCTTCCTGATGAACGAGCCGCTGCTCGACGAGCGCCTCGAGGAATTCACGACGCACCTGAAGGCGAACGTCCCCGACACCGTCGCCCAGGTCTACACGAACGGCGTGCTCCTCGACGAGAGTCGCGCTCGCTCGCTCGCCGAGGCCGGCTTGGACGAGGTCGCAGTCTCCCTGGTGGGCTTCGACCGCCGCGCCCACGAGCGAACGATGATCGGCGTCGACTTCGACACGGTCATGGACAACCTCGACGCGGTGGGGCGCCTGTCCCGCGCGGGCGTCCTGGGAGAGATGCGGGTGATGGTCGTGTGCCTGCAGTGGCACGATCCCCCGGCGGGCACGACGGAGCTCCAGGAGCGGACGGGGCTGCCCGTGTTCCTTCGCCCCGTCACCAACCGCGCCGGCTCGATCGACGTAGAGGCCCTCGGGGCGAGCGGCCCCGCTCCGCGACCGTTCCGCGCCTGCCAGCGCCCGTTCGTCAAGGCCTACTTCCTCCACGACGGCGACATGGTGCTCTGCAACTCCGACTGGGAGCGCACGACGATCATCGGCAACGTGCACGAGCGCTCCGTGGAATCCCTGTGGCGCGATGAGCGCCTCATGCGCATCCGTCGAGCCCACGCGCGGGGATCGCCGGAACCCGACACGCCCTGCGCCCGATGCGATTACCCTGGAACGACATGAAGCTCTCCGTCTGCCCCCAGCCGCTCTACCCGCTCGGGCGGGACGGCGCGCTCGACGCCATCGCCCGGCTGGGTGTGACCGCGCTCGAGCTCCCGGTGGATGCCCGCAGCCCTCTCGTCGACCTCGACGAGCTCGTCTCCGGGGGCGCCGCCGGGCTCGCGAAGGAGCTGGCGGTGCGGGACCTCGCGATCTCCGCGATCTCGAACCACCAGGAGGGGCAGCTCCTGCTGGGCCCCCACCACCAGGACACGGACGCCATCCACCCCGGCTCTTCCGAGGAGAAGGTGGCCTACGCGACCGAGCGCCTCCTGCAGACCGCGCGGCTGGCCTCCGAGCTGCAGGTGGCGGTGGTGGTCGGATTCGTGGGCTGCGCGGACTACACGCGGCTCTTCCCCTGGCCCGATCCCGAGGGGTGGCAGGGGATGATCCCCGCGTTCCAGGACCGCGTCGGCTCCCTCCTCGACCGCTTCGACGAGCTCGGGGTGTCGTTCGCGCAGGAGCCCCATCCCAAGCAGCTCGTCTACAACGTCGAGACCGCGGTGGAGAGCGTGCGGCACCTCGGCGGGCATCCCCGGTGGGGCTTCAACCTCGATCCGGGGAACCTGCTCCTCGCCGGCGTCGATCCCGTCGTCTTCGTCGACGAGCTTCCCGATCGGATCCTGCACGTGCACGCGAAGGACGGCGAGCTCGTCGCCCAGCACGCGAGGCGCTCGGGTCTCCTCGCGCACGGCCGGTGGGATCGACCCGACCGCGGCTTCCGGTTCCGCATCCCCGGCTGGGGAGACGTCGACTGGAAGCGGATGATCTCGGCGCTGCAGCTCGCGGACTACGACGGGTACCTCGCCATCGAGCACGAGGATCCCGTCTTCGCTCCCACCGACGGGCTGGAGAAGGCGGTGCGCGAGCTCGCCCCTCTCCTTCCGCGCGGCCCTCGACCGGATCCCTGGTGGTGAGGGGAGGCTCGATGACCACCGGCGTCGCCCTGCTCCCCGAGCTCGCGTACCTCCCCGAGGTCTTCGTCCTGCCCTCGGCGCGATCCGCGATCCGCCGGCGCGCGCGGGAAGTCGCGGAGGAGCTTCGCGCCGGCGGCGCGCGCGTCCCGACCGACCCGGGAGACGAGGGCCGGACCTCGGCGGAGACCGCGGCCTGGCTCGCCGGGGAGGGATGCAACCGGGTCCTCGTCTTCGGAGAGCCGCGGGACGAGTACGTGGCGCGCGCGCTCGCCGCGGCCCTGCGGACGTGCTCGATCGAGCCCGAGCTTGACCTGGCGACCAACGCGGCGGGCGACCCGCTCGTGGAGGTGACCGACGACGTCCGGGTCCTCGACCTTCCCCCGTCGCCGCCCCGCGACGTTGCCCTCGACGCGCTCTGCCGCGAGGTGCGCGCGGGGGCGGACGAGCTCGGTCCGGAGCGGATTCGCCTGCGGTTCCCCGACCTGCGGCGGCAACCTCCCGAGCGAGCGGGCGGCGCGCCGTGGGGAATCCGACTCGGACTCGACGACCCGGAGTGGCGCGACGCGCTCACCGCGATCCTCGAAACCGCCCTCCCCTGCCACGCGGGCACGTGGCGGGTGCTGCGCGGCTGGTTCGACCTGGGCGTCTCTCCCCTGGAGGAGATGTACGCGGGCAATTCCCTCGTGGACCGCAACGCGGACCTCCTCGTCAACATCGTGCCGTGAGCGGTCACCACGCAGACCGGAATCCCGTCCTCCCGCCTCCGGGGCCACTCTGCTGGCTGTTTCCTGCCCTGCATCCCCTCGAGCGATGGGCCTGCGCCCGCGGCGGTCTGGAGGCATTCCTGCGGCGCCGGACGCTCGCCGTCGCCGATGCGGTCGCGATTCCCGTCGAGGATCCGGAGAACGCGCGGGACGTCGACCTGGATCGCGTGGAGGACGCGCATCGAGGCGGTCAGGGAGACGAGGTCTTCCTGCTCCCGCTCCGGGTCGACGACGAGCTGGAGCAGCGGCTCCGGAGCCACCTCTCGCGTATCTCGAAGAACCCCGGTCCGTTCCGCGAGGCGGGGCTCGTCCCCTTCTTCGTGACGGAGGACGAGCCCGCGACGACGAGGACGACGGAGGAGGCTCCCGAGACCCGGCTCCTCCCCTCCTGGTGGGGAATCCTGCCCGGGGACCACTACCCGCCGGGGATCCGCGAGGCCTTTCGCGAGCTCGTCCGCGTGCTGCAGCCCGCGGCCGCCATGCGTTTTCGCGCCTTCGAGAGCTACGCCCTGGCGGGTGTCGATCTCCACGCGCGGGCGCTCGCGGACCGCCGGCCGCTCGACGAGCCCGACGCGAGGAGCGGCCCGCTCGTCCTGGCGATCTGCGGCATCGACGGCTCGGGCAAGTCGAGCCACGTCGAGGCCCTCCGCGAGCACGTCGAGGCGCGGGGACTCTCCTGCGCCGTCCACAAGATCTACCGCCACGGCGTCTTCCACGACACGGTCACCGATCTGACGCGGCGCTGCGCCGGGGACAAGAACCTCCACCTGTGGCGGATCCAGCGGATCGTCAAGGCCTTCGACTCGTTGAAGTACTTCCACCGCGTCCTCGCGCCCGACCTGGAGCGCCACGACGTGATCCTCCTCGACCGCTACGTGTACACGCACTTCGCGGCGGGCGCCGGGCGCTACCACCACGATCCCTACACGCGCGAGCTGCTGTCCGGCCTCCCGCGACCGGACCGCGTCTTCCTGCTCGACCTGCCCGCCGACGTCGCCTGGAGGAGGATCGAGGCCCGCGGCGAGAAGACGGTGGACGAGAATCCGTACATGCTCGACCGGTATCGCCAGGGCCTGCTCGACCTCGCGGATCGTCACGGCTGGCCGGTGCTGAGCTCGCTCGATCCGTTCGACGAGAACGCCTCCGCCATCCGGGCGGACGTCGACGCGCTGCTCTCGCGGAGCGAGGGAGGTGCGCGATGAGCGTCGAGCGGCTGTCCTTCCTCGTGGATCCGCGCCCGTCGGGGGCGACGGCGCCCTCGTTCGACGTCTTCGCCGAGGAGCACGAGTTCGCCCGGGCGGCGCGCGAGCTCGGCCCGCGGATCGCGCGCGGTCTCCTTCCCCCCGAGGTGGCCGTGCATCTGTACGCCTACGAGACGGTCGAGCGGATTCGCGAGCGTCGCGCCGCGGGGGAGACGCGGGAGACATGCGTCGTGCCCTTCTGCCCCGCGAGCCTCGCCCGGGTCACGCTCGGTCGCGCCCACGCGGTGCGGGAGATCCTCTCGCTGCTCCCGCCCGATCCCGAGGTCGCGTTCCGCCCCGCTCCGCCGGAGGAGGTGGCCGCGCGCTGCCGGGAGATCTTCGGCGCCGTCTGGTTCGACGCGGAGCGTTACGCGGACGACCTCCTCCGTCGCGCCGCGGACCGTGGGTGGGAGCGCGCATGAATCCCGCGAGGCGATTCCCCTACTCGCCTCCCCCCGAGCCGGCCCCTTCGGACGAGCGGATCTTCGTCACCGCCTCCGTGCTGCTCGTGCGCGACGGTCGCGTGCTCCTCGAGCGGCGGCCCGACGACGCGGCCGTCTCTCCCGGCCTCTGGGACTCGCCGGGAGGGCACGTCGAGGCCGGGGAGACGCCGGAGGCCACCCTTCGACGCGAGATGCGGGAGGAGCTCGGCATTCGCCTCCGCGCGCCCCGCCTCCACGTGACCCTCTCGGAGCGCGAGCGCGCTTCCGGCCGGCTCTACCGCCATCACGTCTTCGTCGCCGCCGCCTGCGAGGGCGAGCCAGCGGCCCTCGAGGGCCAGCGCATCGCCTGGTTCACGCTCGACGACGCCCTCGCGCTCCCCGACCTGAACCCCCTGACCGGCCACGCGATCGAGAAGCTGCCGCGAGACTGAGCCCGACTCGGAATCGGGGCATTCCGCGTAACATCGGGGCCTCCCGGGGAGAGGGGAGGTATGCGAGACGCGACGCTCACCCGATTGTTCCTGCGGTTCCGTGACAAGCGCGACGGGACGGCGCTCGCCGCGGTGTTCGATGCGACCGCCCGCGAGCTTCTCGGGGTGGCGAGCCACCTCGTCCGCGAGCCGGGCGATGCGGAGGACCTCGTCCAGATCACCTTCGAGCGCGCGATCGAGCGTGCGGGGAGCTTCGATGCGTCGCACTCCGTCAAGGGGTGGCTGTACGGCATCCTCTGGCGGGAGGCGGCGAAGCTGCGGCGGCGCGCGGCGCGTCGTGTCGATGCGGACGAGCTCCCGGTGCGCGCGCCGGAGAACCCGCTCGAGGCCGCGGCGGCGGCGGAGCTCCCCGGCGTGGTCCGGGACGCGGTGGAGCGGTTGCGCTCCCCGTACCGCGAGGTCGTCGAGCCCTGGCTCCTCGAGGAGGAGAGCGCGTCGACGATCGCGGCCCGGCTCGACCGCGCCCCGGGCACGGTGCGCGTCCAGATCCATCGAGGCCTCGAGCGGCTGCGGCGCTTCCTGCCCCCGGACACGAAGAGAGCCTGGTCGGCCGCCGCCCTGTCCATGCAGGGCATGGAGACGCTGCGCCGGGCGGTGCTGACGAAGGCGGGGATGGAATCCGCGAGCCTTCCCGCGGCGCACGGGGTGGCGGTGACCGCGAAGGCCCTGCTCGCGTCGTTCCCCGCCCCGGTGCTGCCCGCGGCGGTCGTGGTGCTGCTCGCCGCGGCGGCGTGGCTGCTCTGGTCGCCGGAGACGGGCTCGGGGGACGAGCGCGAGACGACGCGGGCCGCCGCCGTCGAGGCGCCGTCACCGCGGACCGAGGCGATCGAGCTCGATGCGAAGGCTCCCGTCGTCGTCGAGACTCCCGAGACCACGATCGAGCGCACGGGGCTCCCCGACGAGGAGACGCTCCCGGGCCCGCTCTACGCGCTCCTCGACCCGGAGGGGGCGCCCGTTCCCGGAGCGCACGTCGTCCTGTGCCGGGACGGCGAGGTGCTGGCCCTCGGCGAGACGGACGAGGAGGGATTGCTGGCTACCGAGCTCGAGCTCGAGGGAAGCGCGAAGCTCCTGGCCCTCGCCCCCGGCTGGACGCCCCAGATCCACGAGGTGTCCCTGACCCCCGAGCGGCACGAGGTCGCCCTGCGACCAGGGGCGATCGTCGCGGGCTGGATCGTCGTGAGCGGGTATCGCCTGTCGACCGCGATCCCCCTCGAGCTGCGCGCCGACCGGACGCTCTTCGATCTCACGAGCGAGTTGGGGATCACCCCAGAGGAGGCGGAGATCGACCGGATGGCCTCGCGAGTGATGCGCGGGAGCACCGATGCGCACGGCGCGTTCCGCTTCGACGGGCTCGCCGAGGACTGGTCGGGGATCCTCGAGCTCCCCGTCGACTACCGGCTGGCGGACCCGATCCTCGCCGCGCACGTCGCGCGTCCGTGCAGCCTTCGCCTCGCACATCCGGTCCAGAACCTGCGCGTCGATGTCGTGAAGGCCCTCGTCCTGACGGGCTGGGTCGTCGACGCGGCCGGACCGCGCGCGGCGGCCGTGGCCGACGCGGAGGTCGAGCCCCGGATCGAGTACCCGGGGGTCGATCCGAGCCTCCGGTACCAGGGATCGGAGCGCACGGACGAGCTCGGCCGGTTCCGCATCGCCCTGCAGAACCCCACGGTCCGGGGCGGGCACCTCGTGATCAGGCCTCCGGATCGTTCGTTCTCCCGGGAGATCGAGATCGAGCCCCGCTTCGTCGAGGAGGACTGGGACCTCGGCTACCTGGCCCTGTGCGACCGGGACGCGATCCGCCAGGTGTGTCTCCTCGTGCGCGACACCGCGGGCGCGCCGATCGCGGGCGCGGTGGCGGGGACGAGCTCGGCCGCCCCGCACAGCGGCCCCACCGACGAGGAGGGTCGCACCTTCCTGCGCGGGGTCGTGCCCGGGGTCTCGACGATCGAGGTCCACGCTGTCGGCTACGAGACGTCCACGGTGGAGGTTTCGGTCGAGCCGCCCGAGGAGATCGAAGTGACCATGCGGCGCGCCACGCTCCTCGACATCCGCTTCCTGACTCCGGACGGGGAGCCCGGCAAGGCGGTGGTGGCCCGGATCTCGGCGGAGCGGAATCCCCTGCAGAACGGGAGGCGATGGCCCCGGGCGTACATGGCGTACACGGAGGCCGGCTACAGCCACTATCACCCGGGCTACACCGAAGACGGGACGTTCGTCATTCGCGTGAACGCGCTCCGCGAGGGCGGGGTGATCGTGAACGACATCGAGCCCGGCCTCCCCTTGCACCTGCGCGTCGACGGCAAGTACGGCACGCCGATCCAGGCGCAGACGATCGCCCCCCTCGCGCCCGAGGAGCACCGGCGGATCGAGGTCGTGCTCGTCGAGAGGTCGAAGACGGCGCGGGGACGCGTCGTGGACGAGGCGGACCAGCCCCTCCCTCACGCGAGCGTGTCCGTCACCCACGTCCCTCCGGACGAGCGCCCTGGGCACAGCTGGACCATCGGCGGCAGCGTCGAGGACGACGGGAGCTTCGAAATCTCCCACATCTACGCCACCCACATCTACATCAGCGCCCGCGCGGACGGGTACGTCCCGTTCTGCGCCCGCGAGTACGAGGTTCCCTTGGACGGCGAGGAGCTCGTGGTCCGACTCGCCGAGGGCCACGCGGTCACCGTGATCTTCGAGGAGGAGTGCGGGAAGCGACAGACGGGCTGGATCTGGTCCGACCTCCCCAACGGAGCGATTGCCGGTGGCCACCCGGTCGAGGGCGAGACAGGCGTCTACCTCGTGCGCGGTCTGCCCGACGAGGAGGTCACGATCAAGGCCGAACTGCACTGGACGGTGCACGAGCGGGTGCACGACCCCCTCGTCCCGAACCTCACGATCACGATCCCCACCCTCGGGGAGGTCGAGGCGACCGTCCACCGCTTCTCCGACCTCGAGCTGGACGACCAGTGCGGGCTGTGGATCCTGCCCGTGGACGGCGAGGGGCGGAGGCGCCGCGATGCCGTGCTCGAGCAGGACTTCACGAATCCCGTCCGCATCCCCGGCGTCCTCCCCGGCCGCTACGAGGCCGTCGTGCAGCGCTATCTCGGCGGCTACTACGAGGAGGCGCGCTTCGAGGAGCTCTCCCCGCGCCTCTCGATCGAGATCCTCCCCGGCGAGCCGACGCGTTTCGAGATCCGGACCTACTGAGCCAGGCTCGGTATTCCTGGCGGTGGCTAATCGAAAACTCAGTCTTTGATCAGCCAAACCCCTCGAAGGTCTCGAGGGGCCCTTCCGGCGTCGTTCTTTCGCCCGGATCTGTCACACTCGGGCGATCGGCTGCCCTCTGGCAACGACGAGCGATGGATTCCCCCTCCCGAGCGGTCCCCGAGCCCGAGCTCCTGGCGAACCTCGCCTGGGTGCAGGCGCTGGCCCGTGGCCTCGTTGCCGACGCGGCGACGGCCGAGGACGTGGCGCAGGACACGTGGCTCGCCGCCCTGGAGCGTCCTCCTCGCCGGACGAGCGGGGCGGGGCTGCGTGCGTGGCTCCGCCAAGTCGTCCGCACGATGGCACGGCAGAGCGCACGGTCGGCGGCTTCTCGGGGGAAGCGCGAGCGCTCCGTGGCCCGGCCCGAGGCGGAGCCCTCGGCCTTCGACGTGGTCGGCCGCGCCGCGACGCAGCAGCGGATCGTCGATGCCGTGATGGCCCTCGACGAGCCGGAGCGGACGACGGTGCTCCTGCGCTACCTCGACGGCCTTTCCGCCTCCGCAATCGCGGAGCTACGGGGAGAGACGTCTGCCGCGGTGCGCCAGCGCCTCTCGCGGGCGCGCGAGACGCTGCGGGCTCGGCTCGCGCGGGAGCTCGATGCGGACCGCCGCGACCTGATCCACGCCCTCGCCCCCGTCGCGTTCGTCGGGGGCTGGAAGACGACCCCCGCGGGTCTCGGAAAGCTGATCGGAGGTGCTCTCGTGTCGAAGACGTCCGTGGCGATCGGGGTGGCGGCGGTGGTCGTGATCGTCGGAGCGGTGGCGTGGTGGCCACGCGGTGAGGATCCCGTTCCGCGGGAGACTCCCGAGAAGGCGTCGGTCGTGACAGAGGCGACACCGTCGGCAGGGGGAGAGGCGGAGGTCGCCGAGGTTTCGCTCCTCCCGCCCGAGGTCGAGCCCACCGACCCCGCTCGGACCTCCGTTCCCGTCGAGGAGAGTCCGTCGGGCGCCGTCTACGAGCTCCTCGAGCCGGAGGGAGCGCCCGTGCCCGGGGCGCACGTCGTCCTGGTCCGGGACGGCGAGGTGCTGGCCCTCGGCGA
This sequence comes from uncultured Planctomycetaceae bacterium, assembly GCA_964428225.1. Lineage (GTDB taxonomy): Bacteria > Planctomycetota > UBA1135 > UBA1135 > JBFMCU01. Next base: position 38,207 of record CAYRXS010000005.1, read on the forward strand.
GACGGACGAGCGGGGGCAGCTCGCCACCGAGCTCCAGCTCGAGGGAAGCGGGAAGCTCCTGGTCCTCGCTCGCGGCTGGACGCCCCAGATCCACGAGGTTTCCCTCGCCCCGGCGCTGCACGAGGTCCCGCTACGGCCGGGGGCGATCGTCGCGGGCTGGATCGTCGTGAACGGCTATCGCCTGTCGACCGCGATCCCTCTCGAGCTGCGCTCCGACCGGACGCTCCTCGACCTCACGAGCGAGCTCGGCATCACCGAGGAAGAGGCGGAGATCGACCGGATGGCCTCGCGGGTGATGCGCGGGAGCACCGATGCGCGCGGCGCGTTCCGCTTCGACGGGCTCGCCGAGGACTGGTCGGGGATCCTCGAGCTCCCCGTCGACTACCGGCTGGCGGACCCGACCCTCGCCACGAATGACTCGCGTCCGTGCAGCATCCACCTCGAGCGGCCCGTGCAGGACCTGCGCGTCGACGTCGTGAAGAGCCTCGTCCTGATGGGCCGCGTCGTCGAGGTCCACAAGGCGGAGCCAGTCCCCGTCCCCGACGCGGACGTCGAGTCCCGGATCAAGTATCCCGGCGTCGATCCCGACCTCACCTACCAGGGCTCGGAGCGCACGGACGAGCTCGGCCGGTTCCGCATCGCGGTGCGGAATCCCACGATCCAGGGCGGGCACCTCCGGATCTCGCCACCGGATCGGTCGTTCCTCCGGGACATCGAGATCGAGCCCCGCGAGCTGCAGGCGGACTGGGATCTCGGGGACCTGGCCCTGTGCGACCGCGACGCGATCAGCCAGGTGCATCTACTCGTGCGCAACAAGGCGGGCGACCCGATCTCCGGCGCGGTCGCGGGAACGGATTCGAGCAATCCGCACAGCGCGCCCACGGACGAGGAGGGCCGCACCACGCTGCGCGGCGTCGTGCCGGGGCTCTCGACGATCGTGGTCTACGGCATGGGCTACGAGATTGCCACGATAGAGGTGCCCGCGGAGCCGCCCGAGGAGATCGAGGTGACCATGCGACGGGGCACACTCCTGGACATCCGCTTCCTGACCCCGAACGGAGAACCCGCCAACTTCGTGAAGGCCCGCCTCGCGGCGGATCGCAACCCGTTGCAGAACGAGAGGAGATGGCCCCGGGCGTTCAAGGCGTACACGGAGGCCGGCTACAGTGGCTTTCGGCCGGGCTACACCGAGGACGGGACCTGGGTCATCCGCCTGCAGGCGCTCCGCGACGGCGGGGTGATCGTGAACGACGTCGTGCCCGGTCTGCCGCTCCACCTGCGGGTCGACGGTCAATACGGCACGCCGATCCAGGAGCAGACCATCGCCCCCCTCGGGCCCGAGGAGCATCGACGGATCGAGGTCGTGCTCGTCGAGGGCGCCAAGACGGTTCGGGGCCGGGTCCTGAACGAAGCGGGCGAGCCCATCCCGCACGCGAGCGTTGGGGTCTTCCACGTCGCCCCGGACAGCCGCCCCGGGAGCTCACAGGGATCAGGCGGCAGCGTCGAGGACGACGGGAGCTTCGAGATCCCGTACGTCTACGCCACGCACATCCACATCAACGCCGACGCGGACGGCTACGTCCCGTTCCGGGACCGCGAGTACGAAGTCCCCGTGGATGGAGAGGAGCTCGTGGTCCGGCTCGCAAAGGGCCACGTGGTCACCGTCGTGCTCGAGGAGGAGTGCGGGAAGCGCCAGACGGGACAGGTGTGGTCCGACCTCCCCAACGGGGCGGGGGCCTATGGCCAGAAAGTCGAGGGAGAGACGGGCGTCTACCTCGTGCGCGGTCTGCCGGACGAGGAGGTCACGATCCAGGCCCGCGTGTACTGGACGGTGCACGAGCGGGTGCACGACCCCCTCGTCCCGAATCTCACGATCACGATCCCCACCCTCGGGGAGGTCGAGGCGACGGTCCGACGGTTCGGCGACCTCGAGCTCGACGGCGAGTGCGGGCTGTGGATCCTCCCCGTCGACGACGAGGGCCTGCGCCGTCGCTACGCGGAGCTCGAGCAGGACTTCACGAACCCCGTCCGCATCCCCGGCGTCCTGCCCGGCCGCTACGAGGCCGTCGTGCAGCGCTACCTCGGTGGCTACTACGAGGAGGCGAGGTTCGACGAGCTCTCCCCCCGGATCCCGATCGTGATCCTCCCCGGCGAGCCGACGCGCTTCGAGGTCTGGCCCTAGGCGGCCTGTTCGTCGACTTTCGCCGCGAAGGGGAGGCGAAGGACGAACGTGGTGCCCTCTCCGGGGATCGAGTCGAAGGTGATCGATCCCCCGTGCTTCTCGACCACGAGCGAGCGCACGATGGCGAGGCCCTGGCCCGTTCCCTCGCCGTCGCCCCGCGTGGTGAACGTGGGCTCGAAGACGTGGTCCCGGTCGGCCTCCGAGATGCCTCCGCCGGTGTCTCGGATCCGGATCGTCACTCCGTCGTCGTCGTGACGCGTGGAGATGACGATCTTGCCCTTCCGGTCCGAGCCGTCCCCGACGACGTCGGTGACCGCCTGGGCCGCGTTGACGATGAGGTGCAGCAGGATCTGGCTGAGATTCCCCGGCACGCACGGAACGTGAGGCAGCGCGGGATCGAGATCCATGGAGACCTCCGCCGCGAAGCGCAGGGCGTCGCTCGCGACGGTGACGGCGTTGCCGATGACGTCGTTGACGTCCGTGGGGGTCTTCTCCACGTTGCCCGTGAGCGCGAATCCCTTCACCGCGTGGACGATCTCCGCCACGCGCTGCAGCCCCTCGATCGACTCGTCGATCGCCTGGGGGATCTCGTCGATGAGGTACTCGAGGTCCTCGTCGTCGTCCGCCGTGGGATCGTTCTCCGCGAGCATCGGTCGGGGTCGGCCGTTCTCGCCGACGAGGCTCTTCTCCACGTACTCCACGAGCTCGGCGAAGGACTTCTGGAGGAAGCGCGTGTTGTCGCTGACGTACTGGATCGGCGTGTTGATCTCGTGGGCGATCCCCGCCGCGAGCTGCCCGATCGCCTGCATGCGCTGGGCGTGGGCCAGCTCGAGCTGGAGGCGCTCGCGCTGCCGGATGTTGCCGACGACCGCGCCGATCATCCGGGCCGCCGTCTGCAGGCGCGCCTTCGCCACCTCGACGAGCCAGCTCGGCCGGCGAGAGTGGGCCAGTGCCCGCTGGAACAGCTCCTCGATGTCGACCCGGAAGTCTTCGGCGAGCTCCCGCAGACGGCGAGCCTCCGAGGGCGGGTCCCCGTACCCGAAGTTGATCGAGCCGATCACCTCGTCGTCGGCGACGATCGGGACCGCGTAGATCCGGATGCCGCCCGCGCATTCGATGTCGCTGGGCTCACCCGTCTCCATCGCGGTCCGCGAGGCCGCCCAGCAGGATTCGTGGCAGCGCCACTCGCCGCAGTCCAGGGCCTCCCGGTCGTCTTCGGTGTCGCACAGCCGGCGCGAGCTCTCGTTCAGGAAGCGGCACCACCCCGAGCTGTCGAGGCCGAAGGCGTAGTCGCCGTTCTTCTCGTAGACGGCCGCCGACGAGCCGAGGAGATCGAGGTAGTCGTCGACGATGCTCTTCAGCAGATCCTCGCCGACGGAATCCAGGATGCACCGGGCGGTGTTCAGCTCGATGAGGCTGCCGTTGCCGCTCTGGCGCTCGAGTCGAAGCTCGGTCTCGAGCCGATGGTCTGTTCCGGTTTCCTTCGTCACGGTGGCTGTCTCCTGCCGCACCCGCGTGGTCGGCGCCCGCCGTTCGGCGAGCGGTTCGGGCCGATCCCGGGCGGGGAACCCGGTTTCTCGCCCCCCTGCAGGTGAAAGGAGTTCCTGGTCCTATCGAGCGCGCGGCCCGATCCCTGAAGCACGAAGGGGCCGATTCCTCGTCGGCGCCCCGCTTTTCGCGCCCCGGATCCGCGGAGATCCCGAGATCGACCGGGAGGTCACGAGCCGACGAAGGCGGCGACCACGAGCCAGACGACGTGGCCCGCGACGAAGAGGCCGGGGACGAGCAGGGTGAGCAGCACGCGGTGGGATGGCAGGGATCGGAAGCCCCCTCGCTCGTCGATCTCGGGCCGGGCGGGCAGGTTGTCGAGCAGGACGGCGTTCGACGGCTTCCACGCGTCGAACAGGAGATCCTCTTCTTCCTCGTCCTCGACGCGGGCGGTGAGGTGGGTCTTCGCCGTCATGCGGCGTCGGATGAGCCCGTCGTGGAACTCGAACGTGAGGGCGTAGACGGTGCGGTCGTTGATGCTCGTGTTCGTGGCGCGCTTCTCGACGAGCTTCCCCCGCGCCGGACGCCCGCGCGCGAGCAGCCGGATCGCCCGCAGCCCGTTGCGGAGACCGAACGACACGAAGATCAGCCCGATCGCGGGAAACACGAGGACGAACAGTGTCCAGAGCGGGAACACTCCCGAACGCATGCCCCGGATCCGGGACACGTCCGGGGTGCCGCGAGGGTATTCCACGGTCACCGCCGCTCCCTCGGTCCGCGTTCGCGAGCCGAAGGAGGCGCCGCGGCGCTCCTCTCCCTCCGGGCCGGTGAACGAGTACGTGCACCGGAAGACGGGATCGCCGTCGCTCGTGTCGCTCCCTCCCTCGCTCGCCCCGGTCGCCTCGCAGGCGAGCACCGTCCCCGGCGCCAACTCCAGCTCACCCAGGAAGCGCAGCGAGTCGAAGTCGCACAGCGGCAGGAAGATCCGGGCGAACACGAGCCCGAAGCCGAGGAAGAACCAGCCGAACTGGTTGCTGAATCCCCCGATGAGCAGCCTCAGCCGTAGCGAGAGGGGCACCCCGCGCGGGGGATGCGCAAGCGCGATGGAATGCTCGGGGGCGGACATCGGGCGATAGAATACCGGGCCAGGCCCCGTGTCGATGACGATCCCCGCGGGTCCTGGTGAGCTGATCGGAGGTGCTCTCGTGTCGAAGACGTCCCTGGCAATCGGGGTGGCGGCCGCGGCGGTGTTCATCGGGGTGGTGGCCTGGTGGCTGCGGGGTGAGGATCCGTTCCGGCCGGCGAACCCCGACGAGGCGTCGGTCGTGGCGGAGTCGACGCCATCGGAGGAGGGCGAGACGGAGGTCGCCGAGGATCCGCTGCCCCCGCTCGAGGTCGAGCTCACCGATCCCGTGCGGGCCTCCGTACCCGTCGACGAGAGCCTGCCGGGCGCGGTGTACGTTCTCCTCGGTCCCGAGGAGCAGCCGATCCCCGACGCGCGGTTCCTGCTCTGCCAGGAGGGCGATGTGCTCGCGAGGGGTCGAACGGACGAGGCGGGCGAGCTCGCGACGGAGGAGAGCCGCGACGAGCTCGCGAGGCTCCTGGTCCTGCCCCCCGGCGTGGCGCCGCAGGTCCACGAGGTGTCGCTCGCCGCGGGGCGGCACGAGGTTCGGCTCGACTTCGGCGTCGTCGTCTCGGGCACGATCGTCGTGGATGGTGACCAACCGTCCGAGCGGATCCCTCTGCAGCTTCGATCGAATCGAGCCTACTTCCACACCGAGGACGAGCTGGGGATCACTTACTCCGAGCTGAACCTCGAAGGCAGAGCGGAGCGCATCGCGCGATGTTTGGCCGAGCTCGACGGATCGTTCCTCTTCTACGGCCTCGCGAGCGATTGGAGCGGAGAGCTCTGGCTGCCTCCCGACTATCGACTGGTGGACCCGGCCCTCGCCTCGTCGGAATATCTTCCGTACAGCCTTCGCCTCGAAGAGCCGAGGCAGGACGTGCGCGTCGAGGTGGTGAAGGGCCTGGCCCTCTTCGGTCGGGTCGTCGACCTGGAGAGCGGAAGCCCCGTCGGCGTACCGAACGTGATGGTGCAACCACGCCTCGAGTACGCGGACGTCGACCCCTTCCAGATCGTCTTCAGCACGGATCAGACGGACGAACGGGGGAGGTTCCGGGTGGCGGTCGAGAGCCCGTCGATCACCGGTGGCTACCTGCTGGTCGATCCGCCCGACCTCGACTTCGAGCGCTGGATCGAGATCGAGCCGATCGAGCTGCACGGGGACTGGGACATCGGCGACCTGCCCCTGTTCGATCCCCGGGGGACGGTGGAGCTCCACCTGCTCGTGCGAGAGACCGACGGCACGCCGATCGCCGGCGCCATGGCCGTGGTCGACACCTCGTCCCCGAGCAGCGAGCCCACCGACGCCGAGGGCCGGACCTCGTTGCGGGGGGTGGAACCCGGGGTCTCGCAGATCGCGGTCTACGCCGCGGGCTACGAGGTGGTCGAGGTCGACGTTCCTCCCGAGCCGCCCGACGAGCTGGTCGTGACGCTTCCCCGCGGCACGCTCCTGGAGCTTCGGTTTCGCACGCCCGACGGCGAGCCTGCCGGGAGCGTGGAGGCCCGGCTGTCGGCCGCGGCCTTCCCCTACCGCACCGATCGCCCGATCCGCTCCTACCAAGCCTACCGGCAAGCGGGCTGTAGCTACTACTCCCGACCGACCGCGCCGACCGACGAGTTTGTGGTGCGGTTGAACGCGCTCCGCGAGGGACGAGTGGTGCTGAACGACCTCGTCCCCGGTCTGCCCCTTCGCCTGCGCGTCGACGGCCCCTTCGGCACGGCGATCCAGGAGCAGGACATCGCGCCTCTGCGACCGGAGGAGCACCGGACCGTGGAAGTCGACCTGCCCCGGGGTCCCCGTTCCCTGCGCATTCGCGTGCTCGACACGGCGGGGAATCCCCTCCCCCAGGCCTCCGTCACCGTGAGGTGGAGTCCGCCCGACTATCCCCGTTCCTTGCGGAGTCTCGGGGGAGGCGTCTCGGAGGAGGGAGAGCGAGTCTTCTCGACGATCTATGCCGAGACGGTCTCCCTCTCCGTGGAAGCCGAGCGCCACGCTTCGATTCGCGAGGACGACCTCGAGATCCCCGACGACGACTCCTTCGTGGAGTTCCGGCTCGCCGGGGCGCACATGGTCACCGTCACCATCGAGGACGAAGAGGGTCGCCCGGTGGCGGGGAAGGTGAGGAGCTGGCTCCCGTCGGGTGAGCTCAGCGCGGGCCGGGAGACTCCGGGCCGAACCGGCGTCTACCTCCTGCGCGACCTGCCCGACGAGGAGATCACGATCTCGGTCCGCGTGCACGGCGTGTCGTACGAGAAGACGCACGATCCTCGCATCCGCCAGCTCCGCTTCGTCGTGCCGCTCCTCGGCGGGATCGAGGCGACGATCCGGCGCACCTCGAACGTCGAGCTGGATGACGACTGCCATCTGTGGCTCCTGCCTCGCGGCGACGCGAGTCTCGTGCGGCGTCCCGTGCTCCCGGACGTGGCGTCGACCGAAAACCTCCACCTCTCCGACGTCCTGCCCGGCGAATACGAAGCGGTCGTGCGGCGCTTCCTCCGGGGCGAATTCCCCGACGACGCCTGGTTCAACGAGCTCGACGCGAGCTACTTCGAGGAGCTCACCCCCCGCGTGCCGCTCGTGGTCCGAGCCGGCGAGACGACGTGGATCGAAGTCGAGCTGTGACCGTGCCCCCACGGGCTTTACCATGTCCCGGATGCAACCCAGGGACACCAGCTCCGAAGCTCACGCCGCCCAGCTCGAGGTGTATCGCGAGCTGGGCCCGGATGGCCGGGTCGCTCTTGCGTTCCAGATGTCCGAGGAGGCGCGCCAAATCTCCGCCGGTGGGATCCGCGACCGCCATCCCGAGTACTCCGACGACGAGATCCGCTGGGCTCTGTTCCGCCTGATTCACGGAGACGTTCTCTTCCGAAGGGCATGGCCGTACGCGCCGGTACTCGAGCCATGAACGAGTCGGGCGGCTTCCTTTCCCGGATCATCGCGAAGCTGGAAGCGTCGGGCGTGCCCTACATGCTGACCGGCTCGGTCGCGAGCTCCTACCACGGAGTACCACGAACGACGCACGACGTGGACATCGTGATCGACCCGAGTCCCGCCGATCTTCGGGAGCTCGTGGAGTCCTTCCCCGATGAGGAGTACTACGTCGATCCGCCCGCCGCCCTGGAAGCTCTGGCCCGGCGCACGCAGTTCAATGTGATCGAGCGGAAGTCGGGATGGAAGGCCGACCTCATCATCATCAAGGGCCGCCCCTTCAGCCGAACCGAGTTCGACCGACGCCGACCCGGCACCGTGATGGGGAACCGGGCCTTTGTCACGTCGCGGGAGGATGCGATCCTCAGCAAGCTGGAATGGGCCACGAAATCGGGATCGGAACGACAGCTTCGTGACGTGGCGGGCGTCCTGTCCGTGGGGGCGGAGCTCGACATGGAGTACCTCGAGCGCTGGATCGAGGTTCTGGGGCTCCGGGGTGCGTGGGAGCGGGCTCGAGAGCTCTGAGAGACCTCCGCGGAGGAAGTCGGAGAATCGACGCCGAGTCACTGAGCCAGGCCGAAGCCCGCGCACCAACGAGTGCGCGGAGTCTCGGATCAGCGTCGTCGGATGGCGGACGTATCGAAGCCGCCGCGATCCAGGGCGTCGATCCACCGCTCGTGGATCCGCATGCCCTCCTCGTCCCCCGCGGCCATGCATCCCTCGAGAGCGGCGTGTACCTCGGCCAGCCAGGCGTCGGGATCGGAATCGCGCCGTGGATCTCGATCCAAGCGATCGATGTCGGCGCGCTGGAGACGATGACGGGCCTTCGCCCACCATCCGCGCCACGCCGTCGCGTCTCCGCGGATCCGGGAATCCGCCGCCTTCTCGAGCGCGGACGTCCAGGACGCGATCTCCGCCTCCGAGGGCTTCGCGCGTGCGAGCTCTCGCTCCAGGCCGGCCATCAGTCCTCGGACCGCCGCGGTGCCTGACCAACCATCGAGCACCTCGCGGAGAGCGGCATCGTGGATCCCGCCCCGCTCGAGGGCGTCGGCGATCGCCTCTCCCCCGCCAACGTTCCGCAGAGCGCGGAGCTTCCTGGCGACGACATCTGCGAGCTCCGCATCCGGGAGGTCGAGCAGGGACGCGAGAGCCCGCACCAGGGACGCGTCGGCGTCGGATGCCTCCGGAACCCAATAGGAGATGGACCTCGCCCGCTCGAGGTTTTCCTCCGTCGGCTCCTCTCTCACGCGTTCCACGAAGGCGCGGAGCCCCGCGGACTCCATGCGTTTCAGGGAGTAGAAGCAGTAGCCGGTGAACGCTCGATCGTCGCTCCCGAGCGCGAGATCGACCAGCCAGCAGGCCTCCGAGCGATCGAGCACGGTATGGAGGCGGCTCGCCGCGCACCAGACGTCCCAGCGAGGCCAGGAGCGAATCGTCGTCGACTGCGCGGTCTCGAGAATCAGCGCACGCCCCCGCCGCAGCCCTCGCCGACCGAGAGCGCCGGCTGCCAGAAGCCGAGCCTCCAGCGTATTGCGGGGCTCGTCGAGCACCCCGCGCAGGAGTCGCTCGATGCCGTGGGGATTCTCCGCATCCGCGAGCACGACAGCGAGCTCGCCGCCCACGGGCAACGGTGGATAGCGGCCGCCTCGGAGCTCGAGCACTTCGAATACCTGACGCCAGGAGAGGGGCTCCACGTCCCCGTCGCGGAGGGAGAACCGGTAGCGGAGCCAGGGATCCGTGGATCGACGACGCAGGAGCAGGATGAAGCGCCCGTGCCGAATCCAGCCCCCGAGTGTCACGAAGGAGCAGTCGAACAGATCCTCCCCCCAGGGGTACAAGCCGCAAGAGAATCGAACGCGCAAGAGCTCCTTCAGCTCCTCCGGAGTGACAATCTCGGCCAGATTACGACGGCTCTTTGGACTCCCGTTCGCGTCGTGGACCACGAAGAAACCCTCTCGCTCGGAATCGTCGTTCCCCGTCAAGCCCGAGACCGGGTGCAACCACGTGTAGAGCGCCACGTAGCCTGCTCCTTCGGGCAGCAACCGCGCGAGACGCGGCACGCGAGACAGCATGCCTTCTCCCACCACCTTCGCTCCCTCCAGCGGAGTCGGAAACCCCTCCACGAACGACTCCCAGTGGGGGAGCTGGCGGCCCTCTCGTCGGGCGAGCGAAAGGAGGCGGAAGTGGACTTCATGCTCTGCCGCGTCCTTCGTGCAGCCGGCGCAGGGATTCCCGCTCGGCAGGTGGAAGATCTCCAGGACGTGCTCGCCCGTCTCGTCCGCCTGGCGAAAGAGCTCCGGATTCACGACCGGGATCGAGCTGGAATACGTATCCCACGGTCCCGAGCTGTACTGCCGTCCGTGAGCGACGCCCCCCGCGAGCACGAGGGCGGCGAGCAGGAGCGGTCTGCAGGGAGGACTCATGACACTCCGTTCCTAGCCGTCGATTCCAGCCGGGCAACGCTGGCAATGCGGCGTCAGGCAGTTTCTTTCGACGTGGCCGCCGCATCGTGCCCCAGGCTCAGGAGCATCGGGACGACGAAGAGGGTGAACAGGGTGCTCAGGGCGAGGCCGCCGACGATCACCGCGCCCAGGCCCTGGTAGAGCTCGGCGCCGGCGCCGCCGCCCACGGCGAGGGGGAGCATGGCGAACACCGTCGTCGTGACGCTCATCAGGATCGGCCGCAGGCGGGTGCGCGCCGATTCGCGCAGGGCCTCGCGCGCGCCCAGGCCCTGCTCGCGGAAGTTGTTCGCCTGGTGGACGATCAGGATCGCGTTGTTCACCACGAGGCCCGCCAGGATCACGAAGCCGAGCATCGAGATCACGTCGAAGGCCGCCTCGCCGCCGGTGAGCTCGCTCGCGATGCGGATGCCGATCAGGCCGCCGGACAGGGCGAGGGGCACCGTCACCAGGATCACCAGCGGCGTCAGCCAGCTCCGGAAGAGCGAGACGAGCAGCAGGTAGATGATCAGGACGGACAGCCCGAGCCCGGCGGTGAGCGAGCTCAACGTCTGCCGCAATGCGTCCGCCGATCCGCCGACCCGCAGGTCGTATTGCGCCCCGAGCATCGCGTTCACCGCGGGGAACACGTCGTTCTCCACGGTCTCGACCACCTGCTCGAGCGGCGCGTCCTGCGCAATGTTCACCGTGAGGAGCGCATTGCGCTGCCGCTCGAGACGACGGATCGACTGCGGCCCCGTCGTGCGCTCGACGCGGGCCACGTCGCCCAGGGAGATCATCTTGCCCGCCCGCGTGACGAAGCGGATCCCCGCGAGCTCCTCGTTCGACGTGACCTCCGCCTGAGGCGCGACCACGTTCAGGTCGACCTCCCGTCCGCCGTCGATCATCTCCGTGACCCGCCGGCCGGCGACCACCGCCTCCACGACGCGCCCGACCTCGGCCACGTCCAGGCCGATGTCCTTCGCGCGCGACTCGTCGACGGTGACGCGGTACTCCGGCCGCCCGGTGACGAGCGAGCCACGCACGGAGTCCACGCCGGGCACCGCGCGGATGCGAGCCTCGAGCTCCGCCACGCCCCGCTCGAGGGCGGCGATGTCCGGGCCCGAGATCTCCACCTCGAACTGCTTGCCGGGGTTCTCGAAGATGCTCGCGCGCACCGGCACCACGAAGCGGAAACCCGCCAGGCCCATCGCGGGGCCGAACAGGCGCTCGTGGAAGCTCGCGATGCCCTCCGCGTTCGCGTACTCGTCCCGCAGGATCATCCCGCCCCCGTTGAAGCCGCCGGACACGGAGAACATTCGCAGGGTCTCCGGCTGGGCGAGGACGAACTCCTCGAACGGCCTGTAGTACTCGCGCACCGCCTCGATCCGCGTGCCGGGGATCGGGTCCGCGAAGAACATGACCAGGTTGCGGTTGCCGGTGGGCAGGTACTCGGCGGGAGGAGCGAGCTTCAGGGTCGCGACCGAGCCCGCGGCCACGAGCATGACGAAGCCCAGCTTGAACGCGGACGCTCCCGGCCGCGGCCGTGCGAGCCACGCGTTGAACGCGCCGTAGGCCCGGCCCACGGGCCCCTTGCCCGTTCCTCCCCGCACTCGCTCGTCGTCGCGGAAGAGCAGCGAGGCGAGGACCGGCACCACGGTCAGGGCCGCGATCAGCGAGAACCCGACCGCGGCCGAGATGGCGATCGCGATGTCCGTGAAGAGCTGGCTCGCCTCGTCCGCCTCGAGGATGATCGGCACGAAGACCGCGATCGTGGTCAGGGTGGAGGCGAGCACGCCGCCCCACATCTCGCGCCCGCCGTCGACCGCGGCCTGCACCTTGCCCTTGCCCATCTCGAGGTGCCGGTAGATGTTCTCGAGCACCACGACCGCGTTGTCGACGACCATCCCGCACGCGAACGCGATCCCCGCCAGACTGATGACGTTGAGCGTGCGATCCGCGGCGAGCAGCACGAGGAAGACCGCGATCAGCGAGATCGGGATCGAGAGCGAGACGATGAGCACCGACTTCGGGCTGCGCAGGAAGAAGAGGAGCACGAGCACCGCCAGCCCCGCCCCGAACGCGAGGTTCTGGCGCACGAAGTCCATCGCCGCGTTGATGTAGCTCGTTTCCTTGTACATGGAGACGAGCTGCAGATCGAGGCCGCGGCGGCGGAAGCCCTCGTTCAGGCGTTCCTTCACGCGGTCGATGTCCGCGATGAGCTCGACGACGTTCGTGCCGACCTGGCGTTGCACGCCGATGCCGACGCCTTCCACGCCGTCCATGTTCACGAAGCTGGACTTCTCGCGGTAACCGTCGACGACGGTGGCCACGTCCCCCACGCGCACGGAGCCCGTCGGCAGCTCCTTCACGATGATGTCCGCGAGCTTCTCGGCCCGGAACGCGCGGCCCACGGTGCGCACGACGTGCTGGCGTTCGGCGGTCTCGACGGTTCCCCCGCGCACGTTCACGTTCCCGCCCTGGATCGCGGAGAAGAGCTCGTCGAAGGAGACGTTGCGCGCCACCATCAGCTCGGGATCGAGCCGGATCTGGATCTCGCGCTCGGAGCCGCCGACCACGAAGAGCGACGAGACGCCGGGGATCCGTTCGAGGTGCGGCTCGACCTCGTCCTGCACGAGCCGGCGCAGGTAGTTCGTGTCGTAGTGCGACTCGATACGGATCCACGTCACGACCTGGCGGTCGCCGGCGCTCGCGACGGACACGACGGGCTCGTCGGCCTCCGGGGGAAGGCGCGGGACCTGGTTCAGCTTGTTCAGGACGTCGACGAGGGCGAGCTGCGTGTCCTCGCCGTACTCGAACTCGAGGGTGATCGAGCTGACGCCCTCCGCGGAGGTGCTCGTCATCTCGAGGAGGCCCTGGACGTTCTGGAGCACCTCCTCGAGCTCGCGCGTGACCTGCTCCTCGACCTCGGTCGCGCTCGCGCCGCGGAATCCCGTGGTGACGCTGATCCGCGGGACGTCGACGGTGGGCTTGAGCTGGATGGGGATGCGTTGCATCCCGATCACGCTGAAGAGCACGGTCAGGATGACCGCGACCGCCACGGTGTACGGCCGCGCGACGATGGCGCGGATCGGATTCACTCTTCGTCCTCCGCGGGCGGCCCGCCGGGTACGGGCGACGGAGGCGGAGGACCGGACGGACCGGCGGAGAGGGCCGCTCCCGGGTAGGCGTTGTCGGCGCCGGCGAGGACGATCGAGTCTCCCGGCGAGAGCGGCGGCCCGAGGGTTTCGACGGCCGTGTAGCCGTCCGCTTGCGCCAGCACGTGCACGGGCACGAACTCCGCGACGAGGGTCGGGGGCGGAGGACCGGGCGGAGCGTCGCCATCCGGCGGGGGCGCGGGCGCCGCGCGCACGACGACCGCGCCGTGCTCGCCGACGAGCACGCAGTCCGAGGGGACCGCGAGGGCCCGGAGGAACGCCTCGAGGAGGAGCTCGACCTGGACGAAGTCGCCGGGCCGCAGGATGCCGGCGGAGACCTCACCCACCTCGAGGCGGACGATCCCCCGGAAGCTCCGGGAGAGCTCGTCGGCCGCGGGGATCGTCGTGTCGAGCGCGGTGCGGAGCGAGAGCTCCTCGGCGGAGGCGAGGGAGAGGATCACCTCCGCGTCCTCGCCGATCCGGGAGGCGTAGTGTCCCGGAACCTCGACGTGCACCTCGAGGTGCTCGAGATCCACGAGCTCGAAGACGGAGGCCCCGGCGGAGGCGTAGTCCCCCGGCGAGAGGTCGCGTCGCGTGACCGTGCCCGCCCAGGGCGCGACGAGCTCGGTCTTGGCGAGGTCGTGCTCGGCGGTCGAGACGCGCGCCGCGGCTTCCGCCACCCGGGCCTCCGCGATGGCGAGATCCTCGGGGCGCGAGCCGGCCACGGCCTTGGAGTGCAGCTCGAAGGCCGCGGCCTCCTTGCGGTTCGCGGCGCGGTAGGCGGTCTCGCGGACGTCCTGTTCGGCCTGGGAGATCACTGCCTCCTCGAGCAGTTTCTTCCCCCGCTCGACCTCGAGCTTCGCGAGCTCCGTCGCCGCGCGCGCCGCCTCCAGCTCGGCCTCGAGCCGGCGTATCTCCTCCTCGCGCTCACCCGCCTCCAGGAGCGCGAGCTCTCGTTCCGCGCTGACCAGCGCCGCCTGGGCCGCGGCGAGCTCGAGCTCCTCGTCCCGGCGACCGAGCCGCGCGAGCACGTGGCCGGCGGTCACCGCCTCTCCCTCGTCCGCGTCGATCGTCTCGACGAGCCCCGCCGCGTCGAAGGCGAGGTTGGCGCGCCGGGCGGAGCGGACCGTTCCCGTGAGCCGCGCCCGCGGTCGCACGTCGCGCAGCTCGGCTCGCCCGAGGGTCACCGGTAGGACGAAGGCGAAGCCGGGTCCCTCGTCCCCGTCCGCCGCCTCCGAGTGGGTCAGCCACCACCCGGCCACTCCCAGGGCGACCGCTCCGACGATCGCCACGATCCAGCCCGCGATTGCCTTCATCGCCGGCGATCATGGGCGTTCTCGCGGGGTCGTCAAGCCTCCTACACTTGCCTGACCGTCCCAATCCCCCACCCACCCCAGGGGACACGCCCCCAGGACCGACCGCCGAGTGGATCGGTTGCACGCCTTTCCGGTCTTCCTCGAGGGGGGTGGCTGCGGAGGGCGGGAGGAGCCGCTAGCGGTCCTGCGCCTCGCCGGTCATGGGCACGAAGACGACCGGCAGGACCTCTCGGCGCTCCAGACCGGTCTCCGTGCGCTCGAAGAGCACGAGGTTCTGGTCCCAGCTCCCGACCGGCAGGATGAGCCGACCGCCGACCGCGAGCTGGTCGAGCAAGGGCTGGGGGACGTGGTCCGGGGCCGCGGTCACCATGATTGCGTCGAAGGGGGCTTCCTCGGGCCAGCCGCGATAGCCATCGCCGCAGCGGACGTGGACGTTGTCGTAGCCGAGCTCCGCGAGCACTGCCGTCGATCTCCGGGCCAGGGGCTCGACGATCTCGATCGTGAAGACCTCCCTCGCCACCTCCGCGAGCACCGCCGCCTGGTAGCCCGAGCCGGTGCCGATCTCGAGCAACTTCTCGGTACCGTCGAGCTCGAGCGCCTCGGTCATGAACCCGACGATGTAGGGCTGCGAGATCGTCTGGTCGTGACCGATCGGCAAGGGGCGATCGTCATAGGCCGCGCTCCTCCAGGACGCGGGAACGAAGGCGTGCCGCGGCACTCGCGACATCGCGCCGAGCACCCGCTCGTCGTGGATTCCCCGCCGGCGGATCTGGAGATCCACCATGTCCTGTCTCTCGGCGGCGTATTCGTCCGACGCTTCGTTCGACATGTCGACCGGAGAGGGTGCCGGGCTCCCCCCGCAACACGAAAGATAAGGAACCGATCCGAGACACGCCCGCGCCCAGAATCGCCACGAAAGGTGCCACTTCATGTCATTCGCCGGTGCGCGCCGGAGCCCTCCCTCCAGGGTAGCGTCTCGGATCGAGAGCAGAGCCTCCGGAAGGCGGAAGCCGCCCCGCGCGCCCGCGGCGGGGGGCTCGCGCCCCTTGACACCATCCGGGGGGGGCCGCAGGGTGGACGCGATGGTGATCGACCTTCCCGCGATCGAGCCGGAGGGCGCCACCGCGACCGGCGTCTCCAGACCTCGATGCCGGCTCCTCGCGCTCGCGATCGCGGCGGCCGGGGTCGCCGCCGGCTGCGGGAGCGGTGACGATCCCGACGGCCCACCCCGCTGGGTGTCGCTGGCGGAGGGCTTCGAGCCCACGACCGCTCCCGGGGAGACGCACGCCCCGAGCTCCCCCGCCTCCCCTCCCGGGATCGGCTCGGACGAGGGAGGCTCGTGGAGAGTCCCGTTCGGCAACGTCGCGGCGGATGCCGTGGTGGCGTGGCCCGGTCATCCCCAGGAGCTCTCTCTCGACCTGCCCCCACGCGCCACGCTGCGCTTCGGGACCGCGTTCCGCCCGGCATTCGCCGGGACCGACGGCGCGGTCGAGGACGTCGCGTTCCGCATCTCCCTGAACGGCGAGTCGATCTTCGAGGCGCGAGGGAACACCTCGGCCGAGCTGGCCACGACCTGGCACGAGGTCGAGCTCCCCCCCGCGGGGGGCACGGGGCGACTCGAGCTCTCGGTGCACGGGCCGCCCGGCCTCGGGATCTTCGTGAATCCCGTCGTGGGCCCCTCCGTCACGGGCACCTACGCGAGCCGGCCGTGGGGAGGAGCCCGGCCGAACCTGGTCGTGGTCATGGCCGACACCCTGCGGGCCGACTGCCTGCGAGCCTACGGCGGAACGGCCGAGCTGATGCCCCACGTCGATCGGCTCGCCGAGCGGTCGCTCTGCTTCACCCGAACCTGGGCCCCGTCCACGTGGACCCTGCCGTCGCACGCATCGATGATGACGGGGCTCTACCCCTTCCAGCACGGAGCGATCACCAAGGACCGCGGGCTGTCTCCCGCCCTTCGAACGATCGGTGAGCGCCTCGCCGCGCATGGCTACCGGACCGGGGCCGTGACCGACTCGCTCTACGTCTCGCGCGCCTTCGGTCTCGACCAGGGCTTCGAGTGGTTCGTCGAGCTCCGGGACTGGAACCTGATCGAGACCCTCCGTCGCGCCCGCGAGTTCGTGAAACGCGACGACGGCCGACCGGTCTTCCTCTTCGTCCAGACGTACCGGACGCACTCGCCCTACCGTCGCGGCCCCACCGAGGACACCGGCGAGTGGGGCCGGCTCATGTCGAGCATCGAGGCGCGGGTCGAGGGGCAGTCGCCCGAGCTCCCCCGGATCGAGCGGATGGAGGCGGCGTCGGCGGGATTCGTCGACGAGCTGCGCGGGCTCTACGAGGACGGGGTGCGAGCGCTCGATCGCGAGCTGGGCCCCTGGCTCGACGACGTGGAGCGAGCCGGCCTCCTCGACGACGGCTACCTCCTGTTCGCGAGCGATCACGGGGAGGCCTTCGCCGAGCACGGCGAGTTCCTGCACGGCCGCCGCCCCTGGGAGGAGAAGGTCGCCATCCCTCTCCTGCTGGCCGGCCCGTCCATCGCGCCGGGGCGGGAGACCGGTCCGGCGAGCCTGCTCGACATCCCCATCACCCTGGCGGAGCTCGCGGGCATCCCCGCGGATCCCGCGTGGGAAGGCCGGTCCCTCCTGAGACCGGACCCCGATCGCCCGCTGTTCTGCTTCTCCCTCTACCGGCGGGGAAACGACGTCGCGATCCTGGAGGGCACGCGGAAGATTATCGCCGCGCTCGATCCCGAAACGCCCGCGGAGAGCGAGATCGTCGGCGTGTTCGATCTCTCGCGGGATCCCGCCGAGCGCGAGGACCTCTCCGGGGACAAAGGTCTCTGGCCCTCCGCATGGAAACCGTGGGCGCGCGCCATCGAGCCGCTCCTCGATCCGGTCTCGGATCCCGTCCCCGTAGAGCTGGACGAGCGAACGCAGAAGCGCCTGGCCGAGGTCGGCTACGGAGGACACTGACTCTGGCGGCGGGCCGACGTCGACGATCCCGGATCCGCGCGCGATCGGGCCGACCGGCTCTCGGCCGCTCCTCTCCGGTCGTGTACGGTAGGCCGCACGTGAAGGGCACCATCCTTTCCCGCTCCGCCGGTCGGTGTCAGAGGCCCGGACCGCGTGCGAGCGGAATTCCCCCCGACCTTCCCAGCCCCGAGAAGATCGATGACCGAGGAAGCCGAACCGGATCCCTGCTTGCCCCGCCCCCTTCCCGTGCTGCGCGCGATGGTCGACAAGATCGACCGTGAGATCCTCGAGCTGCTCGTGCGCCGCAAGACGATCGTCACCGAGATCGCGGGCGCCAAGCGCCGGACGAGCACGCAGATCCGGGACCTGGAGCGCGAGCGGTACATCCTGGGCGACCGGAGCGACCGGGGAATGCGTCTCGGGCTTCGGCCGGAGCTCATCGAGAGCCTGTTCCGCCTGATCCTGTGGGGCAGCCGCGACCACCAGGCGTCGCTCCGGGCCGAGGTGCCGCTCGAGATGGAGCCGCGAGCGGTGGCGATCGTCGGGGGGAAGGGCGCGATGGGTCGCGTGCTCGTCGACCTCTTCGCGGACCTCGGACACACGGTGATGATCGCCGACCTCGACACGCGGCTGACCCCCGAGGACGCGGCGGCCACCGCCGACGTGGTGGT
>CAYRXS010000006.1:0-47310 GCA_964428225.1 uncultured Planctomycetaceae bacterium
GAGGCGCCGCTCATCTGGCCCGCGACGAGCACGCGGGAGCGCCAGGGCTCGGGCATCTCCGGGATCTCCCCGAGGTCGATCTCCCGCGAGGAGAGCAGGTGGTCGGGAAGCTGGCCCATCCCCGTGGCCAGGAGGAACAGCGCGTCGGGAGCGGGAGCGTCCCGCTCCTTGAGGCGCTCGCGCACGGAGCGCACCGTTTCGTCCAGGGATCGAGCGGCGGAGGTGGGCATGGTCGGTCGAGAGAAGAGGCGACGGGGCCTACGGTAGCTCAATCTCCGTCCGGGGTCTCGGGGCCGACCAGGGGGGGAGCGTCCCCGCCTCCCTCGCCCGGCCCCGCCTCGGGCTCCGGCGGAGGCTCCTCCCAGCCGGAGCCGTCCGAGTGCTGCTGGACGGTGTGGGTGGTCGGGTACTCGACGAAGTGGTTCTCCAGCTCGCCGTCCTCCGAGGACCACGTCCCCTCCTGGGAGGCGAGCAGGGCCCGTCCAAGGATCTCCGCCGCCTCGCGCTCCCGCCGGCACCCGTCGATCCGCGCCGCCTGCGCGGCGAGGACCTCGTCGGGCGCGTCCTCGATCCAGGCGAGCACGCGGTCGTTGAGCTTCACCATCGCCTCGGCTTCCGAGGGCTGGAAGATCGAGCGGCCGTCGGGGGAGAGGACCTGGTCGGCGAGGCGGATCGTCTCCAGGGTCGCGGCGATGCGCAGGAGCACGAGGATGCCCCCCTGCTCCTCGGCGGTGTAGTCGCGCTCGAGCCGGCCCTTGTACAGCTTCTCGATCCACTCCACCCGGCCTCCGAAGGCCGACCAGGGAACGAGCTCGTTCTCGCCGTCCACCGCCACCAGGATGCCGTCGGAGGTCGCTCCGATCGCGTCGCGCGTGACCTCGCGGTGGCCGCGTGGATAGCTGATCGTGCGCCGGCGCCAGCCGCCGGCCTCGAACTCCTCGGCGAGCATCATCAGGGCCTCGTGGCCGAGGAGCAGCTCGTTGGCCAGCTCCTCCGCCTGGGTTCGCGCGGGCAGGGTCGCGAGCCCGGACGCCAGCCCGAGCAGGCGCGTCGAGGCCTCCTCGAGCGCGAGGCGGGCGAGCTCGTCGCCGAGGGGGCTGGGACGGCCCAGGCCCTGGGCGAGCCGGCGGCGGTCCGCGTCGAGCCGCCCCGCGTTCCAGGCGCGCTCGTCGGCGTCGATCCGGGCGCGGCGGGCCTGCACCTCGGTCGAGAGCAGCCCGAGAGCCTCCAGCCCCGGCGGTTCCGTCCCCGGCTCGTAGGACGGCAGCGCGAGCCGCGCCGCCAGGTCCGCGAGGAGGATGCGAAGGGCGGCGAAGTCCCCGGCCCCGGCGAGGGGATCTCCGCGGTCCAGCTCCTCGCGGAGCCGGTGGCGGGAGGTGGCCACGATGTCCGCCACGAGCGCGTCCCGCCGCTGGTGGAGCTCGGGGCGGTCCGCGATCTCCGCGGGAGGGACGTAGGCCCGAATGGAGCTCAGGGCGCGGGCGGGGTGGGGCAGCTCGCCCTCGCGCGGGGGCCAGGCCGCGGCGTTCCGCAGGGCGTCGTCGACGGTCGCGAGCAGCTCGGCCATCCGCGCCGCCTCGAGCTCGGCCCGGGCGAGATCGGCGCGCAGGGAGAGGATCTCCTCGGCGGCCTTCAGCGCGGTCTCCGTCCCCGCGTACTGGACCTGCAACGCGTCGAGGGCTTCGATCCGCTTCGTCGTGGAGAGGGAGGCGGGGATGTCGCGGTAGGCGATCTGGGCCTCGAGGTCCAGGATCCGGAGGCGCCGCTCGTCGCTGCCCTCGTCCGGGTCCTCGTCCCCGGGGCCCTCGTAGAAATCGGGATCCGGGGTGACGGGGTCGGGCTCGACGGGAACCGCGGGGTCGGGATCACCGTTGTCGACCGGTTCCTCGTCGCCCCCGGCCAGGACCTGCCAGGCCACGACGGAGGCGATGACCACGAGCAGGCCGGCGACGACGGCCCCGACGGGGAAGCGACGCGGGGCGGGCGCGGCGATCACGGGCTCCGTCCCGTCCGCTCCCGCCCGCAGGCGATCGACCTCCGCGAGGAGCTGTCCCGCCGAGGCGAAGCGATCCGCGGGCGCCTTCTCGAGCAGGCGCAGGACGAGCCGGTTCAGGGAGTCGGGGATGCCGGGGACGTGCTCGCCCAGGGGCGCGGGCTCGAGCGTGAAGTGCCCGCGCAGGATGTCGCGGGTGGTCTCGCCCTCGAAGGGGGTGTGACCGGTGAGCAATCGGTACGCCGAGGCGCCCAGCGAGTACAGGTCGGAGCGGTGGTCGACCGGCTCGCCCCGGGCCTGCTCCGGCGAGATGAAGTGGGGCGTGCCGAAAATCTTGCGGCCCTCGGACCGGGTGGCCTCGGTCTCGACGGTCGTCGCCAGCCCCAGGTCGGCGATCTTCACCGTGTCCGTCGCGGTCAGCATCAGGTTGGCGGGCTTGATGTCGCGGTGGACGATGCCCAGCTCCTCCGCGTACACGAGACCCGCCGCCGCGTCGCGCAGGACGTCGAGCACCCGGCGCCAGGGCAGCGGTCCGGACTCCGCGACGCGCTCCTCGAGGGTGCCCCCGACCATGAACTCCATCGCGAGGTAGTGGCGGCCCTCCGCCTCGCCGACGTCGTAGACCACGACGATGTTCGGGTGGCTCAGGGCCGCCGCCGCCCGGGCCTCGGACTGGAACCGCCCCACGAAGTCCCGGTCCGCGGCGAGCTTCGGCGAGAGGATCTTGAGGGCGACGGGGCGGTTCAGGCTCTCCTGGAGGGCGAGGTGCACCGAGCCCATGCCTCCCCGGCCGAGCAGACGATCCAGGCGGAAGCCGCCGAGCCGCTCGCGCGAGACGCGGGGCGCGGGGCTCTTGGCGTCGGGCGCCTTGGCGGGGGCGGGCTCGGCGACGATC
Organism: uncultured Planctomycetaceae bacterium; assembly: GCA_964428225.1. Taxonomy (GTDB): domain Bacteria; phylum Planctomycetota; class UBA1135; order UBA1135; genus JBFMCU01. The sequence goes on from CAYRXS010000006.1 coordinate 2,889, forward strand.
GGCAGCTCGGGATCGACGACCCGGAGGCGGCGCGAGCCGAGGACGATGACGTCTCCGGTCCAGAGCCGCACGGACTGGATCCGCTCGCCGTTCACGATCGTGCCGTACTCGGAGCCGAGGTCCTTGATCGCCCAGCCGCCGCCCTTCGTCTTGCCGACCGCGCAGTGGACGTCGTCGACGCCCTGGCCGGTCACGTGCAGGCCCACGCGATCGGCGGCGCTGCCGATGACCAGCGTCTCCCGCTCGGGCAACGCGGCCCAGACGTCCTCGTCGCCGAGGACCACGAGGCGGAGCCCGGTCGTCTCGCTCCCGCTCACGCGCCACCTCCCGCGCCGGTGCGCTCGACGGGAGGCGACGGCACTCCCTCGAAGAAGGCGGTGCCGACGCGGACGAGGTGGCTCCCCGCGCGCACCGCGTCCTCGAGATCGTCGCTCATCCCCATGGAGAGCAGCGGGCGACCGTCGCGAAAGGCGGCGGGGGGGAGGGCCTCGGCCAGGGCGCGGAGGCGCTCGAAGACCTCGAGGGGTCGGCCGAGCTCCGCGCCGCGCTTGAGGGGCGGGGCCATGACCATGAGCCCGAGCAGCGGCAAACGCGCGGCGCGCGCCTCCTCGACGAGCTCGGGGAGCGCATCGGGCGCGAGGCCGTACTTCTGGTCCTCGGCGGTGAGCCGCGCCTGCAGGTAGATCCCCGGCCGGCGTCCCTCCTCGTCGGCCAGGCGGGCGAGGGTGGTGAGCAGGCGGGGGGAGTCCACGGAGTGGATCTCGTCCGCGAGCTTCAGGACCCGGCGGGCCTTGTTGCGCTGCACGTGGCCGATGAAGTGCCAGCGGACGGAGGCATCGCGGTCGCGAAACCAGGCCACCTTGCGCTCGAACTCCGGAACGCGGTTCTCGCCGAGGTCCACGGCGCCGAGGCGGGCCAGGGCGTGGGCGACCTCGGGGGTGACCTTCTTGGTGACCGCCACGACGCGTACCTCGGCCGGATCGCGGCCGCACGCGGCGCAGGCCTCCGCCACACGGCTCAGGACCGCCTCGTGGTTCTTTTCCAGCTGCTTCAACACGTCGGGAGGCCCCACCGGAGACCGCGGAACGGGCGGGCAGGACGACTTTCCAGCGTACCCGCTCTGACGGGGGAAGTCACCGGCCGCAGGTCAGGCGTGGTGCAGGCACAGGCGCAGGCGGCGCCTCGTGGCGGGGCCGATCCGGTGGCGGTGCCCGGGCTCGAATCCCGCGACCCAGAGGATCTCCTCGCCGGCGAGGACGAGGGGGATGCGGTCGCGCAGCTCGCGGGGGACGCCGCGGTCGGCGAGGAAGCGCACCACGCGTCGTGTGCCGGGACCGCCGAGGGGGTGGAAGCGGTCGCCGGGGCGCGGAAACCGGACGTGGAGGTCGCCGTCGAGGTCCTTGGCGTCGAGCTCGACCTCGAGGCCTCCGCCGGGCGGCGCGGTCGACGCCCCGACGCGCTCGGCGGACAGCCTCCGTCCGTCGGGCAGGGTGAGGATGCCGGGGACGGGGAGGACGGCGCGCCGCGCCTCGGGCTCGAGGGTCCCGCCGGGGAAGGGGAGGGACGGCTGGGCGGTGGCCGGGAGTGTCGCCGCGGGGGACGGGAGGGAGCCGGCGGGGGGCAGCAGGTGCAGCTCCGCGGAGCGCAGCCACAACGACCAGCCGCCGGGCAGGGAGTGGCGGGTGCAACGAGCGGCCCCGAGGTCGTCGAGCAGCCGCTCCAGGAGCCTCCGTCCCGGCGCGCGGCCGGTCCCCTCGACGAGCAGGCGCCAGAGGGCCCGGCGTCGCAGGGGCGCGGCGAGCTGCATCAGGGCCGCCCGGGACAGCAGGCCGCCGCCGGGGCCCTCGAGCGGGGCGAGGGCCGCGAAGCGACCGGGGCCCCAGGCGAGGTGGGCGGTGGCCGCGGCGAGGCGGTCCTCGAGGTTCTCGACGGCCCGGCCGAAGGCCCGCAGGTTCTCGATCCCCTCCGTCCCGCAGACCTCGCGGAGGGCGGGCAGGAAGGCGTGGCGCACCCGGTTGCGGGTGAAGCGGGGGTCCTCGTTCGAGCGGTCCTCGCGCCAGCGGAGCCCGCGGTCGGAGAGCAGCCGGCGAACCTCCTCGCGGCGCATGCGGATGAGCGGTCGCACGACCCGGACGCCCACGGCCTCCCCGGGCTCGGGGAGGGCCCGACGCGCGTATGGCCCGCGCAGCCCCGCGGGGGCGGTGCCACGCACCCAGCGCATGAGCAGGGTTTCCAGGGCGTCGTCGGAGTGGTGCCCGGTGAGCAGGGTGCGGTGCCCGGTCTCGCGGCACTGCTCGACGAGCGCCTCGTAGCGTGCTCGGCGGGCGACGGCCTCCAGGGAGGGGGCGCGCGGGTCGAGGTCGAGGCGGCGCTCGCGATAGGGGACCCCGAGGGCCCGGCAGAGGTTGCGGCAGAACCGCGCGTCGGCGCGGGACGCCGGGCCCCGCAGGCCGTGGTCCAGGTGGACGACCCGGAAGGCCGGGCGGGGGTCCGCGGCGGCGAGGAGGTGGAGCAGCAGGGTGCTGTCCGCGCCCCCCGAGAGCGCCAGGGTGAGCCGCTCCTCGGGGCGGATCCCCACCGACCGGGCGAGACGTCCCCAGCGTGTGGCCCAGAGGGCGGGGGAAGCGGAGAGCGGGGAACGATCGATCACGACGGCGGGAGCGGTCCGGCGAAGGCCGGCGGTGGAGGATCGGGGTGGGAACGGCGGCGGGCCGGGGAGGGCGGCGTCCCGTCCGGCCGGGCGAAGCCTTCGGCGCGATTGAAGCCATCGGCGGAGCCCGGTATTCTCTGCGCTCGTTTCTCGGGGAAACCTCGCGCTTCGGCGGAGTCGGGGAGGCTTGCGAATTGCATCTTCCTGGGAGGAGCCGTCGTTGGGCCCTGGGGCTCCAGGCTACTCCGCTCCAACCGTCTCCGGCGCAGGATTCCCACCCGGAAGGGCAGGCTCGCTTCCGGGGGATTCAGAGCTTTCCCCGAGCACCCGATGAGTAGCCTGGACCGCGCGGGAGCGGTCCGGCTCCGCCGCGCGACGCGACCGGGCCCCAGGCCGTCGAGCGCGCCCCCTCACGAAACCCCAGAATCACCAAGAGGATCGAAGTCCGATGGTCATGCGTATCGCCATCAACGGGTTCGGCCGGATCGGCCGCAACGTCTTCCGGATCATGCACGCGCGCAAGGACATGGAGGTCGTGGCGATCAACGACCTGACCAGTCCCGCGACGCTCGCCCACCTGCTCAAGTACGACTCCGTCCAGGGCACCTTCGCCGGCCGCGTGCGCGCGGGGAAGGACTGGATCGCGGTCGACGGAAAGAAGATCAAGGTCACTGCGGAGAAGGAGCCGCAGAAGCTGCCCCACGCCCTGAACAAGATCGACTTCGTGGTGGAGTCCACGGGCGTCTTCCGGACGCGGGAGACCAACCAGCTCCACATCGAGGCCGGGGCGAAGAAGGTGCTCCTGACCGTTCCTCCCAAGGACGACATCGACGCGATGATCGTCATGGGCGTGAACGAGGCCGAGCTCTCGGCGAAGGACACGATCATCTCGAACGCGTCGTGCACGACGAACTGCCTCGCGCCGGTCGCCAAGGTGCTCGATCAGAAGTTCGGCATCGTCAAGGGCCTCATGACCACGGTGCACGCCTACACCAACGACCAGCGCATCCTGGACTTCCCGCACAAGGACCTGCGCCGGGCGCGGGCCGCGGCGGAGAACATCATCCCCACGACGACGGGAGCGGCGCGCGCGGTCGGCAAGGTGCTGCCCAGGCTGCGCGGCAAGCTGGACGGCTGCGCGATGCGCGTGCCCGTCAAGGACGGCTCGGTCGTGGACCTCGTCGTCGAGCTTCGCAAGAACGCGACGGTCGAGAGCGTCAACGCGGCGATGAAGGAAGCCGCCCGCAAGGAGCTGAAGGGCATCCTCCAGTATTCCACGGATCCTCTCGTGTCCTCGGACATCATCGGCAACCCCTACAGCTCGATCTTCGACTCGCTGTCGACGATGGTGATCGGGGGCAAGCTGCTGAAGGTCATGAGCTGGTACGACAACGAGTGGGGCTACTCGAGCCGCGTGGTCGACCTGATCAAGCTCTCGCACCGCATGAAGCCGAAGCGGGCGAAGAAGAGCGCGGGCCGCAAGCGCGCCCGGTGTTGATCGCCACCCCCTGACCCGGAAGACGACGATGGACTTCGACGTTCCCCGCCTGGAGGACCTGAGCGTCGAGGGAAAGCGCGTGCTCGTGCGCGTGGACTTCAACGTCCCCCTCGACGATGAAGGTCGAATCACCGACGACACCCGAGTGCGCGCCGCGCTGCCCACGATCCGCTCGATCCTCGAGCGGGGCGGGCGACCCGTGCTGATGAGCCATCTCGGCCGGCCCAAGGGCGAGGTCCGGGACGGCATGCGGCTGACTCCGGTCGCCGTCCGGCTCGGAGAGCTGCTCGATCGACCGGTGCTCAAGCTCGACGAGAGCACGGGCGCCTCCGTCGAGCAGGCGGTGGCCGACGCGGAGCCCGGCACCGTCGTCCTCTTGGAGAACGTCCGCTTCCACCCCGGCGAGACGAAGGGCGACGCCGAGCTCGCGGCGGCCTTCGCTCGCCTGGGGGACGTCTTCGTGAACGACGCCTTCGGCACCTCGCACCGCGACCACGCGTCCGTGTGCGGCGTGGCCCACCTGCTGCCCGCGGCCGCCGGCCTTCTGCTGCAGCGGGAGGTCGTCGCGTTCCAGCGCGTCCTCCACGAGCCCGAGCGCCCGCTGGTGGCGATCCTCGGCGGGGCGAAGGTCTCCGACAAGCTGCCGGTGATCGAGAACCTCATCGAGCGGGTCGACGCGATCCTGATCGGGGGAGGGATGGCCTTCACGTTCCTCGCCGCGAAGGGCGAGACGGTCGGCTCCTCGCTCCTGCAGGAGGACCAGGTCGACTCCGTGGCCGGGAACCTCGAGAAAGCGAAGGCCAGCGGGTGTCGCATCGGCCTTCCCACCGACCACGTGGTGGCCGCGGAGTTCGCCGCGGACTCGCCGGCGGAGGTCGTCGAGACGATCGCCGAGGGCCGCATGGGCCTCGACATCGGCCCCCGGACGCGCGAGGCCTACGCGGCGGAGATCGCCGGGGCGCGGACCGTCGTCTGGAACGGCCCCATGGGCGTCTTCGAGTGGGAGGCGTTCCGGGCCGGAACGGAGGCCATCGGTCGCGCGGTCGGTGCCTGCTCCGGATTCACGGCCGTGGGCGGCGGAGACTCGGTCGCCGCGGTCGAGCTCCTCGGCCTGCGCGAGCGGATCGACCACATCTCCACCGGAGGAGGGGCGTCTCTGGAGCTGCTCGAGGGGCGGACCCTGCCCGGAATCGCGGTGCTGCGCTCGGGCGCCTGAGGCCCGGGGGGGCGTTCCCCCCGAGCGGGAAAGTGGCCCGGGAGCGTGCCTCCCGGGCGTGGTCGCTGGGAACGGTGCCCCGCCGGGCTACAATTGCGGGGCGGTGGCTCCCCCGATCCGACGTTTCCGATCCCCTCTCGCCGAGCCGGTCTCCGGAGCCGCGCTTGCGGCCGACATGAACCCCCTCCGAATCGCCCCCTCGCTCCTGTCCTGCGACTTCGCGCACCTCGCGGAGGAGATCGCTCGTGTCGAGAGCGCCGGGGCGGACTGGCTGCACGTGGACGTGATGGACGGGCACTTCGTGCCCAACCTGACCATCGGACCCCCGGTGGTCGAGCGCATCAACGCCGCGGCCCGGATCCCCCTGGACGTGCACCTGATGATCGAGGAGCCCGCGGACTTCGCGGCGGACTTCGTGACCGCGGGAGCCGAGGTGCTCACCTTCCACGTCGAGACCTGCGCCACGGACGACGAGGTCCGCGAGACGATCGCCCACTTCCGGGCGGTGGGAGCCCCCCAGGTGGGGATCGCCCTGTGCCCGGACACGCCCCTGGAGCGGGTGCGGGGAGTGCTCGGGGAGGTCGACCTGGTGCTGGTGATGAGCGTGGTTCCGGGCTTCGGCGGGCAGAAGTTCCTTCCCGGGGCGCTGGACAAGGTGTGTGATCTGCGCCGGGGGGACGGGTATTCCGGCCTCCTGGAGATGGACGGGGGGCTGAACGCGGAGACCCTCCCGCGCTGCGCGGCGGCGGGCGCGGACGTTCTCGTGGCCGGCTCCGCCATCTTTGGGTCGGACGACCTGGCGTGTACCATCGGGGAGTTCCGGGAAGCCGCGACCCTGGCGAGAGACGCGGCGGCGATCGGCGAAACCTCCTTGGATGACTCTCTTGGCTGACGAAGGCGCGGTCCTGGACGAAAGACCGAAAGCACAGAAAGAGGACGTCTTGGCGGACGACAAGAAGAAAGCACCGAAGGGGCGAAAAGACGAGCCCGCATCGTCCGGCAAAGGCAAGAAGGACGAGCCCCGTCGCGAGGGTCGCCTCGCTCGCCTGCGCTTCTCCAAGAAGAAGGACATGCCGGGCGGGCTGTGGCTCAAGTGCGAGTCCTGCGCGGAGGTGATCTTCCGGAAGGACCTCGAGGAGGGAGGGCGCGTGTGCCCCGAGTGCGGGTTCCACTTCACCGTCCCCGGCACCGAGCGACTGCGCATGACCCTCGACGAGGGATCGTTCGAGGAGAGGTACGCCGCGCTCGAGGCGATGGACCGCCTGGAGTTCGTCGACTCCCAGCCCTACGGGAAGAAGCTCGACCGCACGATCCAGCGAACGGGGCAGAAGGAGGCCTTCCTCTGCGGCACCGGCATAATTCTCGATCGTCCGGTGGTCATCGGAATCCTCGACTTCGTGTTCATGGGCGGATCGATGGGCGAGGTCGTCGGCGAGAAGGTGTCGCTGTCCTGCGAGCTCGCCGGCGAGCTCGGACTGCCCCTGGTCCTCTTCACCAGCTCCGGGGGGGCGCGCATGCACGAGGGCGTGCTCTCCCTGATGCAGATGGCCAAGACCTGCGCCGCTCTGCAGACGTATCACGAGAACGGGGGTTTCTCGATCTGCGTGATGACCCACCCGACGACGGGCGGGGTGACCGCGTCCTTCGCGAGCGTCACCGACCTCGTCATCGCCGAGCCCGGCGCGCTGATCGGCTTCGCGGGGCCCCGCGTGATCGCCACCACCCTGAAACAGGAGCTCCCCCCCGGATTCCAGCGGGCCGAGTTCCTGCTCGAGAAGGGGATGATCGACGCGATCGTGACCCGGTCCGACATGCGGGACGTGCTCGCCCGCCTGATCGACTACGCGAAGGGCCCTATCGTGGAAAAGAGCGCGGAGCCCGCCCCCTCCGACTGAGCCGCGGATATCGTAGTCACCCGCGCCGACCGCGCGCAGACCGCCGGTAGGCCGCCCCATGGAGGTTCTCCCATGAGCGAACTCTCGGAGTCGGATCCCGCTCTGGCCCGCAAGGTCACGACGCATTCCCTGTCCCGCATGAAGGCCCGGGGCGAGCTGATCACCGCCCTGACCGCCTACGACTACCTGATGGCGGAGCTCCTGGACGCGTCGGGGATCGACCTGATCCTCGTCGGCGATTCGGCGGCCATGACCATCCAGGGGCGACACACCACGGTGACGGTGACGATGGAGCAGATGCTCTACCACGCGGAGGTGGTCGCCGGAGCCGTGGAGCGCGCGCTCGTGGTCGGCGACCTGCCGTTCATGAGCTACCAGGTGAACGCCGACGAGGCCCTGCGCAACGCGGGGCGGATGGTCAAGGAGTCGCACGTCGAGGCGGTCAAGCTCGAGGGCGGCAACGAGCGGATCTGCGAGACGATCCGCCACATCGTCGATGCGGGGATCCCGGTGATGGGACATCTCGGGTTGACTCCGCAGTCGATCCACAAGTTCGGGACGTACCAGGTGCGGGCGAAGGAGCCCGAGGAGGCGGCGGAGGTACGACGCGCCGCCGTTGCGCTCCAGGAGGCCGGAGCCTTCGCGATCGTCCTCGAGAAGATTCCCGCCGGGCTCGCCACGGAGGTGTCGCGCTCCGTCGACGTGCCGACGATCGGCATCGGGGCGGGGCCGGGGTGCGACGGCCAGATCCTCGTCACCCACGACATGCTCGGGCTGTACACGAAGTTCCACCCCCGCTTCGTGCGGCGCTACGCCCACCTGGCCGAGGCCATGCGCCAGGCCTTCGAGCACTACGCCGCCGACGTACGCTCCCGCGACTTCCCGTCCGAGGACGAGTCCTACTAGCGCCGCGGACGTTCTCGGGAACCTCCCGGAGCGAGCCGGCACCAAGGAACGGTAGGCCCGCCCGCCGGCAGGCCCATTGTTGAGATCCGGGCCGGGGGTACCATGTCCCCCGGCTCGCACACGGAGGTGGAACGGTGAGACGGAGGAAGAAGCTGCTCCTGTTCGGATTCGTCGTCCTCGTGCTCGCGGCGCTCGTCGTGCACGAGACGGGTCTGCTCGAGGAGCGCCACGGCCCGGACAACCCTCCCCGCGGAGGTGAGCGCGCCGAGGGCTCCGCGACCGTCGGCCCGACGGTGGCGGTGACCCGGACGAGCATCGCTCTGCGCCGACGCGCCGTGGGCAGCGTTCAGGCCCGCTCGCCGGTCGCCGTCGCGGCGCGGGTGATGGCGGCGGTGCTGGAGATCGGGCCCCGGGTCGGGGACCACGTCGAGGCGGGCGACCTGGTCGCCCTGCTCGACGACCGCGACCTCGCCGCGCGCGTCTCCGCGGCCGAAGCCGCCCTGGCCGCCGCCCGGTCGCGGGCCAAGGCCGCGGAGGCCGAGGCCTCCCGAGCGCGAGCCGAGAGCATCCGGGCCAGCTCCGAGCGCGAGCGCATGCAGCAGCTCTTCGAGCAGGAGGTGGCCACCGCCCGCCAGCTCGAGGTGGCCGTCGCCGAGGACGAGTCCGCCCGGGCCACGGTCGAGGCCACCGAGGCGGGGGCGATCGCCGCGGGCTCCGGGATCCAGGTCGCGGAGAAGGACCTCGAGGCGGCGGTGGTCGGTGCGAGCCACGCGCGGATCGTCGCCCCGAGCTCCGGGGTGGTGGCGCGCCGCCTCGTGGAGCCGGGGGAGATCGTCCTTCCCGGTCGGGCGCTCATCGAGGTCTACGACCCCTCGGACCTGCGCATCGAGGTGGCCGTCCCCGAGGCCGACGCCTCACGCCTCGGCCGTCTCCAGCAGGTCCGGGTCCTCGTCCCCTCCGCGGGGCTCGACCTGATCGTGGGGATCGACGAGATCGTCCCCGCGGCGGATCCCACCACCCGGTCGGTCCTGGTCAAGACCGCGCTGCCCCAGATCGACGAGCTGCGCGAGGGGGTCCGCGGCACCATGGTCTACGCCGTGGGCGAGCGTGAGGTCTTGAGCGCCCCGCTGGCCGCTGTCCAGCGCCGCGGGCAGGTGGAGAGCGTCCGCGTGCTGCTCTCCTCCGGCGAGCTCGTCCGCCGCCACGTGCGCACGGGCGAGCACCTCGACGAGGGCCGCGTGGAGATCCTCTCCGGCCTCGTGGAGGGCGAGCAGGTCGAGATCCCGGAGGCGGACCGGTGAACGACCGCCAGCAGGGGCTCACGGCCCGGGTCGTGCGCACGTTCGTCGACTCGCGGCTGTCGGTGCTGCTCCTCCTGGGAGCGCTGCTCGCCGGCGCGGCGGGCCTGCTGCTGACCCCGCGCGAGGAGGAGCCCCAGATCATCGTCCCCATGGTGGACGTGCTGATCGCCCAGCCGGGGGCCCACCCCGAGGAGATCGAGCGGCACTCGGTGCGCGAGCTCGAGTCGCTGGTCAGCGGCCTTTCCGGCGTGGAGCACGTCTACTCCGAGGTGCGCGAGGGCGAGGCGCTGGTCACCGTCCGCTTCGAGGTCGGCCACGACCGCGAGCGGGCGCTGGTCGACACCTTCACCCGGATCCAGGCGCACATGAACCGGGCTCCGGAGGAAGTCACGGGCTGGATCGTGCGCCCGGTAGACATCGACGACGTCCCGATCCTCACGATCTCGCTCTCCGGCGCGGGGCTGGGCTCCGCCGAGCTGAGGCGGATCGCCGAGGAGCTCGCCGACCGCATCGAGGTCGTCGACGAGGTCTCCCTGACGAGCGTGGTAGGGGGCGCGCCCCTCGCCGTCGAGGTCGAGCTCGACCGCGAGGCCCTGGCCGCACACCGGATCCCCGTGCAGCAGGTCACGCGCGCCCTGCGCGCCGCCAACGCGCGGACCACGGTGGGCCCCGTGCGCCGCGACGACCGGACGGTCGAGATCGGCGTGGGCTCCCTGCTCGCCTCGGTCGCCGACGTCGAGGACGTCGTCGTCGGAGTACGCGACGCGCGGGCGATTCGCCTGGCGGACGTGGCCCGGATCGCCCAGCGCTCGCTCGAGCCGTCGAGCTACACCCGCATCGCCCTCGGGCCGGCCGCCGTCGAGGCCGAGCTCGTCGGAGAGCGCGACCTCTTCGACGAGGAGGACGCGGTGGTGATCGGCGTCTCCAAGCGCAAGGGAGCGAACGCGGTGACCGTGGCCGCGGAGGTCCTCGAGGAGGTCGAGCTCGCCCGGGAGGATCTCCTGCCCGGCGGGGTGCGCGTGCTCGTCACCCGCAACGACGGCGAGACCGCGGACGAGAAGGTGAACGAGCTGGTGGGCCACATCGTGGTGGCGATCATCACCGTGATCCTGGTCCTGATCCTGGGGCTCGGCTGGCGCGAGGCGATGATCGTCGCCATCGCGGTCCCGGTGACCTTCTCGGTCGCCCTGTTCATGGACCTGGTCGTCGGCTACACGATCAACCGGGTGACGCTGTTCGCGCTCGTCCTGTCCCTGGGCCTGCTCGTCGACGACCCGATCGTCGACGTCGAGAACATCCACCGCCACCTGAAGGCCCGGACCCGGCCGTTCAAGGAGGCGATCGTCTACGCGGTGAACGAGGTGCGCCCGCCCCTGGTGCTCGCGACCCTCACCGTGATCGTGTCCTTCCTGCCGATGTTCTTCATCACCGGCATGATGGGACCCTACATGGCCCCGATGCCCTTCAACATCGCGGTGGTGATGCTGACCTCGCTCACCGTGGCCCTGACGATCACCCCGTGGGCGGCCAAGGTGCTGCTCAAGGAGCCGAAGCCGGGCTCCCACGACGACGAGGAGGCGGGCGGATTCGTCGACCGGACGTACCGGTTCCTCCTCGGTCCCCTGCTGCGGCGCCGGTCGCTCGGGCTCGGATTCCTCGGGGGGCTCGTCCTCGCGCTGCTGGGCTCCGTGTCGCTGGCGGCCTTCGGGGTCGTTCCCCTCAAGATGCTGCCCTTCGCGAACAAGGACCGCCTGCAGGTCGTCGTCGACATGCCCGAGGGCACGACGCTGGAGCGGACGGACGCGGTCGTACGCGAGCTCGCCTCCGCTCTGCGCGAGGTCGAGGAGGTGACGTTCGTCGAAAGCTTCGCGGGAACCGCGGCGCCGCACGACTTCCAGGGCCTGGTCCGCCACGAGTTCCTTCGCCGGGGCGATCACGTGGGGGAGCTGCGCATCGGGCTGCTGCCGAAGGACCAGCGGTGGGCTTCGAGCCACTCCCTCGCCCTGCGGATCCGGCCCGCGCTCGAGGAGATCGCCCGCCGGGGCGACGCCCGCCTGCGGATCGCCGAGGTCCCGCCGGGTCCGCCCGTCCTGCAGACGCTCGTCGCCGAGGTGACGGGGCCTCCGGGCGCGGTCTGGGAGGACCTCGTCGAGGCCGCGGCGGACGTGCGAGAGCGAATGGAGGCCGCCGACGGCGTCGTCGACGTGGACTGGCTCGTCAGCGACACCCCGGCGCGCGAGGAGATCGTGGTCGACCGCACCCTCGCCGCCCTGCACGGGGTGTCGACGCGCGACGTGACCGAAGCCCTCTCCCTGGCCACGGTCGAGGAGCCGGTCTCGACGGTGCACGTCGCCGGGGAACGCCATCCGCTGCCGCTGGTGGTGCGCCTGCCGCGGGGCCGCCGCTCGGGCGCCGACGCGCTGGCCGAGCTGCCCATCGCCTACGGGCCGGACGGCGCGCCCCTGCTCGTCGAGCAGGTGGTGAGCGAGCGGACGTCGAGCGCGCCCCGCTCGATCCTGCGCAAGGACCTGCGCCGCGTGGTCTTCGTGACCGCGGACACCGCGGGGGTCACCCCGCCCGAGGCCGTGCTCTCGCTACAGGGCGCGCTGCGCGACGACCCGCTCCCCGATGGCTACCGCGCCCGCTTCTCGGGAGAGGGCGAGTGGAAGATCACCCTCGACGTGTTCCGGGATCTCGGGATCGCGTTCGCGGCGGCGCTCCTGGGGATCTACGTGATCCTCGTGGGGCAGACCGGCTCGCTGCGCGTCCCCCTGGTGATGATGGTGGCCATCCCCATCACCGCCATCGGGATCTTCCCCGGGTTCTGGCTGATCAACCTGCTCAGCGCGGAGAAGGTGGGGCCCTACGACGACCCGACGTACTTCACCGCCACCGCCATGATCGGGATGATCGCGCTGGCGGGGATCGTCGTGCGCAACTCGGTGATCCTGATCGACTTCATCGAGGTCCTGCGCTCGCGCGGCGAGACGCTCGCCGAGGCGGTGCTCCGCGCGGGCGGGGTGCGGCTGCGGCCGATCCTCTTGACCGCGGCCACCTCGCTGCTCGGCGTCTGGGTCATGACCCTCGACCCGATCTTCTCCGGCCTGGCGTGGAGCTTCATCTTCGGCATCCTCGCCTCGACCGCGTTCACCCTGCTGGCGGTGCCGCTCGTCTACTTCCTCCTCGAGAGGAAGAAGGCGTAGAGCCGATCAGCGGCGGGTGACCTTGGTCGTGCTCGCCTGGTCGGTGGGCCAGAGCACGATCTCGCCGACGTTGACGTGGGGAGGGCGCGTGACCGCCCACGCGATGGCGTCGGCGACGTCCTCGGGAGCCAGGGGCCGCGTTCCCTCGTAGACCTTGCTCGCCCGCTCCTCGTCCCCGCGGAAGCGCACGATGCTGAACTCCGTCTCCACCAGGCCGGGATCGACGGTCGTGAACCGCACGCCCTCGCCTCCGGCGTCGACGCGCATCGCCTCGTAGAGAGCGCGCACCGCGTGCTTCGTGGCGCAGTACACGTTCCCGCCGGGGTATACCTGGCGACCCGCGACGCTGCCGAGCAGCACGATGTCCCCCGATCCGCGCTCGAGCATGGGGGGGAGCGTGGCGCGCACGACGTGCAGGAGGCCCTTCACGTTCGTGTCGATCATCTCGTCCCAGTCGCCGACCTCGCCGGCCTGGATGGGATCCAGGCCCCGGCCCAGGCCGGCGTTGGCCACGACGATGTCGAGAGACTCACCGGCGAGGGCGCTCTCGACCCGGGCGGCGTCCCGGACATCGAGCTCGACGGCACGAGCGCCCGCGAGCTCGGAGGCGAGGGACTCGAGGCGGTCTCGCCGACGGGCGGCGAGGACGACGTCCGCTCCCGCGGCGTGGAGGGCGCGAGCGGTGGCGGCTCCGATCCCGGCGGTGGCGCCGGTGACGAGCGCGGTGCGCCCGGCGAGGGCGCTGGATCTCGGGCACTTGGACATGGCGCGAAGGGTACGGGACGCGGCGCGCGCCGACCAGGACGGGCGCCACGGTTGCGGAGGAGAATGGCGGCCTCGTACCCTTCGACGCCTCGCAAAGAACCACCGCCCTTTCCTCCTCGCCCCCATGCCTGCGTCGCCGTCCTCGGATCCTCCCGCTGCGGAGCTCGTCCTCTTCGAGAACGCCCGCATCTGGCTCGACGCCGAGGCTCCCGAGCCGGTCGAGGCCCTGCTCGCGCGCGGAGGTCGAGTCGTCGCGGCCGGAACAAGGCGGGCCCTGCGCGAACGGGCCGGCCCGGGGATCGCCACCGTCGACCTCGGCGGGGGCACCGCGGTCCCCGGCCTGATCGACGCCCACGGGCACGTCGCGGCGCTGGGCGAGTCGCTCGAGAGCGTGGACCTCGTCGGCTGCGCGAGCTTCGGGGAGGTCGTCGATCGCCTCGCCGCCCGGGCCGCGCGGGAGGAGCCGGGAAGGTGGATCACCGGCCGCGGGTGGGACCAGACGCGCTGGAGCCCCCCCGGCTTCCCGCACCACGCGGCGCTGAGCGCGGCGGTGCCGGACCACCCCGTGTACGTGCGGCGCATCGACGAGCACGCGGCCCTTTCGAACGTGCGAGCGCTGGAGACTGCGGGGCTGGGAGGCGTCGTCGAGTCCCCGCGTATCGAGGGCGGCGAGATCCGGGTCGATGAAGACGGGCGAGCCACGGGAGTCCTCGTGGACCGGGCGATGGCGCTCGTCGCGGACCACCTCCCGCCTCCGGACCGATCGTCGATCGAGCGCCGGGTGCGGCTCGCCCAGGACGAGCTGCTCGCCCACGGGCTGGTCGGAGCGCACGACATGGGGCAGCCGCCGCTCCACGTCGAGGCGATGGACGCGCTCGCCCGCGCGGGAGAGCTGCGGTGTCGGATGACCGGCTATCTGTGGGCGAACGAAGGCCTGGATCCCGCGGCCCTGGGGCGCTTTCCCCGTGAGCAGGACCTCGATCCCGCGAGCCGGTACCGCGTGATCGGAGCCAAGCTCATGGTCGACGGCGCCCTGGGCTCGCGAGGAGCCCTCCTGTTTGCGGACTACGACGACGAGGCCGGGCAGCGCGGTCTCCAGCTCCTCGAGGAGGAGGTCCTCGCGGAACACGTGGACGCGGCGGCGGACGCCGGCCTCCAGCCCGCGATCCACGCCATCGGCGACCGCGCGAACCGGATCGTGCTCGACGTCCTCGAGCGCCGCCTCGCCGCGGACCCGGGCCTCTCCGCCCTCCGGCCCCGCGTGGAGCACGCCCAGATCGTGGCCCGCGAGGACTGGCCCCGTTTCCGCGACCTGGGAGTGATTATCTCGATGCAGCCGACGCACGCCACGTCCGACATGAGCTGGATCGAGCGGCGGCTGGGGGAAGAGCGGACCCTCGGCAGCTACGCGTGGAGGCGCCTCGGGGGCGAGGGCGCGGTGCTCGCCTTCGGGAGCGACTTCCCTATCGAGAGCCCCGATCCGCTCCGGGGGCTGTACGCCGCGCGCACGCGCCGGGACGAGGCCGGAGCGCCCCCCGGGGGCTGGCTCGCCGACCAGTGCCTCGACGCGCGTGCCGCGCTCGCCGCGTTCACCCGGGGCGCCGCTCACGCCGCCCTCGAGGAGGACGTCCGCGGCCACCTGCACCCGGGGTGCTTCGCGGATATGACCGTCCTCGACGTGGATCCGCTCTCCGGCGAGCCCGCGGAGCTGCTCGAGGCGCGGGTCCTCGCCACGGTGGTCGACGGAGAGGTGGCCTTCGGCGGCGAGAGGTGAGAAACTCGTTGCCCCTCATCCCCAGGAACCACGGAGGAGACCCTTGGTACGAATCGACGTCGCCTACGACGGTGATCTGCGCTGCACCCTGACCCACGGCCCCTCGTCGACCCGGCTCGTCACCGACGCGCCCGTGGACAACCACGGCAAGGGCGAGTTCTTCTCTCCGACGGACCTCGTCGCCGACTCGGTGGGCGCCTGCATGGTCACGATCATGGGCATCGCGGCGGAGAAGCGCGGATGGGACCTCGGCGGCACCCGGGTCGAGGTGGTGAAGCGCATGGCCGCCGATCCCGCGCGCCGCATCGGCGAGGTCGAGGTCGCCATCCACGTCCCCGGGGATTTTGACGAGCGGGCCCGCGCCATCCTCGAGAAGAGCGCCCGCAGCTGTCCCGTCCACCAGAGCCTGCACCCCGACGTGAAGGTGCTCCTGAGCTTCCACTGGGGCTCCGCCTGAGCCCCCGTTCCCGCGCATCCACCTTCGACCGGCACCCCGGAACCGACTCATGAAAAGCCTCACGCTCCTCCCCGTCGCTCTCGTGCTGTTGCTCACCTCCGCCGCGGTGATCGCGCGGGACGGAGATCCCCCGGGACATCGCTCGCGCGCGGACGACGTCACGGTCTCCTCGACTCCCACCGGCCCGGCGGCGCCCCTCCCGCCGGAGCGCCGGTACGGACCGGCCAACGTGGACATCGGCGTGAACCTCTCGGGGGTGGCCTACGGCCCGACGAACAACTCGGCCACCGAGCTGCCCTTCACGAACTTCATGAAGGTGTGCAAGCGGTTCGACGCGGTGCTCGCGGGCGACAGCTACCCCAACGGGGGATCGGTGACGGACTACGCGAACGTGTTCACGGACCTCGACGACGACGGGTACGCGCGCGAGGCGATCCCGTACCTGGGCTACGTCCTGGGCACGCACGTGGTGCACGGCGTCGCGGGGCACTATCCCGCGGGCACCTACGTCGTGGCCTTCGAGGGGACGGGCACGATGGGGTTCACCGGTGACGTGACGAGCTCGACGGTGCTCGATCCGAACCGCTACGAGATCGACGTCTCCCCCTCGAACACCGGGATCATCCTGCGGATCCTCACCTCGGCGGGAGCCCCGGACCACGTCCGCAACGTCCGCATCGTTCCCTCCGCTCTCGCCGACGGAAGCGGCGACCCCATCCAGACCTTCCTCCCCGACTTCCTCGACCGCCTCCAGGGCCTGACGCCGGGAGCGCTGCGGTTCACGAACTGGCGCTCGGTGCTGTCGAACACGGTGCCGATGCTCGACGACGAGGCCTCGGCGTCGCACTACACCTACGACCGCTACGACGGGCACGGAGGCGTTCCCCACGAGGTCTGTCTCGAGCTCGCCGACGCGGTGGAGGCGGACGTGTGGATCAACATCCCCTACGACGCGGACGTCGTCGGCTACGTGATGCCGCTGGCCATCCTCGCCGCGGACTGGGCGTTCTTCGAGTCGCGCAACGTCATCGTCGAGTACGGCAGCGAGGTCTGGAACCCGCTCTTCGGACACCAGTTCTGCTACGTCGTCGACACGATGATGGGGTGCACCACCTGCAATCCCCTGAGCCCGCCGCCGCTCGACCCGGCGCTCGAGGCCTGCGTCGTCCAGTTCCTGGCGAGCCACTCGAACACGATCTTCGACATCTTCGAGGCCGAGTTCGCGGCGCGGGGGATCCCCGACCGGCTCGAGCGCGTCATCGGCGGCCGCATCAACTCGAGCTCGTACACGAGCCAGCTCCTGACGACGATCGGCGGGCCCGACGAGGTCGACCACATCGCGCTGAACACGTACTTCGGGCAGCGGTGCGTGCAGGACGTGGGCTGGGACGATCTGCAGACGATCTCCGACGAGCAGTTCGTCGCCTACCTGCACTCGGTCATCCGTGGCGGGCCCTCCAGGAACCTGCGGGACTTCCTCGTGCCCCAGCGGGCCGCGGTCGAGGCCCACAACGCGGGGACCGCGCCCCCCGACGACGTCCGCCTCGCGGCCTACGAGGGCGGGCAGAGCCTCATCTACGACTGGTGCGACTGTCCCGACTTCTGTCCGACCCAGAACGATCCCGAGTGCTGGGCCGAGATGCAGTACCTGACGGAGCGCTTCTACGGCCTGAATCGCGGGGTGGCCATGTTCGAGCTCTACTACGACCTCCTGGGGCTGTGGGAGGAGATGAGCTCCGTCGACGGCGGGCCCGGCGGGCGGTGGATGCACTTCGCGTTCATCCAGGAGGTCTTCCCCGCGGGCGGGGGCGCCTGGGGGCTGCTCGAGTACACGGACAGCGATCCGGCCCTCTCCCCGAAGTACCTCGCCGTCCAGGAGTCGCAGGCCCGGTGACCGCGCCGGGCCGCGGATCCCCGCCGGCGCGGGGACCGGCCGAGCCGTCCTAACTCGTTTCCGGAACCCGACTCACGGCGGGGGAGAGGCCCCCGGAGCCGGGGGTCGAGGAGGATCCCGGCCGACTTCGCGCTACCATTTGCCCGCCCGCGTCCCCACGGCCCCGGATTCCCGCCCTCCCGTATGTCCTGCCACGTCTGCGTCGTCGGCTCCATCAACATGGACCTCGTGGTCCGCGCGCCGCGCTTCCCACGGGGCGGGGAGACCCTGCTCGGAGGGATCTTCGAGATGCACCCGGGAGGCAAGGGCGCGAACCAGGCCGTGGCCGCGAGCCGCCTCGGTGCCAAGGTGAGCCTCGTCGGCTGCATCGGCGCCGACGACTGGGGATCCGAGATGCGCGGCGTGCTCGCCGCGGACGGGCTCGACATCCACCACGTGCGCACCTGCGAGAAGACCCACACCGGGATCGCGGTGATCACCGTCGTGCCCGGGGGCGAGAACACGATCGTCGTCAGCCCCGGGGCCAACGCGCAGCTCTCTCCCGAGGACGTCGACGCCGCCTCCAAGGTGATCCGCTCCGCGGACGTGCTCCTGCTGCAGGCCGAGATCTCCGCGGAGACGAACCGGCGCGCGATCGAGATCGCCCGTCAGGCCGAGGCGAAGGTGATCCTGAACGCCGCCCCCGCGGAGAACGTGCCCGTCGAGCTCCTGGGGGACGTGCACCTGCTCGTCGTGAACTGCCCGGAGGCCGAGACGATCCTCGGGGTCGAGCCCGGCGAGGCCACTCCCGCTGGCCTCGCGCGACGCCTGACGAGCCTCGGGCCCGAGCGCGTGGTGATCACCGTCGGATCCGAGGGGGCGATCCACTTCGACGGCACCGACGTGCGCAGCTTCGACGCCTTCCCGGTCGAGCCGGTGGACGCGACCGCCGCGGGGGACGCCTTCGTCGGAGCCCTCGCCGTCCTGCGCTCCGAGGGGGCGCGGCTCAAGGACGCGGTACGCCACGCCTGCGCCGCGGGAGCCCTTGCCACGCAGGTGGTCGGCGCCAACCCCTCGCTCCCCACGCGCGAGGCGATGGAGGAGCTGGTCGGCAGCGCGAAGCCGAAGGGCTGAGCTCAGCCCCCCTCCGCCGCGTCGAGCTCCTCCGCCAGCCGCCGGGTGGCGGCGTCCGCGGGATCGAGCGCGAGGGCCCGCTCCAGGGCGACGCGCGCGGCGGCGGTCTCCCCGAGCCGCAGGCGAGAGCGGGCGAGACCCCGCCAGGCGGCGAGCATCCCGGGGGCGAACTCGGCGGCGCGTGCGTAGGTCGTGGCCGCCTCGGCGACGAGGTCCTCGTGCAGGAGCGCCGCGCCGAGGTTGCAGTGGGCGACCGGATTGTCCGGCCCCTCGGCCACCGCCCGCCGCAGCGTCTCGATGGCCTGCGCGTAGTCTCGCGCGCGGAGCTGGTGGGCGCCGAGGAGCGACCACACCCGGCTGTAGCGGGGCTCGATCGCTCTCGCCCGCTCCCAGGCCTTCGCGGCTCCCTCGAGGTCGCCGCCCTCCTCGAGGGCGAGGCCCAGGGTGCACCAGGCCGCGACGTCGAGGGGAACCTCCGCGATGACCGCGCGAGCGTGGCTCTCCCGGCTCGCGTAGACGCCCGCCCGCTCCCACGCGAGCGCCGCGAGGATCACGAGGAGCAGCACACCGCCGCGCCGGGCAATCCGGGCCACGGCCACACCGACCAGCGGCGTGCCCAGGAGCAGGGGCAGGTAGAGGAAGCGCGGCGCGAAGACCTTGGCCGCGGGGACGAGCTGGAGGGTGGGCAGGAAGGCCACGGCGAGCAGCACCGCGGAGGCCGCGGCCAGCCTCGCGCGGCCGCGGCGGAGGGCCCGCAGCCCGAGGCCGACGAGGGCCAGCCAGGGAAGCCACCCGGCCAGGGCGAGGAGGCTCGGGGGGTGCGCGAGGCAGAACCCCGCGGCCGCCCGGTAGCTCGGCGGGTAGAGGACGGGAGCCACGGCCAGGCGCAGGGCCTCGAGCAGGGAGCGGCCGGCGTAGGGGAGACGCTCGACGAGCGTCCGGGAGGCGAGCGGGGCCTGGACGTCGTCGAACAGGAAGGCTCCCAGAGCGGCGTGGCGCATGAGGAGCCAGATGCCGATCCCCGCCGCGGCGCCGAGGCCGACGACCACGGCGTCTCGCCGCGAGGTGCCGGCGGCGAGCAGCACGTAGGCCAGGGCGAAGACGACGGCGTCCTCCTTGGCCCACAGCCCCAGGAGCAGGCCTCCCGCGCTCGCGGCGAGGAGAGCGCCGAACCGCAGGGTGGTCCGGCGAATCCCGAGCGCGCGCTGGACGCCGAGCAGCCCCAGCAGGCCCCCCAGGGCCGAGAGGAGCGAGGTTCGCCCCGCGATCCAGGCGACCGCGTCCGCGAGCACGGGGTGCACCGCGAGGACCGCGAGCCCCCAGAACAGGGCCCGCGACCCCCCCGCGCTCCGCAGGAACCACCCCGCGGCGAGCAGCACCCACGCGTGGAGCAGGACGTTCGTCAGGTGGTATCCCGGCGCCCAGTCCCCCCAGAGCGCGCGGTCGACGCGCAGCGATAGCGAGGCGAGGGGACGGTAGTGCCCGGAATCGCCGAGGTGGTGCAGGTAGTCCCGGCGGAAGCACTCCGTCCAGGGCACCGTCCCCTCGACCACCGGATTCCCCTCGAGGAGCTCGCGGTCATCGAGCGCGAAACCCCCGCGAACCACGGATCCGGACCACGCGAGCAGGGCGAGGACGGCGGGCAGGAGGAGCAGGGAGGAGCGCATCGGCGGGAGACGGGATGCTCGACACGGTATCTTCCACTACACTCGCTGCGCCATGTCCGCCAAGAAACGTGCTTCGCCCAAGAAACCCGCCGAGAGCGGGGAGCCGAGCTTCGACGAACGCCTCGAGCGCCTCGAGGCGATCGTGTCCGCCCTCGAGGAAGGGGGGCTGGGCCTCGAGCAGGCGATCGAGCGCTACCAGGAGGGCATCGAGCTGCTCAAGGGCTGCCACGGCGCGCTCGAGGGCTACCGACGCCGCGTGGAGGAGCTCACCCGCGACGCGGAGGCCTCGATGCGTCCCTTCGAGGGCGACCCGGACCTCCCCGAGGAGTGACCGCGTGACGAGCCCCCCCGTCGACGTCCGGGCCTGGCTCGAGGACGCCCGGCTCTGGGCGGAGCGGGTGCTGGAGCGCTTCGTCCCTCCCGCGGACGCCCCCCCGGCGCGCCTGCACGAGGCCATGCGCCACTCGCTGTTCGGCGGGGGCAAGCGCCTGCGCCCCGCCGTCGTGCGGCTGCTCTGCCGGGCGGGAGGCGGGACAGACGAGGCGGCGGCCCGGCCCGCGGCGGCCCTCGAGATGGTCCACACCTACAGCCTGGTCCACGACGACCTGCCCTGCATGGACGACGACGAGCTGCGTCGGGGCCGTCCCACGTGCCACGTGGCCTTCGACGAGGCGACGGCGGTGCTCGCGGGAGACGCGCTCCTGACCCTGGCCTTCGAGGTGGTCGGCGGGGCCGAGCCGGGGGGGGCGGAGCTCGCGGTGATCCTCGCCCGGGCCGCGGGCGACCGGGGCATGGTGGGGGGGCAGATCCTCGATCTCACCCTCGAGCAGGGGGGCGAGGCGAGCGCGGATCTCGCGGCCCTGGCGGACATGCATCGCAGGAAGACCGCGGCCCTCTTCCGGGCGGCCGCGGAGATGGGGGCGGTGGCCGCGGGGGCCGACGCGGCGTTCCGGCGGCGGGCCGGGGAGTACGGCGAGGCCCTGGGGCTGCTCTTCCAGGCCACGGACGACCTGCTCGACGTGACCGGGGACGCCGCCACCCTGGGCAAGACCCCGGGCAAGGACGTCGCCCTCGATCGCACCACCCTGGTGGCCGTCCTGGGGCTCGAGGGGGCCCGGGCCGAGGCCGAGCGCCTCGGGGAGGCGGCGGCCGGGCGCGCCCGGGCCCTGGGCCTGGAGCCCGGGGATCCGGGCCTCGAGCTCGTCGAGCTCGTGCGGTCTCGTCGAACGTAACGCAAACGTCGGCCCGATCCTCACGTAAGCAGCGAACACGATCCTGCTACAATCCTTGGATTCCCCCCACGGCGGCGACTAGCCTGCGACCGCTCCCGCGGAGCCCTGTGCGATGAGCAACGAGAACCCGATCCCCACCCCCGGACCCCTCCTCGGCCCCCTGCTCGCACGGGTCGGCTCGCCGGAGGAGCTGCGCACCCTCGCCAACGACCAGCTCCCCGAGCTGTGCGAGGAGATCCGCGCCTTCCTGCTCGACTCCGTCGAGCGCACCGGGGGACACCTGGGCAGCAACCTGGGGGCGGTCGAGCTCTCCGTGGCCCTGCACCGGGTCTTCGACTTCCGCCGCGATCGCATCGTGTGGGACGTGAGCCACCAGGCCTACGCCCACAAGATCCTGACCGGCCGGCGCGACCTCTTCTCCACCCTGCGCCAGACGGACGGGCTGTGCGGCTTCACGAACCCCCGCGAGTCGAGCTACGACCTGTTCCACACCGGACACGCGGGCACCTCGATCAGCGTCGGCCTCGGGCTGGCCATGGCCGCCGCCCACGAGCCGACCCGCCCCCACGTGGTCAGCGTCATCGGGGACGCGAGCCTCGGGGCGGGCGCGGCTTTCGAGGCCCTCAACCACGCCGGAGCGAGCGGCGAGCGCATGCTCGTGATCCTCAACGACAACGAGTGGTCGATCTCGCGGACGGTGGGCGCCCTGGCGCGGTACCTCGCCCGGATCCGGTCCGCACGTGTGGTGCAGCGCGCCCAGCAGGAGATCCACGGCCTCCTGCAGTCGATCCCCCTGATCGGGGGCAAGGTCGAGGGAGCAATCGGGCAGATCCGCGAGGTCCTCCGCCACTCCATCGTCCAGGGCCACGTCTTCGAGTGGCTCGGCGTGACGTACGTGGGACCCGTCGACGGCCACGACGTCGGCCGCCTCGTCGAGAACCTGGAGCGCGTGCGGGAGCTCGACGGGGTCGTCCTGCTGCACGTCCTGACCGAGAAGGGCAAGGGCCATCCCCAGGCCGCCTCGGACCCCGAGCGCTTCCACGCCGCCAGCCCGCCGCGGTCGAAGGGGCCGGCGGTGGAGCGCGCGCACGAGGTCGTGCCCCCGCTCGACGAGATTCCACGGCCGGAGGAGCCGTGCGCCGGCCCGCACTTCACGGAGGCCTTCGCGAGCGCTCTCGAGTCCGTCGCCGCGCGGGACGTGCGGGTCCACGCGATCACCGCGGGGATGACCTCGGGGACCGGCCTCGGCGAGTTCTCGAAGCGCTTCCCCAACCGCTTCCACGACGTGGGCATCTGCGAGCAGCACGCGGTGGCCATGGCGGGGGGCATGGCGAAGGGGGGTCTCCGACCGGTGGTCGCCGTCTACTCCACCTTCCTGCAGCGCGGCTACGACCAGGTCTTCCAGGAGGCGGCCCTGCAGGGCCTGCCGGTCGTCTTCTGCATGGACCGCGCGGGCTTCGTCGGCGCCGACGGGCCGACCCACAACGG
This sequence comes from uncultured Planctomycetaceae bacterium, assembly GCA_964428225.1. Classification (GTDB taxonomy): domain Bacteria; phylum Planctomycetota; class UBA1135; order UBA1135; genus JBFMCU01. The sequence continues at coordinate 25,948 of CAYRXS010000006.1, forward strand.
GGTGTTCGACATCGCGTACCTGCGCGCGCTGCCCGGGGTGACCCTCTGCGCGCCGCGCGACGCCTCCGATCTGGAGCGCATGCTCGACGCCGCGGTCCGCCTCGGCACCCCCTTCGCGATCCGCTACCCGCGCGCCCGGTGTCCGGCCTCCGAGGTCCTCCCCGCCGACGAGCGCCGCCCGATGAAGCCGGGATCCGCCGAGGTGCTCGCCGAGGGGGACGACGTCGTCGTCTGGGCCTACGGACCGCTGGTGAGCGAGGCTCTCGGTGCGGCCGAGCGGCTGCGGCGCCGCGGAACCCGGATCGGCGTCGTCGACGCGCGCTTCGCCAAGCCGCTCGACGAGGAGCTCCTCGTCCGCCACGCGAAGGACCACCGCTGCGTGATCACGATCGAGGAGCACCAGCGCTCCGGCGGGTTCGGCTCGGCCGTGCTCGAATGCCTGGGGCGCCGGCCGGACACGAAGGCGCGCGTCCGCGTGCTCGGGATCGGCGATCGGTTCGTCGACCACATGACCACCCGCGAGGAGCAGCTCGCGGCCTGCGGCCTCGACGCCGCAGGCATCGAGAAGATCCTCCTCGCCCAGCTCCGGGCCACCCGGGTCTGAGGACGGCAACATGGCGCGCTCGACGGCACGGGAGGACAACGGGCTCCCCCCGGGCGGCCGGATCGAGCGCGTGCTCATCCTCGCCAACCCCGGCAACCCCGAGATCGGCGAGCTCGCGGCTCGCCTGACGCCCTGGCTCGAGCGACGCGTGGACGAGGTCGTGCTGGAGCGGGATCCGCCCCGCTTCTGCGAGGAGCGCGAGGCCCGTGCCCTCGCCGGGGACTTCGGGGACGCGCCGGACCTCGTCGTGGTCCTCGGCGGCGACGGCGCGATGCTCGGGGCGGTCCGGGCCTTCGCCCTCGATCCCGTCCCCGTGCTGGGCATCAACTTCGGCCGCGTCGGATTCCTGGCCTCGACGACGGCCTCTCACTGGGTGGAGACCCTGGAGGGCGTGCTGGCCGGTGAGGGGATCCTCGAGCGTCGCATGCGGCTCCACGCGGAGTGGGAGACCGACGACGGCCCGAAGAGCGCCATCGCCCTGAACGACTTCGTCCTGCAGCGCGACGCCCGCCAGGGTCTCCTGACCGCGAGGCTCGACGTCGACGACTCCTGGATGACGAACTACCGCGCGGACGGGGTGATCGTGGCCACGCCGAGCGGCTCGACTGCCTACGCCCTCGCCGCGGGGGGGCCGATCCTGGAGCCCTCGGTGCCCGGGCTCGTGGTGACGTCCATCTGCTCGACCGGCCTGTCGAACCGTCCGATCGTCATCCACGCCGACGCCCTGCTGCGCCTGACCGTCGCGGCGGGGGAGGGGGTCTTCCACCTCGTCGTCGACGGACACAGCCACCACCCCCTGCACGTGGGCAGCGTGATCCGCCTGCGGGGGCACCGCGTGCCCTACCCCATCTACGTCATGCCCGAGCTCGATCCCTACCGTCGTCTGCGCAGCCGTCTGGGGTGGGGACTCGCCTGGAAGGACGAGGAGGCGTAGCGCTCCCTGCGGATCGTGAAGATCCGATGAAGACGGGGTGAAGCTTCCGAGCATTGCCCGGTCGCGGGCCGGGGAGGATGGCCACGCGCGCGGGCGGTTCCTATCCCTGGGTCATGGCCTCGGCCCAATCTCTCCAGCCGACCCCTCAGCTCTCTGCCGGGGGCACCCCGACGGGGACCATTCTCCTGCGGATCCTCTGGTTGCTGATCCTGCTGTTCGGCTTCCTCGTGGCGATCGAGACCATGAGCAAGGCGATCAAGACCCTCGGAGACGTGGGGGTGCTCGGGGGAGGAGGGGACGAGCAGGAGCTGTTCCGGGGGGTATCCAATCCCTTCGCGGGATTGTCCCTCGGCATCCTGTTCACGGTGATCGTTCAGAGCTCCTCGGTCACCACCTCGACGATCGTAGCGGTGGTCGGGAGCGGAACGCTCCCCGTCGAGCATGCGGTTCCCATGATCCTGGGAGCCAACATCGGCACGACGATCACCGCGGTGCTCGTGTCGCTGGGCCACGTGCGTCGCTCGCGGGAATTCCACCGGGCGTTCGCCGCGGCGACCATGCACGACTTCTTCAACTTGATCGCGGTGCTGGTCTTCTTCCCGCTGGAGATGACGACGCACTTCCTCGCCCGAAGTGCGCAGTGGCTGACCTCCCGCATCCCCAGCGGCGGGGGTGCCGAGTACCAGAGCCCGATCAAGAGGGCGATCAAGGCCGTGCACCACTGGTTGGTCGACCTCGTGGAGAGCACGGGGCTCGAAGGCAGGGCGCTCGGCATCGCGATGCTGATCCTCGGTGTGCTCCTCATCTTCGGATGTCTCTACCTCATCACGAAGAACATGCGCCGGGTGATCGCGGGCCGAATCGAGAAGGGGATGAACCGCGTGCTCGATTCGAGCGGACTGGTCCCGCTCGGAATCGGCGTCCTGATCACCTGCGCGGTGCAATCCTCGAGCATCACCACGTCATTGATGGTCCCCATGTGCGCGGCGGGAGTGCTGCGGCTCGAAAAGGCCTTCCCCGTGATGCTCGGAGCCAACATTGGAACCACGGTGACCGCGCTCCTGGCCAGCATGGCCCAGGACGAGTCGGGAGCCCTGAGCATCGCCATCGTTCACCTCCTGTTCAACCTGGCGGGAACGTTGCTCATCTACCCGTTCCCCGCGGTGCGCCGGATTCCCGTCAGATTGGCGGAGGGGCTGGCCCGGGTCGCCGTGAAATCGAAGCTCATTCTCGTGGTCTACGTCGTAGGCGTCTTCGTCGTCGTCCCCCTCAGTGGATGGGTGCTGTGGGGGGGGAGTTCGTGATAGGCTGACCGCGGCCCCATCGAAAGGAACCATGGCGAACTGGCTGAACACCGGCGAGGAGCCCGCGGGCTTCAAGGACATTCAGAAGCGCTTCGTGCAGATGCTCGAGGACGGGCGGCACATCTTCGACGCCTCCGCCAATGCGCTGGTCGGAGGAACGGATCCGGAGGCGATCCGTGAGGACCTCTTCGACACCGACAAGCGCATCAACGAGACCGAGCAGCTGATCCGCCGCGCGATCGTGGTGCACGGAACGGTGCACGGGGTGCGCAGCTTCCCGCACCTGCTGGTGATCATGAGCGTGGCCAAGGACGCCGAGAGGATCGGGGACTACGCCAAGAACATCTTCGATCTGGTGGTGCTGAAGCCCTCGATCTCCGACGAGGACATGCGCCTGCTCGTGGAGATCAAGGACCAGATCAGCCGGATGCTGGTGCGGGCCTTGCACCTGTACCTCTCCGAGGACGAGGAGGGATCCCGCGCCTTCCTGAGCGAATGCGACCAGGTGCAGGACAACTGCGACGCGATCATCGGCCGGTCGATCGGCGTCATGGAGGACAACCACGCGGGGCTCGTGCTCTCGGCGCGCTACTTCAAGCGCGTGGCGAGCCACGCCGCGAACATCGTGACGTCCGTGGTCATGCCGCTGGACAAGCTCGACTTCTTCGACGAGTAGAGCGGGCGCGGGTTACTCGCCTGCGAGGACCTCGACCAGCAGCGCGGGCTGGTCCGTGATCACCCCGTCGACGCCGGCCTCGACCACGCGCTCCATGTCCCCGCGCTCGTTCACCGTCCACACGTGGACGTCGAGTCCGAACGCGTGGGCCCGCGTCAGGACCTCCGAGGTCACGCCCTCCCAGGAGAGCGACAGAGCCTCGTAGCCCTTCTCCGCAAGGGCGTCGATCCAGCTCGTGTCGGTCGCGCCCTCGGGGACCTCGCCGATGAAGAGCATCGTGGCTCCCTCGAGGTGCTCGGTGGCGTCGGCGAGCTGGGCGTCGTCCCAGGCTCCGACGAGGACCCGGTCGAGGTCGAACCCCGCCGCGGCCAGATCGCTCGCGATGGCCGCTCCGGCCCCCGCGAGCTTCAGATCGAGCATCAGCCCCGCGGCGTCGCCGGCGAGGGCCGCGGTCTCCTCGACGCTCGGTACGCGCTCGTCCGCGAACCGCGCGTCGAACCACGAGCCGACATCCAGCTCGCGCAGCGTCGCGAAGTCGAGCTCGGCCACGAGCCCCGTGCCGTCCGAGGTGCGCTCGACGTCCGCGTCGTGCACGAGCACCGCGCGCCCGTCGGCGCTGAGCCGCACGTCGAGCTCGATCCAGTCCGCCCCCAGCTCGAGGGCGCGCGACACGGCGGCGAGCGTGTTCTCGGGAGCGTCGCCGCTCGCGCCCCGGTGGGCGACGACGGCGGTGGTCGGTCCCTCGGGCTCGGCCGCGCAGGCGCCGAGGACCGCGAGCAGGGGGAGCAGGATTCGCTTCATCGGATCGCCTCGCTGATCAGGCCGTCCTCCATCACGACCGCCCGCTCGCACTGGCGGGCGATGCTCTCGTCGTGGGTCACGAGGATCATGGAGAGCGAGCGCCGGCGCTGCTCCTCGAAGAGCAGCTCGAGCACCTTCTCGCCGGTGCCGCGGTCCAGGTTCCCGGTGGGCTCGTCGGCGAGCAGGATCTCCGGATCGTTGAAGAGCGCGCGCGCCATGGCCACGCGCTGGCGCTCACCGCCGGAGAGCTGCGAGGGCCGGTGCTTCAATCGCTCACCCATGCCGAAGCGTGCCAGCAGGTCACGCGCGCGAGAACGGTGGCGCTTGCGGTTCGCCCGGTAGCGGAGGCGGCTCTCGGCGATCATCGCGGGAAGCAGAACGTTCTCCGTCGCGTTGAGCTCCGCCACGAGGTGGTAGAACTGGAAGACGAACCCGATGTGGTGGTTGCGCAGCGCGGCGCGCCGCACGGTCGACAGCCCCCAGGCGTCCTCGCCTCCCATCGTCACCGTGCCCGCGGTGGGCCGGTCGAGGAGGCCGAGGATGTGGAGCAGGGTGGACTTGCCGGCCCCGGAGGCTCCCAGCAGCGCGACGAGCTCCCCGCGCGCCAGCGCGAGGTCGACCCCGTGGAGCACCTCGAGCGTGCGTCCTCCGATGGGGAAGCCCTTGCGCACTCCATTCGCCCGGAGGACCGGCTCGGCGGCGACTCCCGGAGGGGGAGCGGGGACGATCGGCGTGGTCTCCATGGCTACTCGTACCGCAGGGCGTCCAGGGGATCGAGGCGCGCGGCGCGCACCGCGGGGAGGGCGGCGAAGAGCAGGGTGCAGACGAAGGCCCCCAGGACGATGAGGGCCACCGCGAGGGGATCGACCACGCTGGGGATGTGGTCGAAGAGGTAGACGTCGCGGTTGAAGATCTGGATGCCGAGCGTGTCGGAGAGCCACTTCTCGATGGGATCGATCTTCACCGCCGCCCATACCCCCGCGACCGCCCCGAGAACCGCCCCGATGAGAGCGTCCCAGAACGCGATCAGGAGGAACACGTCGAGGATGCCCCGCGGCGTGGCGCCGAGGGCGCAGAGGATCCCGATGTCACGCCGCTTCTCGGTGACCATCATGGAGAGGATCGCGAAGACCGTGAAGCCCGCGACCATCAGCACGAGGCTGAGCATGATCCCCATGAGCACGCGCTCGTTCTCGATGGCTCCGAGGAGGTTGGAGCGGAACTGCTCCCAGGTCCGCACCTCATGGGGATGGCCGCGGATCGTTCCCGCCTCGAGGAGGCCGTCGAACAGCTCGTCGCGGACGCGCTCGCCCTCGTCCTCGTAGTCCTTCAGGCGCACGAGGATCTGGCTGTAGGGGCGGGATCCCCCGATGAAGTCGGCGAGCTCGGATCGCGCCATGTAGATCCGGCCGCGGTCGATGTCGTTGTCCCCCGTGCGGAACGTGCCCGCGACGAGGAAGCTGGCGTTGTTGGGGTGCCACTCGCCGGTGGCGGGATCGGGCACCGCGGTGCTGAGCTCGATGATGCTGCCGGGGTACAGCTCGAGGTCGCGGTAGAGCTGCTCGCCCACGACGACCCGCGGGGGGATCCGCCCCCGGCGCAGGACGGAAGGCGGTGGGGCGAAGGGGAAGAGGGGATTCGCCACCAGCGCCCGGGCCGTCGAGCGGAAGGGGGGTAGCGGCGATCCGTCCTCCGGCTCGTCGTCGCTTTCCTCCGGGTCGAGGAGGGCCGCGAAGAACTCCGTGGTGTCGAGCTCGTCCTGGACGGGACACGGGGGCGGGGAACCCCCGCAGGTGATCGCGCAGGCCTGGACCGCGGGCCAGGCGAGCCGCGCGGCGCCGAGCACGTCCACTCCGAGCAGCTGGATGGCGAGGAACTGGCCCTGCTGGTCGGACAGGCGCCGCTCGTAGTATCTGGACATCTCGCCCGAGCCGCTCTGGGTGAGGATGCCCATCCACACGAGCTGGGCCGTCGCCGCCTCCACGCCCTCGTTCGCCCGGATCACGTCGAGCATCGGCTGCGGCGTCCGCCGGCCGGGGTAGTCCCCGTGCAGCCGGTGGAAGTGCGGCTCGATCATGATGTCCGACAGGTTCCCCCGGATGACGCTGCGCGTCTGGGCGAGGAAGCCGGTCATGATCGACAGGATCATGATCAGGGCCCCGACGCCCAGGAAGATCCCCACCACGCCGATCAGGTTCGTCCGGCGCGCCAGGAGGTAGCGCAGGCTGAGGAAGGTGCGGAACACCGGTGGCGGGAAGCCCTCCTAGGGAGAATCCTCGACCGGCTCGTCGTCCGTCGAGGGGCCCGACGACTGCGGGCGCATGGTGGGGAAGAGGAGCACGTCGCGGATCGAGTCCTGGTTCGTCAGGATCATCAACACCCGGTCGAAGCCGAGACCCATCCCCCCGGCGGGGGGCATGCCGTACTCGAGAGCCTGGACGTAGTCGACGTCGACCTCGCCGGGAGCCTCGGGGTCCTTGCTCGCGACCTGCTCGACGAAGCGCCGCTCCTGCTCGATCGGATCGTTCAGCTCGGAGAAGGCGTTGGCGAGCTCCATGCCGTCGAGGAAGAGCTCGAACCGCTCGGCCCAGCGGGGATCCTCGGGATCCTTCTTGGACAGCGGGCAGATGGCGACGGGGTAGTGGGTGACGAACACGGGTCCGTCGAGGTGCTCCTCGACGGTGGCCTCGAAGACGTCGCCCGCGAGCTTCCAGTGCCCGAGGGCGGAGGCGCCGGGCAGGCCGAGCTCGGCGGCCTTCGCCCGCACCGCGTCCTCGTCCCCGATGTCGCAGCCCGCGTGCTCGCGGAACAGGTCCTCGTAGCGCGCGCGGCGGAAGGGGGTCTTCAGGTCGTAGGTCCGGCCGCGGAAGGTGGCCTCGGTGACGCCGTTCAGCTCGAGGGCGAGCGTCTCGACCAGCGTCTCGGTCAGCTCCATCATGTGCCGGTAGTCGGCCTGGGCCTGGTAGAGCTCGAGCATGGTGAACTCGGGGTTGTGCTTCGTGCTCAGCCCCTCGTTGCGGAAGTTGCGTGAGATCTCGAAGACCATTTCCAACCCGCCCACGATCAGCCGCTTGAGATAGAGCTCGGGGGCGATGCGCAGGAAGAGGTCCATCCCCAGCGCGTTGTGGTGGGTGACGAAGGGCTTGGCCAGGGCGCCGCCGACGATGGGGTGCAGCGTCGGGGTCTCGACCTCGAGGAAGCCGCGGTCGCCCAGGAACCGGCGCGTGGCCGCGAGCGCCCGGCTGCGGGCCACGAACACGTCCCGCACGCCCTCGGAGGCCCACAGGTCGACGTAACGGCGCCGGTAGCGCAGCTCCTTGTCGACCAGCCCGTGCCACTTCTCGGGGGGCGGGGCCAGGGCCTTGGCGAGCAGCGTCAGCTCGTGCCCCCAGATCGTCAGCTCGCCCTTCTGGGTCCGGCCCAGCTCGCCGGTGATGCCGACGAGGTCGCCGGGGTCGAGCTCCTTGCGGCTCGGCCACCACTCCTTCATGCGGTTCTTCTGCAGCCCGAGCTGGATGCGACCGGTGCGGTCGAGCAAGGGCGCGAAGATCAGCTTGCCGAAGTCGCGCAGGCCGAGCAGGCGGCCCGCCGCGCACACGGTCTCGCCCACGAGCGGACCGGGCTCCTCGGCGGTGCCCGCGCCCGCCACGAGCTCCGCGATCGGCCGGGCCTCCACGCCCCGGGCGGGATAGGGATCCCGCCCCGCGGCGCGGATCGCCTCCAGCTTCGCGAGACGGTCGGGGTGGATCAGGTCGGTCATTATCGGGACTCGGAAGGACGGGAGATGCGAAGAGGATAGCCCTCGGCGGGCCCGGGCGAGAGAGTCGTCCCGGGTTCTGGCGAGGAGGCGCGCCCCCCGACGAGAGCGGCCGCCCGTCGGGAGGCGGGCGGCCGCTCGGAGTGGTTGGTGGAGGATAGGGGAGTCGAACCCCTGACCTCTACAATGCCATTGTAGCGCTCTACCAGCTGAGCTAATCCCCCGTGGTCCTCGCTCGCCGGCGCCGGAAGAGGCGAACGGCGGCGTGATCGGTGCGGGGAGAGGCCGCGAAGGATGCCGGGGACGGCGGCCCCCGTCAAGCCGACGTCCCGGGATCGTGGCCGTGAACCGCGGCGGTCTCTATGCTACCGGGCCGCTTTTTGCGAGACGACCGCGAGAGAGAACCTTGAAGAACACCTACGACCCGGGGCGGATCGAGCCCCACTGGCAGCGAATCTGGGCGGAGCGCGAGGTCTTCCGGGCGAAGAACCCGGGAGAGCCCGGCTTCGACCCGGACCGGCCGAAGTTCTACGTGCTCGACATGTTCCCCTACCCCTCGGGAGCGGGGCTGCACGTCGGCCACCCGATGGGGTACATCGGCAGCGACATCGTGGCCCGCCGCAAGCGGATGGAGGGCTACAACGTCCTGCATCCGATGGGCTACGACGCCTTCGGGCTCGGCGCCGAGCAGTACGCCATCCAGAACGGCACCCACCCCGCGGAGACGACGCGGGGGAACATCGAGACCTTCCGGCGCCAGCTCCAGATGATCGGGCTGTCCTACGACTGGGACCGCGAGGTGGCGACCTGCGATCCGTCGTACTACCGGTGGACGCAGTGGATCTTCACGCGGCTCTTCGACCTCGGGCTCGCCTACCAGTCGGAGGCGCTCGTCTGGTGGTGCGAGGACCTGAAGACGGTGCTCGCGAACGAGGAGGTCATCGGCGGCCGCTCCGAGCGCGGGGGCTTTCCCTGCGAACGTCGGCCCCTGAAGCAGTGGATGTTGAAGATCACGGACTTCGCCGACGAGCTTCTCGCGGGGCTCGACGACCTCGAGTGGCCCGAGTCCGTCAAGGCGATGCAGCGGGAGTGGATCGGCCGCAGCGAGGGCGGGGAGGTCGACTTCCGGATCGAGGGGCTCGAGGAATCCCTCCGCGTGTTCACCACGCGCCCGGACACGCTCTGGGGGGCCACCTTCATGGTGATCGCTCCCGAGCACCCCCTGCTCGACGCGATCACGACCCAGTCGGACGCCGAGGCGGTCCGCGAGTACGTCAAGGAGGCGGCGGCCAAGTCCGACCTCGAGCGCACGGACCTCGCCAAGGAGAAGACCGGCGTGTTCACCGGACGCTACGCCATCAACCCGGTGTTCGACGAGGATAGCGACGACGCGCGCATCCCCATCTTCGTGGCGGACTACGTCCTGATCAGCTACGGGAGCGGCGCCATCATGGCGGTGCCGGGCCACGACGAGCGCGACTACGAGTTCGCGAAGAAGTACAACCTGACGATCCGCGAGGTCGTGCGTCCTCCCGAGGGAGAGCCCGGCCTCGCCGACGGCGTGTGCTTCACGGGCGAGGGGACCTCCGTCGACTCCGGCCCGATCACCGGTCTCGCGACGCCGAAGGCGATGACGAAGGCGATCGCGATCCTAGAGGAGAAGAACGCCGGGTGCGCGAAGGTCGCCTATCGCCTTCGCGACTGGCTGTTCTCGCGACAGCGTTACTGGGGCGAGCCCTTCCCGGTCCTGCATCACGAGGACGGCAGCGTGACCCGCGTCCGCGACGAGGACCTGCCCGTCGTGCTCCCGCCCATGGAGGACTTCAAACCCTCCTCGGACGGCTCCGCGCCTCTGGCTCGCGCCACCGACTGGGTCGAGACCACCGACCCCGAGACCGGCGAGGCCGTCCGGCGCGACACCGACACGATGCCGGGGTGGGCGGGATCCTGCTGGTACTACCTGCGGTTCATGGACCCGTTGTGCGAGACCGCCGCGTTCTCCCCCGAGGCCCAGCGGTACTGGGGGGCGGTCGATCTCTACATCGGCGGCGTGGAGCACGCCGTCCTGCACCTGCTCTACGCACGGTTCTGGCACCGGGTGCTCCACCAGCTCGGGCTCGTCCGGGGCAAGGAGCCCTTCCTGACGCTGTTCAACCAGGGAATGCTCACCGCGTTCGCCTACCGCGACGCGACGGGCCGGCTCGTGCCGAGCGACGAGGTCGAGGACCGGGGCGGCAAATACATCCACCGCGAGAGCGGCGAGGAGCTCGAGCAGGTCGTCGCCAAGATGTCCAAGACCCTGCGGAACGTGGTCAACCCCGACGACGTCATCGCGGAGTACGGCGTCGACACCTTCCGCCTCTACGAGATGTTCATGGGGCCCCTGGGGGACTCCAAGCCGTGGAACCCGCGCGACGTCGCGGGATCGCGGCGGTTCCTCGACCGCTCCTGGCGGCTGTTGGTCGACGAGGAGGGAGACACCCCGCTCCGTCCGCACCTCACGGCGGCGGGCGACGCGCCGCTCGAGGGCGACTCCCTCGCGCTCGAGAAGCAGCTCCATCGCGCGATCCAGAGGGTGGACGACTCGTTCGAGCACTTCAACTTCAACACAGGGATAGCCGCCCTGATGACCTTCGTGAACGAGGCGACGAAGCGACCGGAGGCGCTCACGCGCGCGCAGGTCGAGCGCTTCGTCTCCGTCCTCTCGCCCTTCGCCCCGCACTTCGCGGAGGAGATCTGGTCGCGGCTCGGAAACGAGGAGTCGATCGCACGCGCCCCGTGGCCGAAGGCCGAGGCGAAGTACCTCGTCGACGAGACCTTCGAGCTCGTCGTGCAGGTGAACGGCAAGGTGCGCGGCCGGGTCGAGGCGCCGAAGGATGCCGAGCGCGAGACGCTCGAGGAATACGCGCGGGGGGCGGTCCCCCGGCAGCTCGAGGGAATGGACGTGCGCAAGGTCGTCGTCGTTCCCAACCGCCTCGTCAACTTCGTCGTGGGCTGAATCATGGTGATGCTCGATCTGGCCGAGGCCCTCGCCCTGGCGCATCAGGTGGCGGAGGTGAGCTCCGCGGACGAGACGGAGGTGACCGTCGATTCCCAGGTGGAGGGCTTCGTCCGCTTCGCCGACGTGGGACCGACGCAGTGCGGGGATCGCTCCCGCCTGGCCGTCGCCATCCGGGCGCGCTTCCGCGAGGGAGGCGGCTTCCGGGAGGCGCGCTCGGTCGCGGTCTCCGCGGAGTCCGCGGACTGGCGGCGGGCCCTCGAACGAGCCCTGGAGCTGGCCCGGATCAGCCCCGTCAACGAGGAGGCGCTGCCCCTCGAGGGCCCCGTCGACGTTCCCGTCACCGCGGGGGACCCGGAGACGCTCGCCCACGGCTTCGAGCCGAAGGCGGAGTGGGTGCGCGCGGCCCTGGCGGCCTGCGCCGACAACGACCTGCGGCCGGCGGGTCTCGCCCGGACCATGGGCACGACCCGGGCGGTCGCGAGCTCCGTCGGGCGCGCGGTCTGCGGCCAGTACTCGCGCGCGCATCTCTCGCTGACCGCTACCGGAAACGACGGCTCGGGGGTGGCGATGGCGAGCGCGCCGGCCGTCGCGTTGCTCGGAGCCGAGGAGACCGTCGAGCGCGCGGTGACCAAGGCCGTGCGTGCGCAGGGGCCGAGCGCCATCGAGCCCGGCGAGTACACCGTGGTCCTGGAGCCGGCCGCGGTGAGCGCGATCCTGCTCTTCGCGAGCTATTACGGCTTCGGGGCGCGCGAGGTCGACGAGAGCTCGTCGTTCCTCTGCGATCGCATCGGCGAGAAGGTCTTCGCCGACGGGGTGACGATCCGTGACGACGTGTTCGAGCCCACGTCCCCCGGCCTTCCCTTCGACGGCGAGGGGAACCCGAAGCAGCGCGTGATCCTGGTCGAGGGCGGGATCCCTCGCGGGCCCGTCACGGACCGGACCTACGCCCGGAAGCTCGGCCTGCCCTGCACCGGCCACGCCATGCCCCAGCCCAGCGTCGAGGGCCCGCGGGCGGGCAACCTCGTCGTCGCTCCGGGGACGAGCTCGCTGGACGAGCTGATCGCGGGCGTCGACCGCGGCCTGCTCGTCTCCCAGTTCCACTACACGAACATGATCGAGCCGCGCGACCTGACCCTGACCGGCATGACGCGCAACGGCACTTTCCTGATCGACAACGGCGAGGTGAAGGGGCCGGTCAAGAACCTGCGCTTCACCGACAAGCTCGTCCGGGCCCTGGCTGCGGTGACCGGAGTGGGCGATCGGCCCGAGGCCGCGGGGGCGCTCTTCGAGGGAGAGGTGATCACGCCTCCCGTCCGGGTGGACGGCTTCCGGTTCACCTCCTGCTCCGACTTCTGATCCGGTCCCCAGCCCCGCCAACGCCATGATGGAGAACGCGAAAGACGCCGTCCGCGCCGCCACCAGCCACGGAGCTCAGTACGCCGACGCGCGGTTGAACCGGCTCGTGCGCCAGGAGCTCGTGATGCACAACGGCAAGCTGGAGAGCGCCTCCGCACCGGAGGACGTCGGCGTCGGCGTGCGGGTGCTGGTCGACGGGTGCTGGGGATTCGCGGCGGCGCCCGCGACCGACGCGGCCTCCGCGCGCGCGGTGGGGGAGCGGGCGGTGCAGGTCGCGCGCTCCCTGGTCGCCTCGCGCACCGAGCCGGTGCGCCTCGTCGACGCGACCGGAGGCACGCACGAGTACCGCACGCCCGTGGAGGTCGATCCCTTCGAGGTCCCTCTCTCCGAGAAGATCGAGCTGCTCGCGGAAGCCGACCGCTCCATGGAGGGCGCGGAGGAGACGGTCGTGCGCGAGGCCAGCCTGAGCCTGCGTCGGGAAGAGCAGTGGCAGGCGACCAGCGAGGGCGCGGAGATCTACCAGGAGCTCGTCCGCACCGGAGCGGGCATCTCGACGACGGCCGCGGCCCACGGCGTCGTCGAGCGGCGGAGCTGGCCCGCCTCCTTCGGCGGAAACTACCGCAGCGCGGGCTGGGAGCACGTGAGCGACCTGCACCTGGCGGAGCACGGCCCGCGGATGCGCGACGAGTCGGTGGCCCTCTGCTCGGCCGAACCCTGCCCCGAGGGCCGGCGCGACCTGATCCTGATGGGCAACCAGCTCATGCTCCAGATCCACGAGTCCGTGGGGCACCCCAACGAGCTCGATCGGGTCCACGGGCACGAGGTGGACCTCGCGGGCGCGTCGTTCGCGACGCCCGACAAGCTCGGCACGTTCCGCTACGGCTCGGACCTGGTGAACCTCGTCGCGGACTCCACGGTGCCGGGAGGCCTCGACACGCGCGGCTTCGACGACGACGGCGTTCCCTCCACCCGCTGGCACGTCGTCGAGAACGGGATCTTCCGCGGCTACCACACGAACCGCGAGTGGGCGGCCATCGCGGGGGACGCGAAGAGCCACGCCACCTGCCGCGCCGAGGGGTGGTACCACCCCCCGATCGTGCGGATGACGAACCTGTCGCTGATGCCCGGCACCTGGAAGCTCGACGACCTGGTCGCGGACACCGACGACGGCGTGCTCTGCGACACGGTGAAGATGTGGTCGATCGACCAGCTCCGGCTCAACTTCCAGTTCACGAGCGAGATCGGCTGGAGGATCGAAGGCGGGCGGAAGACCCGCATGCTCCGCAACCCGACCTACCAGGGGATCACGCCGGAGTTCTGGGGCTCGTGCGACGCCATCTGCGACGTGGATCACTGGGACCTGTGGGGCGTGCCGAACTGCGGCAAGGGCAACCCGATGCAGACCGCGGAGATGAGCCACGGGGCGGCTCCCGCGCGCTTCCGGAACGTCGTCTTCGTCGTCTAGTCCCCGGAATCGGAATCCTCGTCCGGCGGCTCCTCGTCCGACGGCTCCTCGTCGGGTTCCTCGTCGGGCTCCTCCTCGCGGAAGGCGAGGTTCGAGAGGGCCTGGTAGTAGCCGCGGCGCATCGGGTCGTGCTGGTTGGCGGCCATCGTGCCCAGGATCGAGCAGGCGCGTTCGACGTCCTCGGGCCGGCGTCGATCCAGCAGGGCCAGGCAGAGGCGCAGACCGCACTCGCGCTGGATCTCGTCGGGGTCGCCGGAAACGGGCGCGGTCAGGAGCCCGGTGAGCATGTCGATCCCCGTGTCCCGCTGCCGCGGTCGGCCGGCGAGCAGAGCGGTGCCCTTGACCAGGGCAAGCTCGCGTCCCCGGTCCGCCATCATCTCCGTCTTGCCGAGCACCCTCAGGGACGTGAGGACGAGGCCCGGACTCTGGCCCACCTCCGCCATGAGCCCGGTCAGCGCGAGCTGGGCCTCCGGTTCGGTGACCATCAGGAGCAGCGTCCGCAGCTCCGCCACGGCCTCCCGGCGGCGCCCGACGGCCTGGAGGGCCTCGGCGCGGGCGCGCCACAGCTCGATGAGCTCGGGGTGGCGCAGGAGCTCCTCGTCGGCCAGCTCGAGCGCGGCCTCGGGGAGGTACCGCGCGAGGAAGGCGACCCACCGCGCCGTCTCGCCCCGCCGCAGCTCCTCGAGGGGAGCGTGGTCGGTGCGGTCCCGGAACCGCTCCAGGCGGGCCCGGGCGCGGGCTACGCCCTGGTCCCAGCGGTCCTCCGCGGTCTCCACGAGACGCCGGGCGACCTCGAGGACGACGTGGGGCTCGGCGGGGTGCATCGTCTCCAGGGCCTCCAGGCGTGCCCACCAGGCCTCGTCGGTCTGGAGCCCCTCGACGGAGCACCGCCGCAGGAGCTCCAGGTACTCCGGCACCACACTGGCGGTCTGGGCGGGGGAGAAGTCCTCCAGGATCCGGTCGTACTCCAGGAGGGCCCCGGGGAGGTCGCCGACCTCCACGCGCGCCTGGGCGAGGTCGATGGAGAGCACGGGAATGTCGGGGAACTGCTCGACGCCGTTCTCCAGGAGGCGGACCGCGCCTCGCGGATTCCGGGCGATCCTCATCGCCCAGGCGTAGAGGCGCGGCAGCTCGCTCGACTCGAGGTCCTCGACGCCCATGGCCTTCGCCCGCCCGATGCGGAGCTCGATCATCTCCAGCGAGTCGGGATCGGCGCCCCGCTCGCGGGCCAGCTCCTCGCGCAGGAGCCAGGCGTAGGGGAAGCCCTCGGCGGATCGGGTCAGGTGGGCGAGCAGGGCGTCCGCTTCCTCGGACTGCCCGAGGCGGAGCAGCGCGAGGGCCTCGAGGAACCTCGGCCAGGCGCGGGACGCCACGGACGAGGGGAGCGCGCGCAGGCGTGAGATGGCCCAGGCGGGCCAGGGCTCGTGCTCCAGGGCGAGCAGGATGGCCAGGATCTCGTTGCGGCCGAGGGTTCCGCCGAACGTGACGAGGAAGTCGGCGCCCACCATCTCGTCGAGCAGCGGACTTCGCTCCTCGGGGCGCATCTCCTGCCACACCGGATCCCCGGCCAGCATCGACTCGCAGAGGATGCGACACAGCCTCGGCCGCGGCTGGATGCCCCCCGCCAGATCGTCCGCGACGACCGCGGCCCGGTGCGCCAGCACGGCGTTGCCCTCGAGCGCGCGGAGCAGCGCCTCCCGGTAGGACTCCTTGGCCGCGAAGCCGGTGTCGATCATCCGGCTCGCCTCTTCGCGCAGGTCGTCGGGATCGTCGAGGGCGAGCAGCACGCGGCCGAGCTGGACCTCGCCCCCTGTAAAAAAGGCTTCGGCCCGATCCAGGGCGTCGTGGGCTCCCTCCAAGCGCTCGTCGACGACGAGCGCGACCGCCTGGCGAAGGAGGATCTCGGGGGTGTGCAGGCCCGCGGTCGCGTCCAGGTGGTGCAGCAGGTTGAGGCACTCGGGCAGATGCCCCGTGGCGAGCAGGACGTCGATCGCCTCGGGAAATCCGGGCTCCGCGAGAACCGGGGTCTGGCCGATCCGGGCCAGGGCCATGACGAGCGGATCCACCAGAACGTCCGGGGAACGGCTGCGGAAACCGGCGAGCAGGACGAGCCCCGCGGCCTCGGCAAATCCCGGGTCCGCGGGATCGATCACCTTGAGAGAACGGAAGCACTCGTCCCAGTGCCCCAGCTCGGCGAGCACCCGCGCCGCGAGCAGGCGCTCGCGGGGATCGAGCTCCCCCTTCTGGGGGCGAATCGAGGCGAGGGCGAGCTCGACGCGATCTTCCGCGAGCAGGGCGTGGGCCACCTCCCGCAGGGCCGCGCCCCGGGGATCCAGCCGGTACCAGCGGACTCGCTGCTCGGGCGACATCTCCTCCGGCGGCACCTCCCGGAGCCGCTGCACGAGGTCGGGCCCTCCGGCCCCGCTCTCCCCGAGCCCGAGCAGGGTGTCGATGCCCTCGGCGTAGCGGTGCTGGCGGAGCAGCGCCTCGGCCCTCAGCTCGAGGGCGGGGGGGAAGCCGGGGAACTCCGCGAGGATCTTCTTGGCCGCGCCGAGCCCCGCCCCGACGTTGCCGCGCTCGAGATAGAGGGACCCGAGCGACCACAGGTCGTAGGCCGTGGTGTCCTCGGGAGGCAGGACGATGTCGAACCGCCGCATCCGCTTGAGGATCCTCTCCGCGGAGGTGTTCCGGGCCTTCTGGAAGGCCTCGCCGCACTGTCTCCACAGCCGCTCGAGCTCGCCGCGCCGCGCGGGGAGGCACCGCATCGCGTGGGCGAGGTTCGTGTCCGCGGGGTGGAGCTGGCGGTCGACGAGGCGCAGCTTGCCGTACTCGAGGTGGACCAGGCCGAAGAACTCCGCCTCTGGGGCATCGGGCGCGGGGACCTGGGGCGTGCGGACCCCCCTCTCGAGCGCCCGACGCGCCGCGCCGCGCTGCCCGAAGATCAGGTGGGCCTCCGCGCGTGCGAGGTGGGCCGCGGCGTTCTCGCCGGGGAAGATCTCGGGGCGCAGGCCGACGGGGCTGACCCGGTTGAGCTGGGGGAACGCGGCCGAGTGGTTCCCGGTCCGCAGCTTGGCCACCCCGAGGAAGTACTCCGGAGACGTGCCGAGGTCGGTATTCTCGAGGAACTGACGGCGGCGGGACTTCAGCTGGGTCGCGGCGAGGTCCAGCTCGGCCCAGAGCTCGAGCTCGTGCAGCAGCACGCACCACTCCAGCAGGGACTCGGGGGAGAGCCGCCGGTAGCAGCCCGACAGCCCCGGCATGTCCTCGAGGACCGAGGCGATCAGCACCCGGGCCCCCGCCGGCTCCCCGCTCGCGAGGAACGCCGAGATCGACCGCAGGAGGACGCCGAAGCAGGCGGGGGCGGGGCGGAGCCGGAGGGCGATTCGCCCCAGGGTGGCCGTCTCCGCGTGCATCCCCGCGCGGGCGTAGATCTCCTGGAGCCCCTCGACGGCGGCGGCCGACGGCTCCCGCAGGAGCCCCGCGACGAAGACCTCGCGCGCGGCCGCCATGTGCTCCGAGGACTCCTCCACGAGTCGTCGGATCCGATCGGTCGCGGTGGCGTCGGTGAGGACGACGGCGAGACCATCGAGGGCGGAGCGCCGCGCGGGGGCGTCGGGGGGCAGGGCGCCGGCGCGGCGGGCGAGCTCCATGGCGCCCGACACGTCCAGGGTGGAGAGGTTCGCGTCGAGGATCTCGCGCACCTCGTCGAGGTTGCGGTCCGCGAGCGCGATCTGCAGGGTCCCGACCAGGTCGTGGATGCCGGTCTGCTCGGGCGCGGCGTCGAACACCTCCAGGGCCAGCTCGAGCGCGAAGTCCAGCTCTCCGGTTCCGCGGGCGGAGCGGGCCGCGAGCAGACGCAGCTCGTAGCGCTCGCCCAGGGCCAGCGGAAGCAGGCGCCGGCAATCCGTGAGGGCCAGCTCGTAGTCCTCGCGAAGGTAATAGACCTCGGCCCGGGCGAACCGCAGCTGCTCGGCGATCTCCGCGTCCCCCCGCTCCCGCGCGAGCCGGAGCCCGAGGTCGAGCTCGCGCAGCACGGCGTCGTAATCCGGCTCCTCGACACCGAGCCGGCTCTCCGCGGACTCCAGGAGCGACGCGGGCGTGAGCCTCTGGCTCGTCGACCACACGTACCAGATGGTGGCGAGCGTGACGACCGCGAGCAGCGCGAGAGTCCAGCGGAGCTTCGACATGGGGACGGAGATGCGGGGGGCTCAGCCGGCCTGGTCCAGCTCGGGGGTTCGCGTCATCTCCTCCTCCATCTTGGCGGGAAGCGAGAGGAGATTGTACTTGCGCATCTTGTTGAACAAGGTCGTTCGGTTGATTCCCAGGAGACGGGCGGTGGCCTGGCGGTTGCCGCCCTCGTGCCGGAGGGCGCGCAGGATCAGCCAGCGCTCGGGGATCTCGAGGGTTCGCTTGAGGGGACCGAGCGGGAGGTCGCTCCAGCGGATCGGACCGTCATCTCGGCCTTCGTCGTCGCCGGCCTCCGCCTCGTCGGCCCAGAGGTCGCGGTGCCCCAGCACCGGCGAGCGCGTCAGGAGAACGGCCCGCTCGATCGTGTTCTCCAGCTCGCGCACGTTGCCGGGCCACGGGTGCGAGCAGAGTCGCGAGACGGCCGCGGAATCGAGACCCTCGACCGCGCGCCCGTGCCGCCGGGCGAAGCGCTTCAGGAAGCGCCGGGCGAGCAGCGGCACGTCCCCCATGCGTTCGCGCAGGGGAGGGACCTCGATGCGGACGACGTCGATGCGATAGAAGAGGTCTCCGCGGAAGCGCCCGGCCGCGACCTCGTCGGCGAGGTCGACGTTCGAGGCGGTGATGACCCGGACGTCGATGGGACGGGTGCGCGACTCGCCCACGCGCTCGAACCGGCCCTCCTCGATCACGCGCAGCAGCTTGACCTGCAGCTCGTGGGGCGCGGTTGCGATCTCGTCGAGGAAGATCGTCCCTCCGTCGGCGGTCTCGAACTTGCCCGCCCGGTCCCGCACCGCCCCGGTGAAGGCCCCTCGGACGTGCCCGAACAGCTCGCTCTCGAGAAGGTTCGAGGGCAGGGCTCCGCAGTTCACGACGACGAAGGGCGCGTCGGGACGGCCGGACAGCTCGTGGATGGTGCGCGCGAGCACGGTCTTGCCCGTGCCGCTCTCGCCCTGGATGAGGATGCTCGCCCGGGAATCCGCGACCGCACGCGCGGTCTCGAAGACCCGGCGCATGCGGGGCTCCGTGCTGACGAGGCTGCCGAGCTCGAACCGCTCGCGGACCTCCTGGCGGAGGCGGAGGTTCTCGCGGCGGAGCCGGCCCGCGTCGAGGGCCCGGGCGAGGGCCGCGACCACCTCGCGCTCGTCGGCGGGGCGGATGATCGTCTCGAAGGCGGCCTCGCTCACCTCCGGGGAGACGGTCGCCCCCGAGCACCCCAGATCGTCGAAGAGCAAGAGGGGCGGCGGAGACGGTCGCCCGAGGACCGCGCGAAGCAGGTCGTCGCCCCCGAGCTCGGGATTGCAGAGGACGGCGCCCACGGCGTCCCCCTCCAGCTCCCGGCGGGCCGTGGCGAGGTCCTCGGTCGTCCGTACGTCGTGGCCGGCGGCCTCCAGGGCCCGGACCAGGCTCCGGGTCGAGAAGGAGGGACGATCCAGGATGAGGATGCGTGGATTGGACATGGGATCTCTCCGATGTCCCTCTTTCTCGACACGCCGCGGTCGCCGACTGGAGCGCGGACCGCGAGCGGGCGGTCCCGGCTCAGGCGAAGGGGTCCTCGGGGCTGCCTCGCTCCGGGTCCCCGGACGGCCCGCCCTCGCTCCCCGCGGGGGAAGAGGGGCTCGGGAGGCGGACCTCCAGGCGCAGGCGGCCGGGCTTGTGCGGGAGCAGCTCGGCGGCTCCCCCCTGGCGATGGAGGACCTCGGCGGCGCCGCGAGCCGCGGCCACGTCCTCGGCGACCTCCGCGGCGCCCTCGAACGAGCCCTCCAGGATCCCGGGCAGGTCCCCGTCCGTGAGGGGACCGAGGGGGAAGTCGATCCGCACGAGCACGCCCGTCGGCCGTCCCTCCTCGGCGGGGAGGGGGTCGACCTGGGCGCTCACGACGCCCTCGTCGCCGGCGCAGCGCCGCGCGAGGGTGAGCATGCCCACCAGGATCTCGGAGAGGGCGGCGCGGTCCCAGGGCAGACTGAGGGGCTCGTCGCAGCGGAACAGGTAGCGGGGAGCTCCCTCCCCGGCGAGGGCGGCGCTGGCCAGGATCTCCTCGAGGAGTCCTCCCACGTCCACCCCGGGCCCCGGCGGGGGCGCGGGGGGCGGCGCCTTCTTCGAGGGGCGGGTGCCTCCGCGGCCCGAGGGGCGGGACTTCGCCGGCGCGGGCGGCGGGCCGGGGGCCAGGAGGGCGGCGAGCTCCTCGAGGTCCGGGGGCCACGGGATCCACTGGGCGCGCGGCAGGGCCAGGAGCCCTCGCGCGGTGGGCGCGTGGGCGTCCTCCCCGACCACGAGCAGCCTCCAGGAGGGATGGCGCTCCAGGAAACGCCGCACGAAGCCGATGTCCTCGGCCGGTACCCGTCCATTCTCGAGTATGAGCGTCCCGTCCCCCGGTCCCCGGGAGAGGAGCTCCTCCAGGTCCCCCAGGCCGTGGGGCCGGAAGGGCTCTGCTCCCCCCCGACCGCCGCGCGTAGCGGCGAGGGCGCCGAGCACCGCCCCGATCTCCCGAGGCTTCCGGCCGCTGCCCACGAGCAGAATCGGCCGTTTCGACGGGCTTTTCTCCTGATCGGCCGCCATGACGAAGAGCCATCGTAGCGACGAATGGGCCCCCGGCAAGCCCGGGGGCGGGGACGGTGTTCCCCGCGCGGCTCCGAGAGGTCACAATCGAGAGCAGCCCCCGGAGC
This sequence comes from uncultured Planctomycetaceae bacterium, assembly GCA_964428225.1. Classification (GTDB taxonomy): domain Bacteria; phylum Planctomycetota; class UBA1135; order UBA1135; genus JBFMCU01. Next base: position 46,697 of record CAYRXS010000006.1, read on the forward strand.
CGTTCGACCCCCCGCCAACGTCTCCGCACCGGTGAATGCCCCTCATGGCGGATTCCACGAGACTCTCGGTCATCGTACCGATCTTCGACGAGGAGGAGAGTCTACCCGTCCTCTACGAGGAGATCGCCACGGTGCTGGACGGGATGGGCCTGACGGGGAGGGGCTCGGAGATCATCTTCGTGGACGACTGCTCCCAGGACGCCAGCCTCCACATCATGCTGGAGCTCCGGCGGAGGGATCCCCGGGTGCGGGTGGTCAAGTTCCGGCGGAACTTCGGCCAGACCGCGGCCATGGCCGCCGGCTTCGACGTGGCCCGGGGCCAGGTCGTGGCCACCCTGGACGGCGACCTGCAGAACGATCCCGCGGACATCCCCCGGATGCTCGAGAAGCTCGACCGGGGCTTCGACGTCGTGGCGGGCTGGCGCAAGAAACGGCGCGACGCGTTCTTCCTGCGGCGCGTGCCGTCGATCGTCGCCAACCGGCTCATCGCCCTGTTCACCGGGGTTTCCATGCACGACACCGGTTGCACCCTCAAGGTCTTCCGGCGAGAGCTGATCAAGAGCATGTCGATCTATGCCGAACAGCACCGGTTCCTGCCCGTGCTTTCCGCGGGC
>CAYRXS010000006.1:47410-55083 GCA_964428225.1 uncultured Planctomycetaceae bacterium
GCAAGTACGGTATCGGGCGCGCCACGCGCGTTCTGCTCGATCTCCTGGCCGTGAGGCTCGTCGCTCAGTTCTCCCACCGACCCCTGCAGTACTTCGGCCTGCTCTCGCTGGGTTTCTTCTTCCTGGCGGTAGCCTTCGGGGTCGTGGGACTCTTCGGGCTCGCGACGGATTCCGACGGCGCCTCCGGGGTGCGAGCCGGCGACGGGACCGTGGCCCTGAACGAGTGGGAGATGGCGATCTACACGAACCTGTTCCTGCTCTTCAGCCTGTTCGTCTTCTTCGGCCTGCTGGGCCTCCTGGGCGAGCTGGCGGTGAAGGCCAGCGGAATGCACCGCCGTAGCATCCTCGACCGGATCTTGAACGAGTTGCACTGATGACCCTGAACCAGGACATCGCCGTCACCGAGATGCCTCCGCGTCCCGCGACCGAGGGCGCCTTCCCCGGCGAGGGGGGATGGGAGGACCTCGGGCCGCTCGACGTGACGATCGTGGTGCCCGTGCAGACGGAGGAGGCGGAGGTACAGCCCGTCGTCGAGGCTCTCGGACGGGAGCTCGAGCACGAGGGGCGGAGCTGGGAGTGCATCTTCGTGTTCGACGGCGTGACGGGGCAGGCCTTCGAGGAGGTCGAGCGCATGCGCCGCCGCTCCGGAGGGCGGGTGCGCTCGATCACCTTCAAGAACCCCTTCGGCGAGTCGGTGTGCCTGTCCGCGGCGGTCGAGCGGGCGCGGGGTCGGTACCTGATCACCTCGCCCCAATACGTGCAGATCGACCCCGTGGAGCTGCGCCCCATGCTGGCCGCGCTCGACGGCGGAGCGGACTTCGTGACGCCCTGGCGACATCCGCGGGTGGACCCGTGGGTGGCCCGCCTGCAGTCGGCGGCCTTCAACTTCGTGATCCGCCAGATCATCCGGATGAACTTCCACGACCTGAACTGCTACTTCCGCGCCATCCGGCGCGAGGTGCTGGAGGACGTGGCGGTCTACGGGGACATGTACCGCTTCCTGCCCGTCATCGCCTTCCGCCAGGGCTACCGGGTCGTCGAGGTCAAGGTCCGCCACCTGAAGGAGTGGGGGACGGGAGGGTTCTTCGGTCTGGGTATCTACGCCCGTCGCTTCCTCGACGTGCTGGCGGTCATGTTCCTGACGAAGTTCACGCTGCGCCCCCTGCGCTTCTTCGGGATGATCGGAGGGGCGTTCGCCCTGATCGGGGGCGGCATCTGCCTGTGGCTGGCGATCGGGAAGCTCTTCTTCGGCCAGAGCGTCTCGGGTCGTCCTCTCATGCTCCTGGGCGTGCTCTTGATCGTTCTGGGGGTCCAGATCCTGGGCTTCGGCCTGGTCGGGGAGATCATCATCTTCTCCCAGGCGCGCCACCTGAAGGAGTACCGGATCGAGCGGATCTACGACCGGCCGGAGGAGGACGAGGAGGAACGCGTCGCGGATGGAGGCGAGAGCGAAAGTGATTGAACAGGACGACGCCGCCGTGCCCCCGGCGGCCGAGCCCGCGTCCGGCGAGCTCGTCATCCGGCGCTCGACCCCTGCCGACGACGGGGAGCGGGATCGGTTCGTGCTCGCCCAGCCGCGCGCGACCTTCTTCCACCAGAGCGGGTGGCGCCGGATGGTCGAGAAGGTGTACGAGCACCAGCCCGTGGAGCTCGTGGCGCACCGCGACCAAGAGCTCGTCGGCGTCCTGCCGATGATGCTCTGCCGCGGGATCCTGGGACGCGCGAACCTGGTCTCGATGCCCTACGCCGTCTACGGCGGTCCCGTCGGCGTCGACCGGGCCGTCGAGGAATCGCTCGTCCAGGAGGCCGTGAAGATCGCCCAGGGGATGCGGGTCGGGCATCTCGAGCTGCGCCATCTCCACGATCCCGGTGACGACCTGGTGGCGAGCGACCTCTACTGGACGTTCATCCGCGAGCTCCCCGCGAAGGAGGAGGACGTCCTGGCGCAGATGCCGAAGAAGGCTCGCGCGGAGGCGCGCAAGGCCCGCAAAAAGTTCGGCCTCGAGCTGGGCCAGGGGCTGTGGTACGTGGACGACCTGGTCCGGCTCTTCCTCGAGAACAAGCACGGTCTCGGCTCCCCCGCCCTGCCCGCGCGCCACTTCCGGGCGGTGCTCGCGGAGTTCGAGGGGCGCGCGTTCATCCACATCGTCCGGCAGAACCGTCGGCCCCTCTCCGCCGTCCTGTCCCTGGCCTTCGGGGACACGCTGATCGCCTACTACGCCGGCACGGAGGCCGGGGCCGACCGGTCCTTCAAGGCCAGCAACTTCATGTACATGGCCCTGCAGGAGTGGGCGGTGCGCCGCGGCTTCCGCACCTTCGACTTCTGCCGCAGCCGCGCCGACTCGGGGGCCTTCGCGTTCAAGCGGCACCAGGGATTCGAGCCGCGACCGCTGCAGTACCGCTACCACCTGGTCAAGAACCGCAAGCTTCCCTCGTTCACGCCGTCCAACCCGCGGACGCGGCTGATGCGCTCGACCTGGGCGAAGCTCCCGCGGTGGCTGGTCCGGCGGGGATCGGACCGGCTGGCTCGCTACCTGCCCTGAGCGTCGCCGGGCTCGGCGAGGATCGACTCGACCGCGTCCGCGAGGTCGTCGAAGAAGCGCCAGCTCGCGCGTTGCTCGTCGGACGCCCGCGCCTCGGTGTCCGCGCCCTTGCCCGTCCGCACCAGGACGAGGCGCTGCACCCCGGCCCGTCGGCCGGCCTCGAGGTCGCGCTCGGAATCGCCGACGACCCAGCTCGTCGCGAGGTCGAGGCCCAGGAGGTCGCGCGCCTCGAGCAGCATTCCCGGAGCGGGCTTCCGGCAGTCGCTGTCGCGCCGGTAGCGGTCGTCGCCGATCTCCGGGTGGTAGGGGCTGAACAGGATCGCGTCGAGCGAGGCCCCGTGTGTGGCGAGCATGTCCCGCAGCCGCGCGTGGATCTCCGCGAGCCGCTCCTCGGACAAGAGCCCCCGCGCGATGCCGCTCTGGTTGGTGAACACCACGACGGGCAGCCCGGCCTCGTTCAGGCGGCGCACGGCATCCGCGGCGCGCGGGAGCAGCACGAGGCGATCCGGATCCGAGAGGTAACCGAGCTCGTCGACGATGGTGCCGTCACGATCGAGGAAGACCCCCGGACGTGCGCGGGAGTCCGACCTCGACGTCATCTCTCCACTCGCGGCCGAAGACGGACGAACACCCGGCTGGGAGTGAGGGAGTCGTCGAGCCGGAACGGCTGCAGGAGGTCCAGGATCGGCAGGAACCCCCCGAAGAAGAGCGGTATCCACGCGACCTGGCCGTCGTACCACGAGACGACCTCGAGCCGGGCGTCGGGAGTCAGGAACACGATGGCCTGCTCGTAGCCCGCGAGCTCGAGGCGGACGTCGTGAGCGACCTGACGCTCGAAGTCGATGACGCATGGGGTGACGTAGCCCGAATCCCGCCCGTCGACGACGACTCGGGCCCCGGGGGGCGACGTGGCCAGCACCGTTCCCACGGGCGTCACGTTCCGGCATCCGGCGCCGAGAAGCGCCGGAGCGAGGAGGAGGGTCAGGCCGACGAGGGTGCGCATGGAACCGATTCTTTCAGATGGTACGCGGGATTCGCAAGGCATCTGCCGGGGGAACGAGGGGAGTGGGTTTACAAGCGTCGCCCCCTGTGGAACCCTCGGTCCCCGGGAATGGCCTTTCATCGGCCCGGCACGGACGAAACTGGAATGACTTCGGGAGCGAGCAAGGAACGCTGGATCGTCGGCCTGCTGGCGGTCGCGGGCCTGATCGGTCTACTGCGGTTCTGGGAGCTGGGCACGTGGAGCCTGTGGCTCGACGAGGCTTACACCCTGACCGACATCCACCACCGCGAGGGGATCCCGAATCCCCTCGGCTACGTGCTGCTCGGGCTGTTCTACGACATCTGGGGAGAGCGCCCCGACGAGCTCCTGCTCCGCCTGCCCTCCGCGATCATCGGGTGGCTGTGCATCCCGTTCACCTACTGGGCCGTGAAGCCGATCGTCGGGCGCCGCGCCGCGGCCGTGGCCGCGCTGATCGTCGCCGCCAGCTCGTGGCACCTGTACTGGTCCCAGAACGCCCGGTTCTACACCCTCGCCCAGCTCCTCGGCCTGCTTGGCGGCGGCCTCCTGCTGCGCGGCCTGATCGGGTCCCGTTCCTCCAGGGTGGGAATCGGCCTCCTGCTGGGTGTGTTCGCTGCCGCCGTGCACCCCTCGGCGGCCATGCTGGTCCTGGCCTTCCTCATCGCGCCGTGGCTCGCGCGGCCGTTCGGGATGTTCCCCGACGCCTATGCGCGGCCGCGCCCCTGGCGGGTGCTCAGCCTGATCGGATTCGCGTCGGTGTTCGTCGGCTTGATCTGGGTCATCGAGGTCCTGCTGACGTGGGAGCAGCGGCATGGGGAGGGTACTCCCGTGCACTTCGTGCTCAGCACGGGCTTCCTCGTGGGGCCCCTCGTGGGCGCGGCGGCGGTCCTCGGGATCTGGGTCGCTCTCCGGCGGCGCGATCACCGCGGCATCCTGGCCGTCCTCATCGCCGGCATCTCCCTCGGGGCGGCCTTCGGCGCCTCGCTCTTCGTGCGGGTCAGCGCGCAGTACGTGTTCGTCTCGCTCCCCTGGATCGCGGCGTGCGCGGCGATCCCCGTCGCCGAGTGGGCCCGGAAGCGCCCGGCTCCGGAGCGGACGCGGGTCCTGGGTCCCCTGCTCCTGCTCGCCCTGATCCTCCTGCCCTCCCTCGGCGACAGCGCGCTGTACTTCGGTGTCCGCGAGGGGGATCGACCGCAGTGGAGGGCGGCGTACCGCTACGTCTTCGAGCATCACCGTCCGTATGACCTGATCCTCGGAATGGAGGCTCCGGTGGGGGAGTACTACTTCGATCCGCTCGCCACCGACCTCCGCAAGTGGAGGAAGGTCACGTGGCTGGATCGCCACCGGGTCGACCTGGTCGGGGACTGGTCCCGGTACCCGCGCCGGACATGGTTCATCGTGAACCAGGAGCAGATGGAGGACTGGCCCCGCGAGGATCGCGAGTCGATGCGACGCGTCCTGAGCGAGCAGTGCCGGCTCCTGACGAGCTACGAGATCCCTCTCACTCCCCGCGATCTGGACGTGCAGGTCTACCTGCGCGAGTGAGCGGGCATCCGCTCAGTTCGCCCGGCCCTGGAACTCGCCGCTCTCGGTGGAGACGCGCACCTCCTCGCCGGCGACGATGTGCATCGGCACCTTGATCTTGAGGCCCGTCTCCAGCTCGGCTTCCTTCTTCACCGTGGACGAGGTGTTGCCCTTCACCGCGTGCTCGGCGTCGACGACCTTGAGGACGACCTGCGGGGGAAGCTCGATGCCGATGGGGGTCTGCCCGTGGAAGGTGACCTCGACGGTGGTGTTCTCCCGGACGAAGCCCATGCGATCGCCGACGAACTCCTCGGTGAGGGGGAACTGCTCGTAGCTCTCCGAGTCCATGAAGACGTAGGTGCCGTCTCCCTCGCGGTAGAGGTACTCGCACTTCCGGCGGTCGAGGTACGCGAGGTCCACGGTGTCTCCGGAGCCCAGGCGCATGGAGTTGGCCTGCCCGGTGGTCAGCGACCGCGTCTTGATCGAGATGATCGCGCGGAGGTTCCCCGGGGTCTTGTGGACGTACTCGGTGATGAGGAGGAGGTCGCCGTCCTTCTCGATGACCTGGCCCTTTCGGATCTCGGTGGCTCGAACGCCCATGGTGATTCGCGTGCTGGGGGTCGAAGACGATGAGGCTCGCGGAAAGCGGGCGACGATGATACGGGCTGGACGGCCTCGCTCAACGATCGAGTGACGTCCGGGGGGCTCAGAACTCCCGGCGCTGGCTCGAGGCGGGGATTCCCAGCGCCTTGCGGTACTTGGTGATGGTGCGGCGCGCGATCTTGATCCCGTCCTTCTCCGCGAGGATCTCGGCGAGGCGGTCGTCGGACAGGGGCGACTTCTGGTCTTCCTGCTCGACGAGCTCCTTGATCCGCTGCTTGATCGAGGCCTGGCTGGCCATGCCGCCCGACGCCTTGGCCGTCCCCCCGGAGAAAAAGTACCGCAGGGGCAGGATGCCCCGCGGGGTCTGGGCGTACTTGCCCGCCACCGCGCGGCTGACGGTGGAGATGTGGACGCCCGTCGCCTCGGCCACCTCGAGCATCCGCAGGGGCTGCAGCCCCTTCACCCCGCGCTCCAGGAACGAACGCTGGCGCTCGAAGATCGCGGTGGCGATCCGGAGCAGCGTGCTCTGGCGCTGCTCGAGGGCGTCGATGAACCACCTCGCGTTCTCCAGCCTCTGCTTGACCCACGCGCGGACGGAGTCGCCCTTCGCCGACTGGCGCAGCAGCTTGCGGTAGGAGGAGCTGATCGCGAGGCGGGGGACGCCCTCCCGCGTGAGCTTCACGTCGAAGCGCCCCTCGACCTCGACGACGAGGACGTCGGGGTGGATGGTCTCGGCCGAGGACTCGCCGTACTCGCGACCGGGGATGGGGTCGAGGGTCCGGATGGTCTCGATCGCCTCCTTGACCTGCTCGATCGTGTAGCCGGTCGCCCGCGCGATCCGGGGCAGGCGGTTGGTCGTGATGTCCTCGATGTGATCCTGGATCAGCGTGTGGACGAGCGGCGACTCGATGTGGAGAGGACCGAGCTGCAGCAGGAGGCACTCGCGTAGATCGCGCGCGCCGAGCGCGGGGTGCGTGGCGAATCGCAGGGCCTCCAGCACCTCCTCGAGCTGCTCCGTCGTCACCTCCGGGATATCACACTGCCCGGCCAGCTCCTCGAGGGGATCCGGCAGGTACCCCCGGGCGTCGAGCGAGTAGGCGATGAACTCGGCGATCTTCCGCTTCCGCTCGTCGAAGTCCGCGAGGGCGATCTGCTCCATGAGCGCGTCCCCGAGACTGTGGTACGTCGCCGGGGTGTTCTGCATCGCCTCGAGCTTGCGCTCGCCCTCGTCCGGACGGGCGACACGGGTCCCCGGCCCATCCCCGAAATCCCGCTCGTACTTCTCGAGGACCTCGAGCATCCCCTCCAGCGGATCCGGCTCCGCCGCCGCCGCCGCGTGATCGTCGCCCGCGGTCTCCTCGTCGGGCCGGCTCTCGTCCACCTCGAGGAACGGATTCTCGAGCAGCTCGTCGGCGATCCGGTCCTGCAGATCGAGCGCGGAGAGCTGGAGGATCTGCATCGCCTGGATCATCTGCGGCGACTGAAGCAGCCGCTGTTCGAGCCGGGCGGATTGTGAGAGTCCTATGCGCACTGCGTCATCACCGTTTCGCGCGGAGGATCGGGGTCGCGGTCGGCGTCTGTCCTCTGCATGGGGCTCCCCATTATACTGCGGGAGAAGCGAGCCCGCCGAACGCGCTGTCTCCAAAGGACCTGCGACAAAGCGCCATTTCTTCCTTGCCTCGAGGAGAATGCGTGACCGAACCGCACGGATGTCGTATTCAGGTGCCGAATGAGCACAGGCTGGCTCGACATCACCGACTCCGAAGGAGCTCGTCGCGAGGTCCTCCGCCAGGGACTCACCCGCCTCGGCGGTCACGGCGCCGACATTCGCGTCGACGGCGCGGGCGCGGACCAGCTCCACGTGTGGGATTCGCCCGCCCGGTTGATCTTCGTGGGGGCGGGACCGCCGCCGACGCGGAACGGGGTGCCCGTGGAGGAGGCGCCGTTGCTCCCCGGGGACGAGTTCGAGTGGGAGCAACGGC
>CAYRXS010000007.1:0-53428 GCA_964428225.1 uncultured Planctomycetaceae bacterium
AGGCCCCCGAGCGCGCGCAGGTCATTCGCGTGCTCGTCATGGAGCTCAGCCGGATCGCCGCCCACCTGATCTACCTGGGCTGCACGGGCATCGACCTCGGCGCGGTCACGATCTTCTTCAACACCTTCAAGGAGCGGGAGAAGATCTACGAGATCCTCGACGCCTGGACCGGCCACCGGATGAACAACACGTTCATCCGGATCGGGGGCGTCTTCTCGGACATCGACGAGGACGTCGAAGCGCAGCTCCGGAAGTTCCTGGCGGAGTTCCCCGCCGATCTCGACGTCCAGGAGGCGTGCCTGACGGGAAACCGCATCTGGTACGACCGCAACCGGGACGTGGGGATCATCAGCGGCGACGAGGCCCTCGCCTGGTGCCTCACCGGCCCGAACCTGCGCGGCTCCGGCGTCGAGCACGACCTGCGCAAGGCCGAGCCGTACTGCGGCTACGAGGACTACGACTTCGAAATCCCCGTCGGCACGGTGGGCGACTGCTACGACCGCTACCTCGTGCGCCTGGAGGAGATGCGCCAGTCGGTGCGCATCTGCGAGCAGGCGCTCGATCGGTTGCAGGAGACGCGCGGCGGCCAGGTGATCGCGGAGGATCGCCGCTACGTGCTGCCGCCGAAGCACAAGGTCACGAGCTCCATGGAGGAGCTCATCCATCAGTTCAAGATCGTGACGGACCTGGCCTTCCCCGAGGGCGAGGCCTACCAGGGCGTCGAGTCCAGTAAGGGCGAGCTCGGCTACTTCGTGGCCTCGGACGGCACGAGCAGCCCCCTGCGCTGCCACATCCGCGGACCGGGGCTCTATCACATCCAGGTGATCCCGCTGCTCGGCGAGGGGCGGCTGCTCTCCGACACCGTCGCGATCATCGGAAGCCTGGACTTCGTCATGGGTGAGGTGGACCGCTGATGAGCGACGAGAGCAAGGAACCCGAGGTGCCCGAGGAGGCGACGGAGGAGGTCGCGGAGCCCGAGAAGGGTCCGGTCTTCCCCCCCGAGCTCGTCGAGGAGTTCGAGGAGCTGATCACCCACTACCCCGACCGGCGCTCGGCCCTGATCCCTGCGCTCCACCGCTGCCAGGAGGAGCTCGGGGGCTGGATCAGCCCCGAGATCATGGAGGCGTGCGCCGAGCTGTTCGAGCTCGAGCCGGTCGAGGTGTTCGGAGTCGCGTCCTTCTACCCGATGTTCAACCTGAAGCCGGTGGGCGAGCACACCGTCTGCGTGTGCCACAACATCTCGTGCCACATCCGCGGCGCGGAGGACCTCCTGGCGAAGGCCTGCGAGCTCACCGGCACGAAGGTCGGGGGTGTCTCTTCCGACGGCAAGTGGACGGTCAAGCGCGTCGAGTGCCAGGGCGCGTGCACCGCGGCCCCGATGATCGACCTCGACGGCACGTACCACGAGAACCTCACCGTCGAGGAGCTCGGGCGGATCCTGGGAGGTGTCGAGTGAGCAAGTTCGAGACCTACCTCCTGGACCGCACGCGCGCGAAGGACTCCCACACCCTGAAGGGGTATCGCAAGCAGGACGGGTACAAGACCCTCGAGAAGGTCCTCAAGGGTCGGTGGAAGAAGACACCGCAGGAGGTGACCGAGGAGGTCAAGGCCTCCGGGCTACGCGGTCGCGGCGGGGCGGGCTTCCCCTGCGGTTTGAAGTGGACCTTCATGCCCGATCCCGCGAAGGACTCGCGCCCGCGCTTCCTCGTGGTGAACTCCGACGAGTCGGAGCCGGGGACGTGCAAGGACCGCGTGCTCCTGGAGAACGATCCGCACGGGCTGATCGAGGGCATCCTCCTCGCGTCCTACGCGATCTCCGCCGAGGCGGCCTACGTCTACGTCCGCGGCGAGTACCGCTTCCCCTACGACCGGCTCGCGGCGGCGGTGGAAGAGGCGAGGAAGGAGGGGATCGTCGGCGAGAACATCCTCAACTCCGGCTACTCCTGCGAGATCTGGCTGCACAAGGGCGCGGGCGCCTACATCTGCGGCGAGGAGACCGGGCTGATGGAGAGCGTCGAGGGCAAGCGCGGCCACCCGCGGCCCAGGCCGCCCTTCCCCGCCGGCTACGGCCTGTGGGGCGGGCCCTCGACGGTCAACAACGTCGAGACGATCTTCAACGTCCCGTTCATCGTCGAGCGCGGCGCGGACTGGTACAAGTCGATCGGCACCGAGAAGAGCGCGGGGAACATCCTCGTCGGCATCTCGGGCCACGTCGAGAAGCCCGGGGTGTACGAAATCCCGCTCGGTACCCCCGCCCGCGAGATCCTCGAGGAGCACGCGGGCGGCGTGTGGAAGGGGCGCGAGCTCGGCTTCTGGATCTCCGGCGGCTCCTCTACCGGGCTCCTGCGTCCCGACACGATCGACGCGAAGATGGACCACGACTCCTTGGCGGAGGTCGGCTCCATGCTGGGCACGGCGTCGATGATCATGTTCGACGACACCTGCTGTCCCGTGGAGGCGATGGTCGTCATCTCGCGGTTCTACGACCACGAGACCTGCGGACAGTGCAGCCAGTGCCGCGAGGGCTGCGCGTGGCTGCACCAGATCTTCAAGCGGATCGAGAACGGCGAGGGTCGGATGGAGGACATCGACCTCCTCGAGAGCCTCGCGAACGGCATGGCGCCCGGCAAGACGATCTGCGCGCTCGCCGACGCCGCCGCGATCCCCACCCACTCCATCGTCCGCAATTTCCGCGACGAGCTCGAGGAGCACGTGCGTCAGGGGGGCTGCCCCCGCAAGGCGCAGAGTGGCTCCAGTCCCCAGCCTGCCGAGGCAAGCGCGTGACCAAGATCATCATCAACGGCAGGGAGATCGAGGCCGATCCGTCGAAGCCTCTCATCCACGCCTGTCACTCGCACGGCGCGGACGTCCCCTTCTACTGCTACCACCCCGGCATGACCCCGAAGGGCTCGTGTCGGATGTGCCAGGTCGAGGTGAAGCAGGGCGAGATGCCGGCGCGCGTCGTCGCCGCCTGCCGGACGTCGGTCGCCGAGGGCATGATCGTCGACACCGAGGCGCCGAAGGCTCACCAGGCGCGGCGCGAGGTGCTCGAGTTCCTCCTCAAGGATCACCCGCTCGACTGCCCGATCTGCGACAAGGCCGGCGAGTGCGACCTGCAGGACTACGCCTACGCCGAGGGGCAGGACGAGCACCGATCGGTCGAGCCGCGGCCTGGCAAGGACAAGCGCAAGAGCTTCGGCGACGTGATCCTGTACGACGAGGAGCGCTGCATCCTCTGCGGGCGGTGCGTCCGGTTCTTCAAGGACGTCACGAAGAAGGCCCAGCTCACGATCGCGGGGCTCGCCGCCCGCTCCTACATCTCCACGTTCATGGGTCGGCCCCTGGAGGGCAACTACCAGGGCAACATCGCCGACTCCTGCCCCGTCGGAGCGCTGACGCTGAAGAGATTCCGCTTCCAGGCCCGGGTGTGGAACCTCGACAAGCGCGCGTCCACCTGCGGCGGGTGCAGCCGTGGCTGCGCGATCACCGTCGAGGTCCTGCGCGGCGGCGACGTCAAGCGGATCCGCGCGCGCTACGACGAGGCGGTCAACCAGTGGTGGATCTGCGACCACGGGCGCTTCTCCTACGAGCGGCTCAACGAACCGGGTCGCGTGGAAGGCGGAGCCGTGCCGGGACACGGGGGATTCACGACGATCGACGCGGACCGCGCGATCGAGATGGCCGCGGACACCCTGCGGGTCCACCCGAAGCCCGTGCTCGTCGCCTCGCCCTGGCTGACCGTGGAGGAGGGAGAGCTCGTTCGCGAGCTGGCCAAGGAGCTCGGCGCGGAGGCCGGCTTCGTCTCCCCTCCCGAGAGCGAGCTGGCCGACGACCTGCTGCACACCGGCGATCCCTGTCCGAACCGCCGCGGGCTCGCGGACCTCGGTCTCGAGGGACGCCCCGCGGAGGAGTGGATCGAGAAGCTGGCCGGGGCTGCTTCCGCGATCCTGATCGGCGAGCGCGCGGGCGAGCTCCTCGGAGCCGAGGCCCTCGCCGGCCTGCCCGCCGACCTGCGCCTGATCAGCCTCGACACGACCGCCCTCGACGTCCCCGCCTGCGTGCTCTGCATCGGCGTCCCGAACGCCGCGGAGCGCGCCGGCACCTGGATCAACGTCGACGGGCTCCGCCGACCGATCTCGGCCGCGAAACCGCCGCCTCCGGGAGTCGCTCCCCTCACCCGAACGCTCGAGGGAATCCGTCGAGCGATGTCCTCTGCCGCGAAGCAGCAGGAGAAGGAGGTCGGATCCCGATGAACCTCCCCATCGTGCTCGTCTGGCTCATCAAGGCCGGCCTGATCTACGCGGGGCTGCTCACGCTCGCCGCGGGCATGACCCTCGCCGAGCGCAAGGTCGCCGCGTGGATCCAGTGGCGCGTCGGCCCGAACCGCGTCGGCCCCTGGGGCGTGCTGCAGCCGGTGGCCGACGGCATCAAGGCCTTCTTCAAGGAGGAGCTCACCCCCGCCGGGGCGAACCCCGTGCTGTTCCGGATCGCGCCCGCCCTCTCCGCGGCGCCCGCGATGCTCACGATCGCGGTGATCCCCTTCGCGGGCGAGGTCTCCATGTTCGGGCACGAGACGACGCTGTCCGTGTGCGACCTGCCGATCTCCGCGATCTTCCTGGTGGCGATCGGCGGGCTCGGGGTCTACGGCGTGATCCTCGGCGGCTGGAGCTCGAACTCGAAGTACTCGCTGCTGGGCGGGCTGCGCGCCTCGGCCCAGATGATCAGCTATGAGCTCGCCATGCTCCTGTGCATCCTCGCCATCGTGGTGGTGAGCGGCAGCCTCGACCTGCGCGAGATGGTGGCGGATCAGGCCGGTCCGATCTGGAAGTGGAACCTGTGGACGCAGCCTCTCGCGTTCCTGCTGTTCGTCGTCGCCACCTTCGCGGAGACGAACCGCCACCCCTTCGACTTCGCGGAGTGCGAGCCGGAGCTCGTGGGCGGCTTCCACACCGAGTACTCCTCGATGAAGTTCGCCCTGTTCTTCCTCGGCGAGTACTGCGCGATGGTCGTGATGGCGTGCCTGACGACCACGCTCTTCCTGGGCGGCGGCGAGTTCCCGTTCTGGGAGGGCGCGCCTTGGATCCTCCAGCTCGCCGCCTTCCTCGGCAAGGCGTCGATCTTTCTGTTCCTGTTCCTGTGGGTCCGCTGGACCCTGCCGCGGTTCCGCTTCGACCAGCTCATGTCGCTGGGCTGGAAGGTCATGCTGCCGCTGGCTCTCGCCAACCTGTTCGTGACCGGCGCGCTGGCTTCCTTCGGGGTCTACTCCTGAGCCTCCTGACACCATGGTCATCGTCAAGCGAAGAGAACTGACGTTCGCCGAGCGGCTCTTCCTGCCGGGGATCGCCCGGGCCATGTCGCACACCTTCCGGACGCTGTTCAAGAAGGAGGTGACGCGGCGCTACCCCGAGGAGCCCCTGCCCACCACCGAGGTCACGCGCGGCCAGCCCCGCCTGCGGCTCCTGGAGGACGGCGAGCACCTCGCCTGCGTCTCCTGCGGCCTGTGCGAGGCGGCGTGCCCCGCCTACGCGATCACGATCGACGGGCAGGAGACCGATCGCCAGATCGAGCGGGAGCCGGAGCGGTTCGAGATCGACTTCCTCCGCTGCATCCTCTGCGGCTTCTGCGAGGAGGCCTGTCCCAAGGACGCGATCTTCATGAGCGACGAGCTCGAGCTGGCGGGATCCACCCGCGAGGAGTTCGTCTGGGGAATCGACCAGCTGAAGCGCACTACCAAGCAGCTTCGGCCACGCATGGACTACTTCTACAAGGTCAACGACCGGTGGCAGAAACCCTCTTCTACGTCCTAGCCGCGGGAGCGGTCGCGTTCGGCGCAGGCGTCGTGGCGGCGAAGATGCCGCTGTACAGCGTGCTCAGCCTCCTGGGCGCGTTCTTCTGCCTGGCCGGCATCTACCTGCTCCTCGGATTCCAGTTCCTGGCGGCCACGCAGCTGCTCGTCTACGCGGGCGCGATCATGGTGCTGTTCCTCTTCGTGATCATGCTGCTCAACCTCGGCGACGCCGAGGAGATGAAGAAGCACACGGGGATCGCGCTCACCGGGCCCAAGCTCGCAATCGCGAGCGGGGCGGCCGGGCTCCTGGCCCTGATCGGGATCTTCGTGGCCCCGCGGGGAGGCTTCAAGGTCTGGACCGATCCCGATCCCGAGGTCGCCACGGCCACCACGACCGCCATCGACGACGTCGGGGGGATCGCGGAGGTGCTGTTCAGCGAGTACATGCTGCCCTTCGAGGCCGCGTCGCTCCTGTTGCTGGCCACGATGATCGGAGTCGTCGCCCTGGCCAAGCGCCAGCGACCCGGCCGCGGCGCCCACAGTGAGCGGGCCGGCTGGCCCTGGGACAAGGGGGTGGAGCAATGAGCGTCCCCACCGAGCATCTCTACGTCCTCGCCGCGATCCTCTTCGGAATGGGGGTTCTGGGGTTCCTCATCCGCCGCAACGTGATCATCGTGCTCGCCTCGATCGAGCTGATGCTGAACGCGGCGAACCTGACGTTCCTCGCGGCCAGTCGCCACTGGACCCACACGGAGCGCGCGTTCGACTTCGTGGACGGCCCTGTCTTCGCCCTGTTCGTGATCCTGGTCGCCGCCTGCGAGGCGGCCGTGGGTCTCGCCCTGGTCATCGCCCTCTACCGGCTCAAGAAGACCGTCGCCCTCGACGCGGCGAGCGAGCTGAAAGGCTGAAACCACTCACGCCGCCATGCACCAATTCCTCTGGTTGTTGCCGCTCTTCCCCCTGCTGGGAAGCGTGATCTGCGGGGCGATCCACTTCGCGACCCTCCGGGCGCGAAAGAAGGACCCGGGCGCGGACGGACCGGCGGCCCTCGCCGGCTGGGTCGGCTGCACGGCCGTCGGCGCCTCGCTCGTGGTCTCGGTCATCGCCTTGCTCAAGCTGACGGCGTCCTTCGCTCCGGAGGTCCTCGAGACCACGAAGGTGGGCTGGATCGACACAGGTGTCTTCGAGATCCAGGTCTCCATGCTCGTGGATCATCTCTCGAGCGTGATGATCCTGGTGGTCACCGGGGTGAGCTTCCTGATCCACGTCTACTCCGTGGGCTACATGAAGGGGGATCCGGGCTTCGCGAAGTTCTTCGCGTTCCTGAACCTCTTCGTGTTCGCGATGCTGGTCCTCGTGCTCTCCTCGAGCCTGATCGGGCTCTTCGTGGGCTGGGAGGGCGTCGGGCTCTGCTCCTACCTCCTGATCGGCTTCTGGTACGACAAGGGCGCGGAGAAGGGCTGGCCGGCCCACTCGGGGCAGAAGGCCTTCATCGTGAACCGGATCGGGGACGCGTGCTTCCTCGTGGGCACGTTCATCCTCGTCTATCTGTTCGGAACGCTCGACATCGCCACGATCAATGAGGGGGCCATCGGCGAGAACGCGAATAACTCCACGCTGCTCGCCATCGCCGCGCTCCTCATGTTCGGCGGCGCCTGCGGGAAGTCGGCGCAGTTCCCCCTGTACACGTGGCTGCCCGACGCGATGGCCGGTCCCACTCCGGTCTCCGCGCTGATCCACGCGGCCACGATGGTCACCGCCGGGGTCTACCTGCTCGTGCGGCTGAATCCCGTGTACGTGGTCAGCCCCACCGTGCTCCTGTTCGTGGGGTGCATCGGCGCGCTCACCGCCCTGATCGGGGCCTCCACGGCCCTGATGCAGAACGACATCAAGAAGGTCCTGGCGTACTCCACGGTGAGCCAGCTCGGGTACATGTTCCTGGGGCTCGCCACGGGAGCGTGGGCGGCGGCGATCTTCCACCTGGTGACCCACGCCTTCTTCAAGGGCCTGCTCTTCCTCGGCTCCGGCAGCGTGATCCACGGCATGCACGAGGTGCAGGACATGCGGAAGATGGGAGGGCTTCGCAAGTACATGCCGAAAACCTTCGTCACGTTCGTCGCGGGGGCCGCGGCCCTGTCGGGGCTGCCCCTGATGAGCGGGTTCTTCTCGAAGGACGAGATCCTCGCCCACACCTACGCCCACGGCGGTATCTACGTGGGGCTCTGGATCGTGGGGCTCTGCGCCGCGGTGATGACCGCGTTCTACACGTGGCGGATGGTGGCCCTCACCTTCTTCGGCGAGGAGCGCTTCGACCGCGACCACGTGCACCCGCACGAGTCCCCCCCCACCATGACGATTCCGCTCATGGTGCTCGCGGTGCTGGCCGTGGGCGGCGGCGTCCTCGGGCTGCCCGTGGTCTTCAACGTCATGCACGTCCTCGACCGCTGGCTCGAGCCGGTGACCGCGGCGAGCGCGAAGTTCGTAGCCGACTACGGACACGAGGCCCACCCGACGCTCCTCACCGAGTGGGTGCTCCTGGGCGTGGGCGCGACGCTCGCCCTGGTCTTCGCGCACCGCGGCTATCACGCCTACAAGCGAGGGCCCGCACCCGACGACGCACTGCAGGAGGCGAACCCCGCGCTCGTCGGGTTCCTCTTCGGGTCCTGGCACATCGACCGCTTCTACTACCGCAACGTCGTCGAGCCGGTGAAGCTCCTCGCCTTCTTCATCGCCACCCTCATCGACCAGTTCGTGATCGACGGGGTGGTGAACGGGGCGGCGGCCCTGGCCCGGGACCTCGCGCGACGATCGCGCAAGCTGGCGGACGGCAGCGTGAAGCACTACGCCCTGTGGATGGGCGCCGGCGCCGCCGTGCTGGCCTTGATCTGGATCTGGAGTTAGGCCCATGGACATCCTCCTGACCCTGATCACCTTCCTCCCGCTCCTCGGAGCGATCGTGCTGTTCTTCGTTCCCGGGGAGAGCCTCCGGATACTGCGGTGGGTCTCGCTCGCGATCACCACCGCGGTGGCCGGGCTCGGGATCGCGCTCTGGTTCCTGTTCGACGGCGCCCAGGCCGGAGCCCAGATGCTCGTGCGGGAGGCGTGGTTCACCCTGCCGAACCCGGGGGGCGACCCGATCGACGTCCAGTACCACCTGGGCGTGGACGGCATCTCGATCCTGATGGTGGGGCTGACCGCCATCCTGATGCCGCTCGTGCTGCTCTCGTCCTACGGGCACATCAAGAAGCGGACGAAGGAGTTCCTGATCTGGCTCCTGGTCATGGAGACGGGGATGCTCGGCGTCTTCCTGTCCCTGGACCTGGTGCTCTTCTACTTCTTCTGGGAAGTCAGCCTGGTGCCGCTCTACTTCATGATCGGCATCTGGGGCAGCGAGAACCGGCTGTACGCCACGATCAAGTTCTTCCTGTTCACGCTGGCGGGAAGCCTGGTGATGCTCGTCGCGGTGATCGCGCTGATCTACATGACGGGCACCACGGACGTGACCACCCTCCTGCGCGCGGATTTCTGGGCCGATCGCACCGCGGCTCCGCCGTGGATCTTCCTCGCCTTCGCCCTCGCCTTCGCGATCAAGGTGCCGGTGATCCCGTTCCACACCTGGCTCGCCGACGCGCACACCGAGGCGCCGGCTTCCGGATCGGTGATCCTGGCCGGGATCCTGCTGAAGATGGGCACCTACGGGCTCCTGCGCTTCGGGATCCAGATGTTCCCCGAGGCCACGATCACCTGGGCGCCGCTCTTCATGGGCCTGGGTGCGGTGGGAATCGTCTACGGCGCGTTCCTCGCCATGGCCCAGACCGACCTGAAGCGACTGATCGCGTGCTCGTCGGTCAGCCACCTCGGCTTCGTCGTGCTCGGGATGTTCGCCCTGACCCAGGCGGGCCTGCGCGGCGGCGTGCTGCAGATGGTGAACCACGGGCTCTCCACGGGCCTGCTCTTCCTCCTCGTGGGGATGATCTACGAGCGGCGGCACTCGCGAGCGATCGACCACTACGGAGGGATCGCGGCCACCGTGCCGGTGTTCTCCTTCTTCTTCGTGCTCACCGTGCTCTCGAGTGTCGGGCTGCCCGGCCTGAACGGTTTCGTGGGCGAGTACCTGATCCTGCTCGGCGCGTTCCAGGCGTCGCCCATGTGGGCGTGCATCGGGGTGACGGGAGTGATCTTCGGCGCCGTGTACCTGCTCATGGCCACGCGCCGGGTGCTGTTCGGACCCGTGATCCACGAGGAGAACAAGAAGCTGGTGGACCTGAACGTCCGGGAGGTCGGGCTCATGCTGCCCCTGTTCCTGTTCGTGGTCTGGATCGGGGTCCAGCCGAACACGTTCCTCGGCAAGACCACCGCCACCCTGAACGAGCTGCACGATCGGCTCGAAGACGTGCGGGAGCAAATGAACCAGGAAACAGGTCGGCTCGAGATCGAGCTCGACGCCGACGACTCTGACGCGCGCGAGGAGGAATCCCGATGATCGCCCTCCAAGAGCTCTCGGAGGTCTTCGCCCCCCTCGGTGACGCGGGTGTGGGCCTGGCCACCGCGCCGATCCTCGTGCTCGGCCTCGGGGTCCTCGCCTTCCTCCTGTGCGACATCATCACCGTGCTCAAGCCGGTGCGGCCGCTGGTGTTCTTCGCCACGATCGTGGTCTCGCTGGTCTTCGAGCTCGTGATCCTCTTCGATCCGCCCGAGACGGCGACGCTCCTGTACGAGACGCTGCGGGTGAGCCGGACAACGGCCTTGTGGGGCTGCATCTTCCTCCTGGGGACCTTCTTCGCGTGGGTGTACTCGATCGGCTACTACACCCAGAACCGCCCCTTCAAGCCCGAGCACGACGCCCTGATGCTCACCGCCCCCGCGGGCATGATGCTCATGGTGAGCGCGGGCAACCTGGTCGTGTTCTTCGTCGGCCTGGAGCTGCTCTCGATCCCCCTGTACGCCCTCGCCGCCTTCCGCCGGGCGCGGGCCGAGTCCGTCGAGGCGGGCATTAAGTACTTCCTGCTCGGCGCCTTCTCGACCGCCATCTTCCTCTACGGAGCGGCCCTGCTCTACGGGGCGACGGGCACGGTGACCATCACCGGCCCCGACGGGCTGATCGAGATGGCGCGCGCGGGAGGCGAGGAATTCTTCACCCCGCTCGCCACCGCCGGCGCCTCGTTCATCGCGGTGAGCCTGTTCTTCAAGGTGTCGGTGTTCCCCTTCCACCTGTGGGTGCCCGACGTCTACCAGGGGAGTCCCACGCCGGTCACCGCCCTGATGGCCACGGGCACGAAGGCGGCGGCTTTCGGCGTGCTCGTCAGCCTCATCCCCATCCTGCCTCCCGGCGGCGCGCTCACCGTGGCGTGGATCGCGATCATCACCATGGCCCTGGGCAACCTGGGCGCCCTCGCGCAGTCCAACGTGAAGCGGATGCTCGCCTACTCCGGCGTGGCCCACGCCGGCACGGTCCTGCTCGTCGTGGCCGGCGGGATCGCGGGCGCGAGCGGCGACAGCGCGATGCTCGCCGCCCTCTACTACATGGGGGCGTACCTGTTCACGGCGACCGGCGCCTTCGGCCTGCTCAGCCTGCTCGAGTCCGACGGGAAGCAATTCCTGCAGCTCGACTCGCTGCGCGGTCTGGCCCGCACGCGTCCCGGCATCGCGGCCGCGCTCACCCTGTTCATGCTCTCGCTCGGAGGCATCCCCGCCACCGGGGGCTTCCTGGGCAAGTGGTTCGTGTTCAGCGTGCTCGTGGAGGCGGACATGATCGCGATCGCGGTGATCGGGATCCTGCTGTCGGTCGTGGCCCTCGGCTACTACCTGCGGGTCATCGTGACGATGTACATGAAGCCGGCCCCCGAGGGACAGATCGCTCCGATCACCCTGCGTCCCCTCACCGCGGGGGTGGCCACGGTGCTGTGCTGCTTCTTCGTCCTCGCGATGGGAGTGGCGCCGTGGTGGTTCCTCGGCCTGATGGGCTAGCCCCGACCGCTCCGCGACGGGGAACGGGTCCCCGACCATGAATCCCACGACGCAAGGACGGCCGACGCTCTCTTCAGTCGACGTCGCGGAGGCCGTCCAGCGTGTCTGGAGAATCGAGGGCTCGCTCGAGCCCCTCCCCGCCGAGTGGGACCAGAACTTCCGGCTGATCCGCGCGGGCGGCGGCGACCGCGTGGTGAAGATCGCGAACCGCGACCTGGAGCCGGGCGTGCTCGAGCTCCAGAACGCGGCTCTCGCCCACCTGGCGGGAGGGAGCGTCGGCGGTGTCGTCCCCCACCTCGTTCCCACGCTCGCCGGCGAGGACACGGGCACGATCCGCGACCCCCGGCGAGGGGAGCTCCCGATACGCATGCTCACGTGGGTGAGCGGAGAGCGGCTGGCGAGCGCGCGCCCGCTCGACGCGCGGACTCTCGAGCGGGTCGGCGAGGCGCTGGGCAAGCTCGACGCGTGCCTGGCCGACTTCGAGCACCCCGCGATGAACCGCGACCTCCCATGGGATCTCGCGCAGTGCGAGTGGATCAGCGCCTGCACGAGCAACGTCGCGGAACCCGGGCGCCGTCGCCTCGTGGAGGCCGTGCTCCTGCAGTACCGCGCGCGCGTCGCGCCGCGGCTCGCGAGCCTGCCCGTCGGCGTGATCCACAACGACGCCAACGACGAGAACCTCCTGCTCTCTCCGCACCCCGAGGGCGGCCTCGCGGTCTCGGGGCTGCTGGACTTCGGGGACATGCTGCGCTCGCACACGGTGAACGAGCTCGCGATCGCCGCGGCCTACGCGCTGTTCGGCGCGGCGGATCCGGTGGCGGTGGTCGCCTCGTTGGCCACGGGCTATCACGGGGCTCGCCCGCTCACCGAGGACGAGCTCCGCGTGCTCTTCCCCCTGACGTGCATGCGCCTTTGCGTCAGCGTCACCAGCGCGGCGATCGCCGCCCGGGAGGATCCGGAGAACGCCCACCGCCTGATCAGCGTCGCCCCCGCGTGGGAGGCCCTGGAGCGGCTCGTCGAGATCGACTGGCGCGTGGCGGAGGAGCGGCTCCGGGCCGCCCTCGGCTTCGATCCCCGTTCCGTCCGTCCCTTCGAGGAGCACGCTCGCCACGGCCAGACCCTCCTCGAGGCGCGGGGCGAGCGGCTCGGCCCCTCGCTGAGCCTGTCCTACGACGCTCCGCTCGAGATCGTGCGCGGCCGCGGGCCGTTCCTGTTCGACCGCACCGGTCGCGCCCACCTCGACTGCGTCAACAACGTGTGTCACGTCGGACATAGCCATCCGAAGGTCGTCGAGGCCCTCGCCGGACAGGCGGCGATCCTGAACACGAACACGCGCTACCTGCACCCCGCCATCCTCGAGCTCGCGGACCGCTTGTGCGCGACCCTGCCCGACCCGCTGGACGTCTGCTTCTTCGTGAACTCCGGCAGCGAGGCGAACGAGCTCGCGATCCGCATGGCCCGCGCCCACACCGGGCGCCGGAACGCGGTGGTCGTGGACGGCGCGTACCACGGCAACACGCAGACCCTGGTCGACCTGAGCCCCTACAAGTGCGAGGGCCCGGGAGGCCAGGGGCTCGCGGACTGGGCCTGGAAGGTCCCCATGCCCGACTCCTACCGCGGTTCCCACCGCGGCTCCGGCGAGGAGGTCGGTCGCGCCTACGCCGAATACGTCCGTGAGCTCTGCGCGCGCCTCGCCCCCGAGGGTCGGGCGCCGGCGTTCTTCCTGTGCGAGCCCATCCTCGGCTGCGGAGGACAGGTCGTGCTCCCCGACGGCTTCCTCCGCGAGGCCTTCCGCTTCGTGCGGGCGGCGGGGGGCGTGTGCATCGCGGACGAGGTGCAGGTGGGGATGGGTCGCGTCGGGAGCCACATGTGGGCGTTCGAGACCCAGGATGCGGTTCCGGACGTCGTCACCGTCGGCAAGCCCATCGGGAACGGTCACCCCCTCGCGGCGGTGATCACGACCCGCGAGATCGCCGCCTCGTTCGACAACGGCATGGAGTACTTCAACACCTTCGGGGGAAACCCGGTGTCCATGGCGGTGGGATTGGCGGTGCTCGACGTGATCGAGGAGGAAGGCCTGCGCGAGCGCGCGGAGGATCTGGGGCGTTACCTCACCGAGGAGCTCCTCGCGCTCGCCGAGGACCACCGTTGGATCGGCGACGTGCGAGGGCGAGGGCTGTTCATGGGCGTCGAGCTGGTGCGCGACCGGGAGACGCTCGAGCCCGCCCCGGAGGAGACGGCGCGAGTGATCGAGCGCGCGAAGGCGGACGGCGTCCTGCTCAGCGCGGAGGGGCCGTTCCACAACGTGCTCAAGATCAAGCCGCCGCTCGCCATCGAGAAAACCGACGTCGACCTGCTGCTCGGTGCGGTCGATCGGGCGCTCAGCGAGCTCTCCTGATCCACTCGACCACGCGGGCGAGGATCTCGTCCCGCTCGGGCTCGTCGAAGAGCCCGTGGAAGCAGTCGGGCAGCAGCACGAAGTCCTCGGGGGTTCCACCACCCGCCGCGGCGTGGAGGCGCCGCGAGGTCTCCGGATCGACGAGGGCGTCGGTGCCCGCGGCGAGCGTGAGCAGGGGCACCGCGAGCTCCCCGATGCGCGACGCGACGAGCTCCTGAGCGCGGCGGCATTCGAAGTACCAGCGCGGGGAGACGTGGATGCCCCCAGGATTCTCGGCGCGCAGGATGCGCTCGACCTCGGGATCGCGGCTGACGCGATCGAGCGGGATCCGCGAGGGCATGAGGAAGGTGGGGAACACGACGTTCAGGAGCCGCGCGGCGACGAGCTCGAACCGCGAGGGTCGGCGCGCGAAGGCCAGGGCCGGGCTCAAGAGCACGATCCCCGCGAGGCGAGGGCGGCGCTCGAGGGCATGCACGAGGGCGATCAGCCCGCCCGCGCTATGGGCGACGAGGAAGCGCGGCGGGCCGTCCGCGAGACTGTCCGCCCGCTCGAGCACGCGATCGAGGTCGTCGAGGTACGCCTCGAAGCGCGGAACGTGGTGCCGGCGACCGCCCGAGCGCCCGTGCCCCCGCAGGTCGAAGCCGAGGCAGGAGCAGCCGCGCGCCTCGAGAGAGTCGAAGACGTGGTCGAGCCTCCCCGTGTGCTCCGCGAGCCCGTGGACGAAGACGAGGGTTTCCCGGGGCTCGTCCGCCGGTCGCCAGCGGTAGAACAGCTCGACGCCCCCCTCGCCGGGGAGCGTGCCCTCGGCTCCCGTCTCGTGCTCCATTCCCCGATCCTATCCGAGCGGGCGCGGAGAATCAGAGACGGACGCCGTAGACCTCCTCGGCGGCGGCCGCGCGCTCGGCGAGGTGCGCCTCGGGCGACAGCGGCCGTCCGGTCACGCGCTCCACGAGCTCGGAGGCGGGATACCGAGCGCCTTGGTCGTGCACCTTCTCCCGCAGCCAGCCGAGCAGCGGCGCGAGCTCTCCCCCCGCGAGCATCCCGTCGAGGTCGCCGAGCTCCTCGCGAACGGTCGCGACGAGCTGGGCCTTGATGAGGTTCCCGATCGTGTAGCTCGGGAAGTAGCCGAAGGCGCCCATGGACCAGTGGACGTCCTGGAGCACGCCCTCCGCCGCGTTCGCCGGTCGGATGCCGAGGTAGCGCTCGTAGGCGTCGTCCCACGCCGCGGGAAGCCCGTCCACGTCGAGCTCGTCGGCGAAGAGCGCCCGCTCGATCTCGAAGCGGATCGCGACGTGCAGGTCGTAGGTTCCCTCGTCCGCCTCGACACGGATGAGAGAGGGCTTCACCGTGTGCAGCGCCGGCCACAGCGCGTCGACGGTGACGCCGCTCGTCGCGGGGAAGACCTCGTGGAGGAGAGGAAGCGCCCACTGCCAGAAGGCCCGGCTGCGGCCCACCGTGTTCTCCCACAACCGCGACTGGGACTCGTGGACGCCGTAGGAGGCCGCGCCGCCGATCGGAGTGCGCTGCCAGCGGCGGGGCAGACCCTGCTCGTAGAGCCCATGGCCGGCCTCGTGCATGATCCCGAAGAGGGCGGAGCGGAAGTCGTCCTCCATGAACCGCCAGGTGATGCGAACGTCGTCGGGATTCGCGCCTCCGCAGAAGGGGTGGGCGGCGGGGTCGATGCGTCCCGCTTCGAAGTCGAAGCCCATCCGCTCGGCGATGCGCTGCCCCAGGGCCAGCTGCCCGTCCCCGGGGAAGCTCCCCATCGCCGGAGACTCGTCTACCACGACTCCGGATTCGGCTACCGCCCGGACCAGCGGAGAGAGGCCGGCACAGAGCCCCTCGAACAGGGGAACGAGCTCGGCCTCGGTGATGCCCGGCTCGAACTGATCGAGGAGGGCGTCGTAGGGTCGACCGTCCTCGCCCGCGATCAGCCGGCCTTCCTCGCGAACGATGCGCAGGAGCGTCGCGAGGTCCCCGGCGAACAGGGAGAAGTCAGAGCTCTCCCGCGCCGCCCTCCACGAGGCGTGGCCGCGGGTCTGCGCCTCCGCCCGCTCCTTCGCGAGCTCCGCGGGGATCGCGGACGCCCGCCGCACCACGCGCCGCGCCTCCCGCACCTGCGCCTCCTCGACGCTGCCCGGCTCGGCGTCCTCGGCCGCGGCCTCGATCGCCTCCGCGAGGGCGGGGGAGGTGAGCTTCGCGTGGTAGAGGCCGGCGAGGGTCGCCATCACCTTCGCCCGTCCCTCGAGGCCCTTGGGAGGCATCTTCGTCTCCTGGTCCCAGTCCAGGATCCCGCTGGCGGATTCGAGGTCCGTGATCTCGGCCCAGAGGGAGAGCAGTCGGTCGTTGGCGTTCATGGGGCTGGGGGCGCGCGGAGGAATGGGACGGATGGCGGCGCACCAATGTAGTGGGCCTCGCCGACCGTGTCGAACCGCGCGGGGGAGGGAGCGCCGGGGATCAGGTCGAGGTGGTCGGCTCGGGGGCGTCGATCCACAGCCCGCCGTCGCGCTCGGGCATGGTCAGACGCACGTAGCTCTCGTACCAGGCGATCGTGCTCCAGGTGGAGGTCACGAAGACCCCGAGGCAGCAGAGGCAGAAGAAGCTGGCCACCACGAGGACCACCTGGACGAACGCGTAGAGGAACAGCATGAGCCGGTGACCCCGGGTGAGCGACCAGGAGCGGCTGACGGCGCTCACCGGATCGAGCCCCTCGATCGCGATCGCCTCCGGAATCAGGAGCAGCCCCAGGAGGATCCAGATCCAGACGAAGAAGTAGCACACGCCGAGACAGACCCCCGCGAGCGCGAGGGGCAGCTCGAGGCCGATGCTCTGGTCGATCAGGAATCCGCCCCACACGATCAGCCCGAACGGCGCGGAAGCCAGCACCACGAGCAGGATGTGCAGGAGCATTCCGAACACCATGGTCCCGTAGAGACCGCGGGGACGGAAGAGGTCGGCGATGTCCTCCTTCCCGGTGACCATCACCCGCTGCACGGCGGCCCCGTAGCCCACTCGCAACAGGCAGTGGAAGAGGAACGCCACGAACATCAGGATGAGCGCCAACAGGAGCCCGATCCCGACAGGCCCCTGCAGGAGCGGCCACAGACCGTTGCCCATGTCGCACTTGTCGAGCTGGAGCTGGTGGGTTCCGCCGCCGGGGCCGTCGGACCAGGGATCCGTGATCAGCAGGAGGAAGCCTCCCAGGAACATGGTGAGCTTCGCTCGCCAGAGAATCCGCCACGCGCAGCCCAGGGCGCGGAAGGGATCGTAAGCGGTGCGGAACTCCATGGTGGCGAGCTCCCGGGGGACCGGGATCCCTCGGGCCTACGCAAGCCGCCGGCGCCTATTCCCGGCGAGACGGAAGTTCGGTCGCCGATCGTGGAGTCGCCCCTCGCTCCCAGGCACGCTCAGCCGGCGTCGTCGAATTCGATCGCGAGACCGGTGCTCGTCTCGTTCAGCCGCTGCAGGCGCATCAGCCGGCCGGAATACGATCGGGTTCCTCCCTCCTCCTCGATCTCGACGGTGACCCGCAGGGGCTGCTCCGTGAAGAACATGACCCCGACCTGGGAGATGTTGTCGGAGATCCCTTCGATGGAGTCGATCTCGAACTTCATGCTCACCGGCGCCTCGAAGACGTGGCGAGCGGAGCGGCGTTGTTCCTGCGTACTCGTCGTGGGCTCGTCGGGAATCATGGGGAGCTCCGGGGGCGGTGGCCGTCCGAGTTCTCGGGCCTGGCGGCGACTCTCGTTGTTTCGGCCTCCCGGCCGGCGGACTTGAATCGTCCGCGAGTCGCCGCTCCGCCCCCCCTCCTGCAGGGCCTCAGAAGTACCAGGAGAGACCGCAGAACCCCACGAAGCCCGCGGGCTCGAACTCGCCGTTCAGGGGCACGTGGGAGGGGCCGATCTCGAATCCGAGGTCGGCTTCGAGCGGGGTGATCGGGATCTCGTAGAGCAGCCCGAGCTCGACGACCCAGTGGTCGCGCCACTGGTAGAGGATCCCGCCGGCAACTCCGCCCACCCAGTAGCCGTCGCCCCGCGTCTCGATCTCGAGGTTGGAGGAGCCGTACTCCGACAGGTCGACCTCGAAGCCGACGTCGACTCCCGGCAGCCACGCGAGGGACGCTTGGCCGAACGGACGGATGCGCGGGGCGCAGTCGAGGGGAGGGAAGAGGTATCGGAGAGCGCCGAAGTACTGGAGCGAGTCGATCCGATCGACCTCCGTCGCGAGCTCGGGCGTCGGCGTGAGGTTCTCGATGTCGTACACCCGATAGTCGAGGCCGCCGAGCAGCACGAGGCGATCGGTCAGGAAGTACTCCCCGTGGAGGGCGGCGCCGAACCGGCCCGCGATGTTTCCGTCGTCGCGATTGACCAGCGTGTCACCCGAGACGAAGTCGCGGGTCTCGAACTCGCCGTCGATGCCGTAGATCGTGAACAGGGCCGGGCTCAGGCCGACTCCCCAGGTTCCCGCCCGGGCGAGCTCCCACGGTTGCGTCGCCAGAGCGGGGCCGCGACACGCGCTCGAAAGGAGCAAGGCGGCGAGGACGACGAGGAGGCGCGGTGGCATGCGAGACCGTGGTTGTTCCGTGCGAGGGGCGACGAGGCCCGGGATTCTATCCGCCCCGCCCCTCGGAGGCCCACCCGGGACCAAGATGCTCCCCACTGGAGCGGGCTTGCCTTATGCTCGTTGAGACGGAACGTGTCCGGCCCGCGAACCGGACGGCGTTCCGGCGATCGACCGCTACCAACACCTCGCCCGGAGGATCCCGTGTCCCCTTCCCTCCCCACCCGTGCCGCCTGCGTTCTCGTCCTCGCCCTGCTGCTGCTCGCCGCCCCGTCCGAAGCCGAGGAGAAGCTCACCCACGCCGATGGAGCCGTTCTCGGGGGAACGATCACGTACCATCTCGAGGGTGAGGCGGGACGAATCTTCGTGCTCCTGCCGTCGACCACCACCGGCCCCACCTACCTGCCCGGCGGGCACGTTCTCGACATCGGACTGGATCTGGTGGACCTCGCCTCGGCGGGACTCCTGGGCTGGGCGACGGGGATGGCCTCGGTCACCTACGATCTGCCCGGAGACGTCGCG
Source organism: uncultured Planctomycetaceae bacterium (assembly GCA_964428225.1). Lineage (GTDB taxonomy): Bacteria > Planctomycetota > UBA1135 > UBA1135 > JBFMCU01. The sequence continues at coordinate 19,236 of CAYRXS010000007.1, forward strand.
TTCCAGGGGCTCGTGCTCTACGCCCAGTACGCGACGATCGGCCCCCCCACTCCCCCCATCGAGGCCCTTAGCAACCGCGTGGGCGCGGCCCTCGCCCTTCCGGGGACGACGGTGCACACCGTCGGGACCTGTATCACCGCCCGACAGGGACACAGCGTCACTCCCCTGGCAGACGGGACCGCCCTCGTCGCGGGAGGCGACGAGCCCGACGGGTTGGGAGGGATCACCCCCCTGGACACGCTGGAGATCTACGATCCGCACACGCAGACCTTCTCGCTCCTGCCCGTGGTGCTCAGCCACGCGCGCAGCACGCACACCGCGACGCTGCTGGCCGACGGTCGCGTGCTCCTGCTCGCGGGATACGACGTCACGGAGGTCGTGCAGAGCACCGGCGACATCTACGATCCGGTCGCCGGCACGATCACGCCCATCACGCCGATGAGCCAGGCTCGCACCCAGCACACCGCCACGCTCATGGCCGACGGTCGCGTGCTCGTGGTCGGCGGCTCCTCGCTGTTCGATCTGGGCGACGTGCTGGGCTCTCTCGCCCAGTCGGTCAAATCGGCGGAGGTCTACGACCCCGTGGGGGGCGCGTGGACCACGGTCCCCAGTCTCCCGATCGGCGAGGACGGGATCATCGGACACGCCGCCTCCGTGCTCGGCAACGGACAGGTGCTCGTGTCCGGCGGAGTCATCGTGGACGTGATCATCGGGATCCCGATCCCCGCGGTGACGAACAAGGCTTGGCTCTTCGATCCCGGCGGGCCCTCGTGGACCACGACGGATTCGATGAGCGTCGACCGCGTATATCACGCGCAGGTCACCCTCCCTGACGGCACGGCGATGGTCGTCGGCGGAGCGGACGCCGACTTCATTCTCCAGAACTTCTGGACTCTGACGAGCTGCGCGAGGTACACGCCCGGAGTCAATCCCTGGTCCGGCGCTCCCTCCCTCAACGATGCTCGCGCCTACCCGAACCTGGTCGACACGGGCTTCAAGCTCGTCGTCGTCGGAGGCATGTCGTCGGTCGACGTCTACGCGGGAACGGGAACTCCGGAGCAGACGATCGAGGTGCTCCCCTACGCGCTCACCGCGTGGACCGCTTCGGGAGAGATGATCTTCCCGCGCGAGGTGGCCCGGGCCGTCCCGACCGACGGCGGAGAGCGCGTCCTGATCGTGGGCACCGGAGACGACGGGCTCACCACCGTCGACGTCACCGCCGAGACCTACGTGGTCGAGTAGCGAAACACTCCGCTGACGTTTCGCGTCCTCCTCCGGAGACGCCCGCTTCCGCGTGTCCACTCGAGGCGACTCCGGGGAGCGTCATATGCGGGAAGCTCCCTGTACGAGGAGCGTGTGCTACGAGGCACGAATCGCCCGTGAACGGCGCGCGAGGCGGGGTGCTCCGCTCCGGCGGGCTCGCGGACCCGTCGATTCCTCGACTGGCACGGCCTTCGCTCGTTCCGGGTGTCCGTGCCCGTCGCGCGACGGGCAATCGCAACCGCCGAGGAGAAGAGACCATGAAGAACAAGATCCCGATCGCTGTCCTCCTTCTGACCGCCGCCACGTTCTTCGTCGGCGGCTCGGCCGCGGCCCAGAAGAGCCCGGTGTCCTATGCCGGCGGCCCTGGCCCCACCGCGCCGGTCCACATCGGCGGCTACGGCGATCGCTACGGACACGGCATCCGGGTTCGCCCGCGCCCCGCTCCTCGACGCATCTGGGTGCCCGGGCACTACGAGCTGGTGATGAAGCAGGTGTGGGTCCCCGGCTGGACCGAGAAGATCTGGGTCGAGCCCGTCTACGAGTGGCGCGACGACTACCGCCGGGGTCCGTATCGCGTGCTGATCCGACCCGGCCACTGGAGGGACGTCTACCACCCGGGGCACTACGAGATGCAACGGGTCCGCGTCTGGAGGCCGGGGTACTGGCGAACGGGTTGGGGCGTACGCCGCTGAGCATGCTCGGGCGGCCCCGCTCCTCCCGGGACCGCCGGCATCCCTGAGCTCGGCGACTCGAGGGAGCTTGACGGCAGGGGGTTTGAGAGCTCCCTCTCTCGAAGGCCTCGCGGTTGGCTACCGCGGGGCCTTCTCCTCGTACGCGGCTCAGTGTCCCTTCCGCGTCTCGAGCCAGGAAGCGATGCGCTCGGGGAGGGTGAGCTCGCGAAGGAAGACGGGGCTCGGGTCCAGCGAGACGGTCAGGTCCGCGCGCTGCCCGTCGGCCAGCGGGGCGCCGGTGATCAGGAGAGTCGGCGCGGGCGGAAGTGCGCGACCGGGTCCGGAGCGCTCCGTGCACAGCACGTAGCCGTCGACCGGCACCTCGCGACCGGAAAGAGCCGGATGGAGGAGAGCCACGGCGTCCCCCCTCGCCACGACGATCACCTCGTCAGCGGGCTCGGCCGTAACGTCGCCCTTCCACCTCTCGATCAGCTCCACGAGGGCGGCTCCTTGCTTCGGCTCGAGTTCCACGGAGCACAGGACGGCGTCGCGCTCCCGGGCGAATTCCGCCCATGCATCACCGACGGGGCCGAAGAAGAGGGACTCCGCGCACTCCCCGACGGGGGCGATGAACAGCAGGACGAGTCGCCCCCTCTCCGCGGGAGGGGATCCGGTGCGCTCCCCGCCCGCGACCCACCGGAGGCGCAGGTCGGAGAGCGCGCGCTCGTGCGCCTCGAGGGCCTCGGGATCGACGAGGTGGACGGCGGGGGGCAGCTCGGCATGCAAGGTGGGGAAGGCGCCCAGGAGCGGATGCCCCCCGAGGACGGGGCCGGCCGCACGCATCCCCTTGTCGAGGAGATCAGACGTCTCCCGCCCGTTCGCGCCCCCGTCCTCTCGCAGCTCGCGCCGCCGGCGATCCGAGCAGCACTGCACGTGGATGCCAACTCCCTCGGCGCGATGCCCGTCGCGCTCCACCGTGGGCACCAGGCGCCACCACGCTCCCTCCTCGGAGAGGGGGGAACGGACGTACATCAGGCCGCCGGGCGTGTCGAAGTGCCGGGCGCCGATGGGCTCGGTGCGCGCGGGGAGCTCGGTTCCGTCGGTGCCGATCCACCGAAGGCCGAGCGTCACGTCCTTGCGGAAGACGCTCTCGGTCAGCCGGTAGAACCGGACCGTGATCGGCTCGCCCCGGCCCTCGGTGTGATGGTCGAAGGCCCCCGGGCTCGTCTGGAGGTCCAGGGAATCGACGAAGCGCTGCAGCTCGTCGGCGCGCACTTCGTCGGGATCCGCGCCGCGCAGGACGCGAGTCGCCATCGCGATCGTCTCGAGCGTCGGACGTCGTCCCTCGGGAGCGCCGGAGCTGCGCTCGGATTCCAGGAATGCCGTGGCCCGGGTTCGGTGCGCATCGTCCGCTTCCGTCCAGGTCTGGAAGAACCGCGCCGTCCGTTCGGCGCGCACGACCTTCACGTGGAGGCGCTGCTCCGGCTGGACGGGCCAGGCGTTCTGCGCGGCGGCGGCCGCGGCGAGCAGGAGCGCGGCTCCCGCGGCGGAGAGGACGTTCCCGATCATCGCGCGGGATAGGTCGAGAGCACCCATTGTCGCCACTGCTCCTCCAGAGCGGGCACCGTGAGCCCGTACACCTCCTTGATCGCGTCTCGCGTCGGGACCTTGCCGCGCAGACGTCGCAGTACGCGATTCAGATCCTCGGGATCCTGCGCCATCAGGTGGTCGACGAGCGAGAAGCAGATGGCGTGCTGCTCCATCGTCAGGGTCGTCGTGTTCTGCTGGAAGAGCTGCCCGAGGGAGGAGGCCTTGCCCAGGGCCACCAGCTTGCGGACGGCGGGCTTCCACTTGCCGCCCTTGTATCCGCCCTTGGTGTCGACCTCCTGGTAGCAGAAGTTGTCGCACTTGCCCCAGTAGCGCTCCTCGAACCAGTGGGCAAGACCGGCATCGGCCCATCCGCCCTTCTTGTTGCCGATCCAGTTCATGGGCCGCTGATGCGAGAGGAGCAGGTGGACCGTGCAGTGGACGACGTTGCGGTGGAGCGTCTCGTCGTTCTTGAAGTACTGCTTCAGGACGGGGACGCTGTAGGTGGGATCGAGCCCGAGCAGCTTGACCCCGGTGTCCCCCGTGCATCCGCAGAAGCGCATGGAGCCTTCCTTGTGGTCCCGGGGATTCGACCACATCATCACGCGGACCCTCTGTTTGAACTCGGACTCCTCCGCACCGAGGATCTCCAGGTAGTCGGCGAAGAGCCTCTCCAGGCGGTCGACGTACAGGTGGAGCACCTGGTGGGAGCTCAGCGGCCGCTTCTCGACCTTCAGGCCTTCGACCTCGCACACGAGGACGAAGTGCTCCGAGGCGGCCACCCGCAGGGGCCTCTTCATCTCCTCGTCGAGCTTCGCGAGCTCCTCGCGCAGGGCGGGAACTCCCGCGCGCTTCTCGGCGAGGCGCTCCTCGCAGGCCTCGTTCTCGCAGTCGGCGCAGTCGAGCCACCCCGTGCCCCCGCAGCCCTCGCAGCCCGCGACGTGGCTGCAGTAGAGGACGTTGTCCTCCAGCTGGCAGTCGGCCCGGGCGTGCTCGCGGCAGGGCTTCGCCCCGAGGTTCTGGCACTTCGTGCAGCGCACGAAGGGCGCCTCGGGCTCCTCGTCCTGGACCGGCAGACCGGATGCGGCCCCGATCAGGAGGAGGCCGAGCCCGAGGATCCTCCCCGGAACCCCGAGGACACCGATGCGTCCGTGCCTGCTCATACCTCCACTATAGGGCCGGGGAATCGACCCGGTTACGCCTCCGCGTGCACGACCTTTCCCGACTTCACGACGGCGCGGACGGGGTTCCACCCGAGCTCGTAGCCCAGGTGGAGGTGGTTCGGGAGGTCGAGGACGACCAGATCCGCGCGCTTGCCCGTCTCGCAGGTGCCCCGGTCCTCGCCGAGATCGAGGGAGCACGCGGGATTCAGGGTGGCGGCGGTGACGCACTCCTCCGCGGTCATGGAGTAGCGCAGGGCGCCCCACGTCAGGACCTCGTGCATGCTCTGGGTGTAGCAGCTCCCGGGGTTGAAGTCCGTGGACAGGGCGGGGGCGAGACCGGCCTCGATCATCCGTCGCGCCGGGGTCTCCTTCTCCACACGAAGGTAGAGCGGAACCAGGGGACAGAGCACGGGGATCACCCCCGCCGCCTCCATCGCCGCGATCCCCTCGTCGCTCACGAACTCGAGGTGGTCCGCGGTGGCGGCACCGAGCTCCGCCGCGAGCTCCGCGCCCCCCAGCGGTGTGAGCTGATCCACGTGCATCCGCAGACCCAGCCCCAGCTCCACCGCCCGGGAGAGGATGCGGCGGGAGTCGGCGATGTCGAACACGTGGCTCTCGGTGAAGATGTCGAAGTAGCGAGCGAGCCCGCTCTCGGCCACGCGGGGCAGCATCTCCTCCACGACGAGCTCGACGTAACCCTCGCGATCGTCGCGATACTCGGGAGGGAAGTCGTGCGCGCCCAGACAGGTGGGGACCAGATCGACCGGGTGCAGGCGATTCGCCTCGTCGATCACCTCCAGGCACTTCAGCTCGTCGTCGACCGACAGGCCGTAGCCGGTCTTCGCCTCCACGGTGGTCGTGCCGAGCCGCAGGAAGCGATCCAGGCGCGAGAGCAGGAGGGCGAGCAACTGCTCCTTCGACGCCTCGCGCACACCGCGCACGCTGGAGACGATGCCGCCGCCCGCCTCGGAGATCTCCACGTAGCTCGCTCCGCGCGTGCGCATCTCGAACTCGAGCTCGCGCGTTCCCGCGAACACGGGGTGCGTGTGGCAATCCACGAGTCCCGGCAGGACGAGGCCCCCCTTCGCGTCGAGTACCTCCGCCGGCGCGAACCGCGCCGAGACGTCCCGCTCCTCCCCCACCGCGACGATGCGGTCTCCTTGTACGGCCACCGCGCCCCCCGCGATCACGTCGATCTCGCCGAGGGCCTTCCCCCCGCGCTTCGCGCTCCCGCGCGTGGTCACCAGCTCGGCGGCGCCCCGCACGAGGAGATCGATCGGTTGACGGTCCTCTGCCATGGCTTCGACGGCAGTCTATCGTACGGACCGGGAGGGAAAGAGGACCCGGTCCCTACGCCGCTCCCGACCGCTGCATGCGCATCCGCTGGCGGCTGAGGAACGATCGCATGTGCCGGGCGATGCGCTTGCGCGAGCGGAACACGATCATCTTCATGTTCGAGCGTCCCACGCCCAGGATGCGACCCGCTTCCTCGTAGGTGAGCCCCTCGACCTCGACGAGGTGCAGCGTCCGGCGGTCGCGCTGGGAGAGCTGGTCCCACGCCCGGGCGTAGAGGTTCAGGAAGAGGATCCAGGCCGAGCCGAGCAAGCGCTTCTGCTCGTGCGACTCGATCCGGCGTTCGGGATTCTCCGTGAGGTCCTCGGGCTCCTGGAGCCCCTCGGGCATCTCCTGGAAGGAGAGGCGGGGCCGACGCTTGCTCGCCCGTCGCACGATGTTCCCGGCGATCGTGCGCACCCAGACCCGGAAGCTGCCCGGGTGCTCCGCGCGAAAGGCGCTGGGGTAGCGATACACGTTGACGAAGGTGTCCTGGAGGATCTCGAAGGGATCCAGGTGGCCGAGCCCTCGGTGCAGGAGCCCCCGGATCCACTGCAGGACCGCGGGGCCGGCGAGGGTGTACAGGGCCTCGAAGCACTCGGGAGAGCGCGTGTCCCGGTAGAGGGCCATCAGGCGAGTCCCGAGTCGGTTCTGGAATCCCTCGTCCACCTCGCCCCGAAGCTCCTCGATGCGGGTCCCGCGCTCCTCGAGGGCCCGTTCGACCTCGGGCCAGCTCGACAGGAGGGAGGAGGGGGAGGCCGAGGGGGCCGGCTTCGACGGGACCGCCGGAGCGGGCAGGCAGGGGTGCAACCTCATGCCCACTGTCCTTTCACAGGGTGTTCCAACCCGGCCGTTACTCGCGGCGGACACCCGAAATCCCTTGCGTAGCAAGGGATTAGGCGGCGTCCCTCCTGGAAACCTCAAGGAGAGCGACCGCCTCGAGCGCGGATCCGGCTCAACGCGACTCGTGCCCGCGCCGGGGGTTTGGAGCGCAAGCGCACGCCGCCCGGGGGACATCCCGAAAGGGCGGTGTGCGGAAGCGCACCGGCAGGAGGAGGCGGGGCTCCACTCGCCGGGGGATCATGCCGACAGAGGAGGCGAGGGATTCGCTGACGGGGATTGCCCGGGTCGGGCGTTATCATGGAGCCAGGTCCCGGCCCCGCCGCGAGCTCTCGCGGTCACCGGACCGTCGGGTCCCTCGCCTCATCAACCCCGGAATCTCTCTCGTTTGAACGTCCCACCTTGCGCGGTCCTCGCCCTGGCCGCCGTTCCACGACCCCGGATTCCGCTGGGCGAGTACGAGATCCTCGCGCTCGCCAGCGTGGCCCTGCTCCTGACGGGGTTCTTCGCCGTCCTGCGCAGCGCCCTCCTGCACTCGGTGACCGCCCGGGTCCTCGAGCGGGTGCGCACGGAGAGGGAGAGGAAGCGGCTCGCTCCGCACCTGGCCCGGGCGGAGAACCTCGCGACCAGCGCGAGCATCCTGGAGATCACCTGCCAGATCCTGTTCATCGTCCTCGTCCTCGCGGGCCTCGGTGAGGACTCCCTGGGCGTCACCTCCCTGGTGATCGCCCTCGCGGTGTCGGTTCCCCTGCTCGTGTTCGCGAGCGAGGTCCTGCCCGCCGCCCTTCGTGGGGAGCGTTCGGACGCGCTCCTGCGGAGGGTGCTCCCGAACTTCGCCCGACTGCAGGCGCCCCTGGCCGCGGTGATCTACGGCCTGGAGGCCACCCGGCGGGGGACGATGCGCATGTTCGGCATCCCCGAGCGACCGCGTTCCGCCCGCCAGATCGTCGAGGACATCCGCGACGTGGTCGAGGACTCCGAGCGCGCCGAGGGATTGCAGGAGTCCGAGCGGGAGATCATCGAGAACGTCGTCGAGTTCTACGACGTCGACGTGGCGGAGGTGATGACCCCGCGCACCGAGCTCCGGGCCATGGAGGCCGAGGCGGGCATCGAGGAGTGCATCCGGATGATCGCCGACTGCGGACACACGCGAATCCCGATCTACGAGGAGAACCTGGACACGATCATCGGGATCGCCTACGCCCGCGAGATCATCCAGCTCGTGGCCACGGGCGAGCTCGACCAGGCCTCTCTTCGCGATCTCATGCGGCCGGTGACCTTCGTCCCCGAGACGAAGCTGGTCTCCGAGCTGCTCGCGGAGTTCCGGCGCAATCGCCAGAAGATGGCGGTGGTCCTCGACGAGTACGGCGGCACGGCGGGCATCGTCACCATGGGAGACATCCTGACCGAGCTCGTCGGGGAGATTCCCGAGGACCTCGACGAGGCCACGCCGGAGCCGGTGCGACGACTCCCCGACGGCGACTACGAGGTCCAGGGGGGGGTTCACGTCTCGGACGTCAACGAGGAGCTGGGCCTCGACCTTCCCGAGGAGGAGGACTTCGAGACCCTCGCCGGCTTCGTGCTCGCGGAGCTGGGACGATTCCCCAAGCGGGGGGAGTCCTTCCGGCACGCCGACGTGGAGTACAAGGTCGCCGAGGCCAGCGACCGCCGCGTGCTGGTCGTGCACGTCCGGCTCGCCGAGCCGCAGAAGCAACGGTGAAGTCCTCCCGAGGAGGAGAGGGGGCGAGGCCCCCGTCCGACGGCCGCGCGCTCGTGCTCCGGCGCTTCCCCTACGGCGAGTCCTCCCTCGTGGTCCACGTCCTGACGCCGTCCCACGGGCGCCTGACGCTGCTCGCCAAGGGCGCCTATCGTCCGAGGTCGGGCTACTGCGGGGTACTGGACCTCTTCGACACCCTCGACCTCGAGTGGCGGAGGCAGCGCCTCTCCGACATCGGCCTCCTGACGGGGGGGAGCGTGAGGATCCGCCGGCGGGGAATCACGAAGGACCTCGGCCGCTACCGCGCGGGGCTCTCCGTGCTGGAGCTCGCCGGCCTGGGGGGGCGCGAGGGCGAGGCGGATCGGCCGCTCTACGAGCTGGCGGAGGAGACGCTGGACGTGCTGGACGAGGGCAGGACCGATCCCGAGCTGGCGGTGACCGCCTTCGACCTGCGCTTCCTGGCCTGCATGGGCCTCACCCCGGCCCTCACGTCCTGCGCGGCCTGCGGGCGCGATCTCGAGGAGCGCTCCTCACACGGGGCCCGGACGACCGGGCTCGTCCCCTTCTCGCGGGGCGCGGGGGGCCGGCTGTGTCCCCGCTGCGCCGAGGAGGCCCGCGGAAGTGGCCGCCACGTGGAAAAGCGGCCGGTCGGAACCCTGCGGATCGCCCGCAGCCTGATGGAGGTCCCCGCGGCCTCTCTCGCCCGGATTCGCATCGATCCGCCGGTGAGGGAGGAGGTCCGGAGTTTCACCGAGGGCTTCCTCGAATATCATCTCGAGACCCGCCCGCGGACGAGACGCCGCGGCGGGGCGCGGAAGTCCTCGCGAACCCCGGCATCCTCCCCACCCGGCCCGACGCCTCGCGGCCCGGGCTCACCCGATCCTCGATGATGCGAAACCTCTCCCCTCTCGCGCTCGCCGCCGTCCTCCTCCCAGTCCTCGCCGGATGCGGCGCCCTCGGTCTGGGGGATTCCGAGGATCCCGGAAACGTCGAGTGGGAGACGGTGGACCGGCACCTGGAGCTCGCCGGGGAGGAGGTCGCGGCGGGAGAATACGAGACGGCGATCGACCGCCTGCTGCCGGTCCGGGAGCTCCAGGGGATCTCCCCCGAGAGCCGGCGACGCATGGAGTCTCTGCTCGCGGAGGCGGTGCTACATCTACTGGCCCCGGAGTCGGGATGCGACTCGGGAGATCTGCGGCGCCTGTTCCGCCTCGAGCTCGCCCCGAGCCTGCGGGCCCGGGTCGGCGTGGCGGCGGCCGAGCGCATGCTGGAGGAGGGGAGCCGCATCGACTGCTACAAGATGATCAAGAAGGTGGAGGACGAGATCCCGAACCACTCCGAGCGTGCCCTTGCCGGAGACGTGCTGGCTCGGGCCGGGCTCTCGCTCGCCCGGGACGACCGGCGCTACCTGCTCATCCGCCGCTACGAGTCCCGCGGGATGGCCGCCCTCGAGCTCCTGGTCATGGACTACCCGTTCGAGTCCCGCTGCGACGAGGCCTACGCCGAGCTGGCGCGCATCTACGAGGAGCGACGCGATCTGGATCTCGCCATCGAGCGCAACGAGGACCTGCTCTACTACCACTCCGAGAGCCCCTTCGCGACCGCGGCCGAGGCGCGCCTGCCGTACCTGAGGTTGAAGCGGCTGAAGAGAGACAGCTACGACCGGGGCGAGATGCTGCGGGCGAAGCGGGAGGTCGAGCAATGGCTGGCGCGACACCCCGGGCACGAGCTCGAGGGATGGGTGCACGGCGTGCGCGCGGAGTGCCTGCGACGGCTGGCCTCGAGCGACCTCATCCTCGCCCGCTACGGCGAGCGGATCGACAACACCTTCGGGGCCCGCATGCACGCGGAGCGCGCGCTCGAGGAGGCGACGGAGGCCGGGGCGGAGAAGGAAGCGGCGGAGGCTCGCGCCCTCCTGGACTCGCTGCCGCCCGCGCGGGAGCCCGAGCCGTCGGAGGAGGGAGGGGGCGAGTGACGCGCCCGAACGCCTTCCTCGCGCGCTCGATCCGCGGCGTCGCGAGCCGGATCGGAGCGATCGTCTGCCTCGTCCTCGCGGGCGCCTGCGGCTGGCACACGGGGCTGCTCCCGCCGGAGGGCGCGAGCTCGGTGGGCGTGGAGATCTTCGCCACGGGGGAGGGCCTCCTCGAACGAAACCTCGAGCCGCTCCTGCACGACGAGCTCTCGAGAGCGGTGGCGGATCTCGTGGACGCCCCCCTCGTCTCCACGGGCGACGCCGACCTCGTCGTGCGGGGCCGCATCATCGAATACCGTCGGCGAGGAGGAATTCGCAGCCCCGAGCACGTGCTCCTGGAGAGCGGGGTGCGGATCGTGATCAGCGGCGAGCTCGTGGAGCGAACGACGGGCAGAATCGTGCGTCCCACGGTCCAGGCGCACATCTGGAGCGGCTACGTCCTCGGCGATCCCGACGCCGAGGCCGCGGCCCGCGATCGGGCCCTGCGGAATCTGGCCGAAACCCTGGTCCTCGACCTCTTCCGACCTCGTATGGAGGACCCGGAGGGGGAGATGAATCCGGAAGCCGGAACGGAGTAGGTCCGGCCGCGTACTTCTGCCCGGGAGAACGCCCCGTTCGGGGCGATCGACCCCCCACTTAAGTTAGGGTGAAAGGGGCCGGTTGCCCCCTGCAGAGAACCGCTTCGGCAGACGATAAGAAGCCCATGCCCGACAACGTCCAGCCCGATCCCGAGAAGAGCCGCCGATCCAGGTCCTTCGGGTCCTTCCTGATGGTCCTGCTGGTCCTGGTGGTCGTGCTCATGTTCGTGGGCAACAACAAGCTCTCGCCCCCGGACAGTCTCACCCAGGACGAGTACTGGTGGTACCTCCACCGCGGTCGGATCATCGAGCAGAGCCTGCGCGGAAACGACCAGAAGACGAACCTGATCGAGGGGCTGTACAACAAGGACGGCAAGGGGGAGACGGAGTTCGAGGTGCGCTACGCGGACGTGGCGGTCAACGAGGAGGAGGTCCGCCGGCTCAAGAGCATCGTCGACTACGATCCGATCACCGCCGAGGACCTGCTCGAGAACATCGACCGCGGCGTCTTCGAGCCCCACGATGCCCGGTATCTCATCGCGTTCACGAAGCCGGAGTCGAAGGAGTCCCCGACCGCCTCCGCGGAGGAGGACCCCGAAGGCGAGGCGGAGGAGGCCGCGGTCTCCGCGCCCCCCCCCTCCGAGCCCCAGCGTACGGAGAAGCTCCTCGTCGCGGTCATGAGCCACGGAGCGCCGGCAACGGGCTCCGACCCTCCGGACGGCTACTGTCCGCCCTCCCGGGCGGGCTGCCTCCACTTCGACGTCCGGCTCGGGGAGAGCATCGGCGCCCCGCAGGTCCTGGGCGCCTTCAACGCGGCCGGGGGTAAGACCGCGGTCCACGAGTTCGACCTCTCGGGCGGAACGAAGTGGGAGGACAACACGTCGATGCTCGGCTGGTTCTTCCTCTACCTCGGGCCGTGGATCCTGATCTTCATCGTCATCCTCTTCTTCATGCGCCAGATGCGGTCGCAGGGCGGCGCGGGAGGCGTCATGTCCTTCGGGCGCTCGCGCGCGCGGCTCTATCAGAAGGAGAGCCACACGAACGTCACCTTCGACGACGTCGCGGGAGCCGAGGAGGCGAAGGCGGAGGTCCGGGAGATCGTCGAGTTCCTCAAGAACCCCACCCGGTTCTCCCGCATCGGGGGGCGGATCCCCCGGGGCGTAATGCTCGTCGGCGCGCCCGGCTGCGGCAAGACCCTGCTCGCCAAGGCGATCGCCGGGGAGGCGGAGGTGCCCTTCTTCTCGATCTCCGGCTCCGACTTCGTGGAGATGTTCGTCGGCGTGGGCGCGAGCCGGGTGCGCGATCTCTTCAAGCAGGCCCGCGACAGCAGCCCGTGCATCATCTTCCTCGACGAGATCGACGCCGTGGGGCGCCGGCGTGGAAGCGGCATGGGAGGCGGCCACGACGAGCGCGAGCAGACGCTCAACGCGATCCTCGTCGAGATGGACGGCTTCACCACGGACGAGGGCATCATCGTCGTCGCGGCCACCAACCGGCCCGACGTGCTCGATCCCGCGCTCCTGCGTCCGGGTCGCTTCGACCGCGAGGTGGCGATCGACCTCCCGGACCTCGAAGAGCGACGCGCGATCCTCGCGGTTCACCTGAAGCGCGTGAAGAGCGACCCGAACGTGGACCTCGGAGTGCTGGCGAAGTCGACGCCCGGCTACTCCGGAGCCGATCTCGCGGCGATCATCAACGAGGCCGCGATCATGGCGGTGCTCGACAAGCGAGAGGAGGTGTGCCTCCAGGACCTCGAGGAGTCGAGGGACAAGGTCCGATACGGTCGACAGAAGAAGTCCCGCAAGCTCGAGGAGGAGGATCGCAAGATCACGGCCTACCACGAGGCGGGACACGCCGTGGTGGCTTCGGTGCTCCCCGAGACCGACGAGCCGCACAAGGTCACGATCGTCCCGCGGGGGCGCGCGCTCGGCGCGACGATGGTGCTCCCCGATCACGAGAGCTACCACCTGCAGAGGATCCGGCTGCTCGGACAGCTCGCGATGGCATTCGGCGGACGGGTCGCGGAGTCGTTCTTCTGCGGCGACATCTCCGCAGGCGCATCGGACGACATCCGCCGGGCCACCGACCTGGCCCGGGCGATGGTGACCGAGCTCGGCATGAGCGACGCCATCGGGCCGATCAACTACGCCGAGCGGCAGGGATCGGACTTCCTGGGCACGGAGCTCATGCGGGGCAAGCTGCACTCGGAGGAGACCGCCCGGGAGATCGACGAGGAGGTCCGCCGCATCGTCCGCGAGGCCTACCAGGTGGCCGAGAGGATCATCTCCGAGCACCGCGAATCCGTGGAGCAGCTCGCCCAGGCCCTGCTCGAGTACGAGACGGTCACCGGCGACGAGATCGCCGGCATCCTCGAGGGCGAGTCGATGGAGGCCATGCGGTCTCGCAAGCCCGATGCGCGCGAGAATCCCGCCTCCCGCGAGGGGGAGTCGGTCACGGAGGGAGAGCAGCCGGCGGAGGAAGGCCGCGCCGAAGAGCTCCCCGGAAGCCCCGGCCTGTCACCGGCGTAGCCCCGACCGATGAACCGCGGAGGGGGTGAGACGGCGTCGCGGAAGTCGCCGCGATCCGACCGTTCCTCCCCGGAGGTGCTCGAGGCGGACCCGGTCTTCGGCGAGCGGGCGCGACGGCTCGAGGCCCGCGCGCTCCTCGCGGGACGCGGCCCGTCGAGCGGAAGCCGCGAGGCCGTGGAGGTCGTCTTCCGCGACGACGCCCTCGATCCCGAGGCCCGATCGATCCTGGGGGCGACGCCCTCCCTCCGGCTGCGCCCGCGCCCCGCTCCCGAGCCGGGAGAGGCGTGGGCCGAGCTGCGCGGTGATCCCGGCGAGCTGGAGCGGGTCGCGGAGGGCTCTCCCGCGCTCTCGTGTCTGCTCGCCGCCCATCGCCACGCGACGGCCCCCCTCCGGCCGCCGCGGCTCATGGGGATCGTCAACGTCACCCCGGACAGCTTCTCCGACGGGGGCCGGTTCCTGGATCCCTCGCGGGCGGTGGAGCAGGGGCTGAAGCTCGTGGACGAGGGCGCGGACCTGCTCGACGTCGGCGGCGAGTCCACGCGGCCGGGCTCGGCGGGCGTCGAGGAGGCGGAGGAACTGCGCCGGGTGATCCCGGTCGTGGAGGGCCTCCGCGCGCGGACCACCGTGCCCATCAGCATCGACACGACCAAGAGCGGCGTGGCGCGCGGGGCCCTGGACGCCGGAGCCGACCTCGTCAACGACGTCAGCGCGGGCCGCTTCGATCCCGGGATGCTGGAGCTCGTGGCCGAGCGGGGCTGCGAGCTGGTCCTCATGCACATGCTCGGCCGACCCCGGGACATGCAGGAGAGCCCTTCGTACCGCGACGTCGTGCGCGAGGTTCTCGCCCATCTTCGCGAGCGAGGGGCCGCGTGTTTGAACCGCGGAATCCCGACCTCTAAGATCATAGTCGACCCGGGAATCGGCTTCGGGAAGCGGCTGGAGGACAACCTCGCGCTGATCCGCGGTTTGCCCGAACTCCGCTCGCTCGGCCGGCCGATACTCCTGGGTATGTCCCGCAAGTCGTTCCTGGGCGCCCTGTCCGGGACGGAGAGGCCCGACGAGCGGATCGGAGAGACGGCCGCGGCCGTCGCCCTCGGCGCTTTCCTCGGCGCGGAGATCCTCCGGGTGCACGACGCGCGCTCGACGTCCCCCGTGATCCGGGTCGCGGCCGCCCTGGCCGACGAGCGAAGGGCAATCCCTCCCCAACGACGACCCTGAATCCGACATGCGCATCCTCGCCTGGGCGTTACAGGTCCTGATCCTCTCCGCGGGGATCCACCTGTTCCTGCGCTTCGTGCGCACGACGCGGGGGAATCGTCTGATCCGGGGGCTCCTCGTGACCGTGCTCCTGGGGGTCGTGGGGCTGTGGGGGCTGTCGGAGCTCCTGGAGCTCGAGGAGCTCAAGCACCTCCTCGAGGTCTCCACCGGATTCATCATGGTGGCCCTGGCCATCGTCTTCCAGCCGGAGCTCCGCCGCGGCATCGCCCAGCTCGGCGAGCACTCCTTCCTCGGCCGCCTGATGAAGGCGTCCGGTCGAGACACCGTGGCCCGCGTGGTCCGCGCCTCCCAGGCCATGGCCTCCCGGCGGGTCGGCGCCCTGATCGCCTTCGAGCGGGAGACGTCCCTCCACAACTACATCGAGGAGGGAACGCCCATCGACAGCGAGGTGAACGGACGGCTCATCGAGAGCCTGTTCCACCCGGGAACGGCCCTCCACGACGGGGCGGTGGTCATCCGCAAGGACCGCGTCGCCGCCGCGGGGTGCTTCTTCCCCCTTCCCCAGGAGGCGGACATCGATCCCTCGATGGGAACGCGCCACCGCGCGGCCATGGGATTGACGGAGGACACGGACGCGGTCGTGCTCGTGGTCTCCGAGGAGACGGGGAGGATCTCGGTCGCCCGCGAGGGGCGCATCTCCACGAGCATCGCCCCCGACACCCTCGAGGACGAGGTGCGGGCGATCCTCCGGGGCCGCGAGACCGGCGCGGATCCCGTCCGCCGAAGGGTCGTCCCCTCGTCCTTCGCGGCGTGGAGGCGCGACCTGCTCTGGCTCGCGGGATCGGTGCTGCTGGCCTTCGGGGTGCTGTACGTCGCCCACCGGGACATCCGGGAGACGGAGACCTATCGCGTTCGTATCGTCGCCCAGAGCCCCACGCAACGGAGGCAGCCGGCGGACGGCGAGCTCCTCGTCGTCCTGCCCCGGGAGAACCAGGTCCAGGTGTCCCCCTCCCCCCAGGATCGCTTCGAGGTCGAGGTCGAGGGAAGTCGAGGTCAGATCGACGAGGTCGGCGTGACCCTGCGCGGCGTGCTGGAGATCCGATCGCCCGACTGGACGGGCGGCTTCCTCGACCTCGACGAGGTGAGCTGGGAGAACCGGGTGGTGGGGATCTCCTACCGCTGGTACGCCGAGGTGCCGCCGGAGCTCCGCATCGAGGAGTTCGGGGAGGCGGAGTTCACCCTGAAGCCGAAGTCCATCGATATCGACGACGACGATATCGACGACCACTACGAGGCGTTCGCCGATGACGTGACCTTCTCTCCCTCGGCCAAGGTGCGCATCGAGGGGCCGCAGTCCCTGCTCGTACAGCTCGACACGGACGCGCTCCCCCTCAAGCTCCAGTCCATCGTCCTGTCCCCGGACGACCGGACCACGCTCACGAAACGAGCCCAGCTCGACTCCCGCCTCATCGAGGACCGTTTCTCGCTGGTCGGCGAGCCTCCGGTCGAGGTGATCGTCCCCATCCATCCCGCGAACCGGGAGCTGGGCACGGTGGAGAAGGAGATCGCTCTCGTCGATCTGCGCCCCGGACTCAACGACGAGCTGGGGCGCTGGCGACTACCGGCCCACGGCCAGATCGCTCGCTTCACGATCCTGACCTCCGGCCTGATCCCCGTCGGTTGGGATCCGGGCTCGGGGAGCTTCGTGGAGAGGTCCGGGATGATCCGTGGCTTCGTGGAGGACAACCTGCGGGTCTTCGTCGATCTCTCCGACCTGCCTCCCGAGGGCGAGGGGCAGACGGTGCCCGTGCGCTGGACCTGGCGCCGGGATCCGGAGGAGCTCCTGCACTCCCTGGACATCACGTGGAGCGACACGGAGGAGAGGGCGCCGGTCGAGGTGCGGCTCGACAGCGAGACGGAGATTCTCCTCGAGGAGAACACGGTCGAACCGGCCGAGGGCCCGGGCGACGACGACGCGCCGACCGACGGAGGTCGACCATGAGCGTGGGCGAGAAACACGAGCGGATCTTCGGCACGGACGGGATCCGCGGACGCTACGGCGAGGGCTGGCTCACGACCGACGCGGTCTCCGCGCTCGGCCGCGCGATTGGCGAGGTCAAGCGGGAGCGGAGCGAGCCTGCCGTCGAGGACCGGCGCGCGCTCGCGGGTCACGACGGCCGTCGATCGGGACCGAGGCTGGAGGCGGCGCTCGCCCGCGGCCTCGCCTCGACGGGATTCGAGGTCACGACCGTCGGCCTGATCACGACTCCGGGGCTGGCGTTGCTCGGACGGCTGCGCGGCTTCGGCGTGACCGCGATGATCAGCGCGTCTCACAACCCCGCGGAGGACAACGGGATCAAGGTCTTCGGAGGCGACGGGAGCAAGCTCGCCGACGAGGTCGAGCTCCTGATCGAGGAGCGGTTGCTGGCCGACCCGACGCCCATCGCCGAGGGTCCTCCCCCGAAGCCGGAGATCGAGCTGGAGGACGCGTACCTCTCGTACCTGATCGACTCCACGGACGGCATGGCCCTCGACGGCATGGTGATCGCGCTCGACTGCGCGAACGGGGGAGGCAGCCGCATCGCTCCCCGCGTGCTCGGTCGGCTGGGGGCCCGCGTGATCCCGATCGCCTGTGCTCCCGACGGAGACAACATCAACCAGGAGTGCGGCTCGACACAACCCGCCGCCTTGCAGGAGGCCGTGCGGTCGAGCTCCGCGGACCTGGGCATCGCCCTGGACGGAGACGGCGACCGCTGCATCCTCGTCGACGAGAACGGGGCGATCGTCCACGGAGACGCGATCCTGATCCTGCTCGCGAAGCACGCCGCGGAGCGCGATGCGCTCTCCGGCTCGAAGATCGTGGCGACCGTCATGTCGAACCGCGGGCTCCACCGCGCGCTCCGCGAGCTCGGTGTCGAGGTCCTCACGGTGGGCGTCGGCGACCGCCGGGTGGTGGAGGCGCTGCGGCGCGAGGAGCTCTCGCTCGGCGGCGAGCAGTCGGGACACATCGTCTTCGGATCCGACAACCACTACATCGGAGACGGCACCTACACGGCCCTCCGGGTCCTGAAGGTCCTGCGCGAGAGCGGAGCGCGGCTCTCCGAGCTGGCCGCCCTCTACGAGCCCTTCCCCCAGGTCCTGATCAACGTCGCGGTGACCAGCAAACCCGACCTGGCGGGCATTCCCCCGGTGGTGGAGGCGGTCACGCGGATCGAGGAGCAGCTCGGCGACGACGGCCGCGTGCTGCTGCGGTACTCGGGGACGGAGCCGCTCGCCCGGGTGATGGTGGAAGGTCCCGACGAGGAGTGGATCCGGACGCAGGCCAAATCGCTGGCCGAGCTCATCGTCGAGAGCATCGGGACCTGACGGGATGGGCGCGGACGAGCACGGCACGGTGCTGGCGATCGAAACGTCCAGCCGTCGCGGCTCGGTCGCGTTGCACGGCGCGGACGGCCGGCGACACGAGATCACGCTGGAGCGAGCGAAGGCCCACGCGAGCGATCTCCTTCCCGCGATCGCGGAACTGTTCGAACGGGCGGACGCGGATTCCGCGGAAACGATCGGCTGCGACGCGATCGTCGTGGGAACAGGCCCCGGCAGCTACACCGGCCTTCGCGTCGGAATCGCGACCGCCCTCGGGCTCGCGCGTGGTATGGGAGCGAAACTGCGAGGAGTTCCCTCGGTCGAGGCGCTCGCCTACGCAGAGCTCGAGCCGAGCGACGAGGGCGCGGTCGTCTTGAATGCCCGGGCCTCCGAGTTCTACTTCGCCAGGTATCGCCGAGAGCGCGACGACGTTCACGTCCTGCACCCTCCGTGCGTGCTGAAAGCGCTCGAGCTGCGCGCGCATCTCGAACGCGAGTCGTTGATCCTCGCGGAGGAGTCCGTTGCCGAGGCGGCGTCGCTCGCCGAAGACGTTGTTCGACGCCTGCGCGCGAACACGATCCCGAAAGCCTCCGCGGTCTTGACCCTCGGCATCGCGCGATTGTCCGAGCACGGTCCGCAGACCGCCGAGGAAGTCGAGCCGTTGTACCTGCGACCGTTCGTTTCCGGCAGCTCCCGATCGAGCTGAGCGCGCTCCGTACGAAGAACCGCCCCGATCCGAGGATCGAGGCGGTTCCTGATCGAGGATGACCGTAAGGCGACTCGCGAATTACGCGTGGCCTCCGGTCGGATACGAATCCCCTCTACAGGTCGTAGGGGCGAAGCGTCTTGCGTCCGTTGTCGAGCGCGCGCTTCTCGGCGCACGCAATGAGCTCGCGGACGGCACCATCGAGAGCGCCGTAGAAGTCGCCGGAGACGTTGATGCCCGCGGAGGCCTTCGTGCGGCTCTTGCTGATGATCATGTCGAGGGTTTTCTTCTTCCCGCGCGTCGTCCGCTTCTTAGCGGTCTTGCGAGCGGGCTTCCGGGCCGCCTTCTTCTTCGCTTTTCTCTTAGCCATGGTGTGTCTTGCCTCTTCCCGCCCCGCGGGCGGAAGTCAGTGCACGATCGCGGTGAACGATCGCGGGGTACGACCGCAATGCACGATCGCAACAAGTGAGTTGGAACCAGTCGTTCAATTCGTGATGCACGGGAAAGAATGGCTGGCCGTCGCGCGAGTGTCAACACGGCCATAGTCAGGAAAATGGTGTTTTCTGCCCGAATTCGGCAGCCAATCCGGAAACGAGGTCCCGGCCGTCCCTCTCCGATCGTCCTCGTCAATGGGTGGATCGAGACCGCCCGATGAGTATCTTCTACTTCGTGGACACCTCACGAGCCTGGGCCGAGATCGATCTCGATGCGCTGACGCACAACCTGGCGGTCATCCGCAAGCGGATTGGACCGAGACCGGCCATCCTCCTCGTCGCGAAGGCGGACGCCTACGGACACGGCGCGGTGTCGGTGGCCCACCATGCCCTCCGCACGGGGGCCGAGGCCCTCGGAGTCACGACGTGCGCCGAGGCCGTGGAGCTGCGCCAGGCGGGCATTCGCGCCCGAATCGTGGTTCTCGGGGCCGTTTTCGGCGAAGAGGCCCTCTCCGCGCTCGGCTACGGGATCGAGATCTGCGTCCCGTCGCGAGAGCTCTGCGCCCGTCTGGAGACGACGGCCCGCCATCTCGGCAGGGTTTCCCGGGTTCACCTGAAGATCGACACGGGGATGAACCGCCTGGGAGTCCCCCCCGAGACCGGGTTGCACCTCTTGGCGGTGATCAGGGATTCCCCCCACCTGGAGCTCGCGGGCGTCATGACGCACATCGCCGCCATCGACGGCGCCCGGTCGGACTCGACCGCGGATCAGCTCGCGAGATTCCACGGTTTGCTCGAGCGAGCGAACGTGCGCGGCCTCCTCGCGGGCCGGGACGTCTGGGTGCACGCCGCCAACTCCGCCTGCATCCTCACCGATCTCGACCCCCTCTTCGACGCCGTGCGTCCCGGAATCAGCGCCTTCGGCATCAGCCCGGACCGCAACGTCCCGGCGGACAACCTGCGACCGGTCATGACCGTGCGGACCCGGATCGTGCACATGAAGAGCATCGAGGCGGGCGCGCAGGTGGGCTACGGAGGCACCTGGACGGCCCCTCGCCCCTCCCGGATCGCCGTCCAGCCGATCGGATACGACGACGGCGTGGACTGGAGGCTCGGAAACCGCGGACACGTCCTCGTGCGAGGACGACGGGCCCCCATCGTGGGGCGAATCTCCATGGACTACACGACGGTGGACGTCACCCGGATCGTCGGCGTGGAGCTCGGAGACACGGTCACCCTGCTCGGGCGGGACGGAGGCAAGCAGATCCGGGTCGAGGACATCGCCGAGATGGCCCGCACG
Source organism: uncultured Planctomycetaceae bacterium (assembly GCA_964428225.1). Taxonomy (GTDB): domain Bacteria; phylum Planctomycetota; class UBA1135; order UBA1135; genus JBFMCU01. The sequence goes on from CAYRXS010000007.1 coordinate 39,908, forward strand.
ATCCCGTACGAGGTGACCTGCTCCATCGGAAAGCGGGTCCACAGGGTTTTCCTGGGGGGGGAGTGCACGATTCCTCAGGAGCCCGCGAGGATCCTGTCGAAATAGGCAGAATGGGCGCGTCGTGCTCGAGAGACTTCTGAGATTCGGGCGGAGGTTCCTGCTCCTGGCCGCCTGGCTGGTGGTCCTGGGAGCGGGGGCACTCCTGGTGCTGGAGGAGAGCGGAGTCCTCACTCGGCTCGTCCGGGCGGAGCTCGCGCGCCGACTCGGCCCCGTCGGGGAGGGGCTGGAGGTCGAACGGGTCCGGCTGCGCTGGTTCGAACCCGGGGTGGTCGTCGAGGGCGTGACGCTCCGCGGATCCGGCTCGTCGTCGGAGGAGGTCGAGGACTCCTCCTCTCGCCCCTTCCTGCGCCTCGACTCCGTCCACCTGACGATCCACGGGGACCTGAATCCCAGAAAGCCCCTGCAGCGGCTCAGGATCGACGGCGGCCGTCTCCGCGTCTCCGACGAGCTCTTCGCGAGCTTCGATCGCCACGCGGCCTGGCGGCAGACGCAGGAGTCGGACGGAAGCGGCCTCCTGGACCTCGAGCCGCCACGCTTCGTCCTGACCGACTTCGAGGTGGAGCTCGAGCTGCCGGACGGCGACACGGTCGACCTGGGAAGCGTGGCGCTCGTGGCCGAGCCCGGTCCGAACCAGGACTATCGGGTTATCGGCGAGCTGACGCCCTCCCTCGCGGGAGCCGTTCCGGAGGCCGTTCCCATCCACATCGAGGGTGCGCAGAACCGCGAGGGAGCCCTCGTGCGGGCCTCGGTCCGCGACCTGCCGCTCGAGACGCAGAGCTTCTCCATCCCCCCCTATCTCGGCTCCCTGCCTGTGGAGCGCTTCCGGGGCGCGCTGACGCTCTTCACCGAGACGAGGGTCACCTGGGGGGCGCACTCCGAGGTCCACAGCGAGGTACGCGCGTCGCTGACCGAGGCTCGTCTGCTGCCGCGCGCGGAGGATCCCCCGATCACCGACCTCGGGATCGAGCTCGATGCCACTTTCGACTACGCCTCGGGCGGACGGCTCTGGGATCGCGATGCATGGTCCGCGCGCACCCGGCTGCGGGGAGACTGGAACGGGGGACCGCTCCTGGCCTTCGGGGAGTTCGGCCGGGGGGTTCCGGGCGAGGACTGGGCGAGGATCTGGGGGCGGATGCCGGAGCTGGCCCTGGAGACCTCCACCCTGGAGGCCTCGCGGCTGGCGGAGCTCGGCCAGAAGACCTGGGACGCCTTCGCTCCCGCCGGATTCGTCGACGCCTCCTTCGATCTGACCCTGCCTCCGACGACCGCCGACCGGAAGGCGCCGCGGTGGAATCCGCACGTCGCGCTCCACATCCGCCACACCGGGCGGTCGAGCATCACGTATCACGGCTGGGTGGACATCACGGGGAAGCGGAACGGATTCCCCGTGCCCTGCTCCGAGATCCACGGCGACCTCCTGCTCTCCCTGGTGAAGGAGGCCTCCCGACCGCTGCAGCTGGGGCTGGTGGACGTCCGCGGCGATCACGGCAGCGGACCCATCTTCGCCTCCGGACTGCTGTCGTCGCCGCCGCGGGAGTCGGGGTACGAGGACATCGAGCTCGACCTCGAGCTGCGGTGCCCGTCCATGGACATCGGGGAGGTGCTGCGAACGGGGCTCGACGCCTCCCGCGGGACGAGGGACATCTGGCCGACGTATTCTCCCGAGGGGGGCACCGTCTCCGCGGCCTGGCGCTTCCGCCAGAATCCGTGGCGCGGGGGTTTCACGGCTTACGGGGAGATCGGCGTGCACGACGCCACGATGACCTGGAGCGAGCTCCCCGTGCCGCTCCACGGCGTGTCAGGCCGCCTGACCTTCGCCTGGGCGGACCACGCGATCCCCGTGGTCGGCGATCCGCGACGCAGGTTCCAGCGCCCCTTCGGGATGACCTACCAGCTCTCGAACGTCTCCGAGGAGGATGGCTTCCAGCGCGCGGAGGCCGAGGCCTTCGGCATCGCGCGGGAGACGTCTCTCGACGTGGACGTCATCGACGGGGCGGACATTCCCGAGGACTGGATCCAGGACTTCCGGCTCCGCATCCCGAACCTGCTGCTCCGCGGCGCGGACTGGGAGGTCCTGGCCACGAGCTTCCCCGAGGTCGCGGCGCAGGTGAGCGAGCTGGGGGCGAAGGGAGGCGTCGAGGTGCACTTCCAAGGCCGCCAGTCCGCGCCGGACAGCCCGTACCTCTCCGAGGTCGAGGCCTCGCCCAACCTCGCCGAGGTCACCCCGATCCACTTCCCGCGTCGCACGCAGGATCTCACGGGACGCATCCTGGTGCGCATGAACGAGGGGGACGGGGACGACGTCGACACGCGCGTGTGCTTCGCCGTCTCCGGCAGCTGGCCGCAGGGGGTGGAGCTGGCGATCCGCGGGGAGCTCCCGCCCGCCGGCCAGGGGTGGGTCGAGGTGTACGGGGCGGGAGTCGATCCCACGAACACCGCGTTCAAGGGCGCGCTGGCCGCCGTGCTCTCCGAGGGCGACCGCTCCGTGGGCGATGGTCTCGACACGTCCGGGCTCTCGATCGGGGGCCTGCTCGACTTTGCGGCCACCGCCGAGCTCGACATGAGCGTCGACGAGCCCGCGTCGAACGCCTACCGCGTCTTCCTGCGCGGCAACGAGTTCGAGAACGAGAGCCTCCGGCTCGAGGGTCTCCGCGGCGTGCTCGAACAGAGCGAGGACGTCCTGCGCAGCCCGCGGATCGAGGCCACGCTGGCGGGGCATCCGCTCGTGTTGCAGGACGTGCTCCTCGTGCGACTCGAGGACTCGCGGGGCCTGCCCGAGGCGGATCCCTTCCTCCACCGCCCGGGATTCTGGAGCGATCCCCGCGGCTTCGCCCTGCAGGCGGAGCTCCACTCGAACGACCTGCCGGTGGACGAGGAGCACCTGAAGAGCCTGCTCGACGAGGAGACCCTCGCCCTGCTCCGCGAGAGCGCGGTCTGGAGGGGAGAGCTCGACGTGCACGGCGCCCAGGTGATCTTCACCGCCGAGGAGGACGGCGAGGGCAAGGTCGCGATCCGGGGCCCCGTGGAGCCCCACGACCTGTTCATGCGGCTCGGCCTGCCCCTCCACGTCTCGCGGGCGCTCCTGAACATCGAGGAGCTGGTCTTCGAGCAGGGCGTGGTGCGCGGCTGGGGCGAGATCGAGGGTCTCGACGCCCTGATCGCCGGCCGCGAGCTCTCCGACGCCAGCATGATCCTGGGGTACGTCGACGGACGCCTCACGGTCGACAACCTCACCGGCGCGTTCGAGGGCGGCCGTCTGGAATCCCTCGGGGGCCCGGGCACCGGCTCCCGCAAGGCGGTGGGGATCGACCTGGCCTCGCCGTACCGGTTCGACGTCGCGATCCGCCTCGAGGACGTCCGGCTCGACCGCCTGCTGCGCGGCGTCTTCCCCTCCCCCATCGCGGACCAGGGCGTCGTCGACCTCGGCTTCCAGGTCTCCGGCACGCCGGGCGAGGTGCTCGGGCTCTCCGGAGACGGCTGGGTCCGGCTCGAGGAGGGACGCCTCTGGTCGATCCCGGTCATGCGGGAGCTGTTCCACCTGCTCGGCTTCGACCAGACCGCGGTGTTCGATCGCCTGCGCGCCCGGTTCCAGCTCCGCGACGGACGCATCGAGACGCCCAAGATCGAGATCAAGAGCAAGATCGTGAACCTCGTGGGCGACGGCCGGATGGACCTCGACGGCACGCTGTCCTACGACCTCGACCTGACCTACAGCCTGATCGACCGCTTCGCGGTCCTGAACCGCTTCGTCTACTGGCTCAACAACACCCTGTGGCGGGTCGCGGTGCGAGGGGACATGGCGCGGCCGCAGGTGCGGATGCGCAGCTCGCTCCTGGAGATCCTGCAGCGCTTCGAGAACCCGCCCCGCGCCCTGCCCCTGCCCGAGTTCGCTCCTCTCCCCCCGCGGTTCTGAGGCACGCGCATCGTCCGATCCCCACCCCCTCCATCCGAACGCCGTCCCATGTCCGACCTCCCGCTCTTCGCCGTCATCATGGCCGGCGGATCCGGCACGCGCTTCTGGCCGGCGAGCCGCCGCGACCGCCCCAAGCAGTTCCTCCCGATCTCGGGCACCCGGGTGATGATCGCCGAGACCTTCGAGCGCCTCGAGGGCCTCGTGCCTCCGGAGCGCGTGCTGGTGGTCACCGCGGCGAGCCAGGCCGCCCTCGTCCGCGAGACCCTGCCCGAGCTCGCACCGAAGAACGTGATCGCGGAGCCCGAGGGCCGGAACACCGCCGCGTGCATCGCCCTCGCCGCGCAGGAGGTGCGGCGGCGGAGCGAGGACTCGATCCAGGTCGTGCTGCCCGCCGACCACGTGATCCAGCCCCCGAAGTCCTTCCGGAGGACGATGCGGGCGGCGGCGGAGGAGGCCGAGGCCGGGGACGTGCTCGAGATCTTCGGGATCCGCCCCGATCACCCGGCGACGGGCTACGGCTACATCGAGGTGGGCGACGCGATCGGCGAGCGGGACGGGATCCCCGTCCACTCCGTGGTGCGGTTCGTGGAGAAGCCCGGCGTCGAGCGGGCGGAGCGCTTCCTCGAGAGCGGTCGCTTCCTCTGGAATTCCGGCATGTTCGTCTGGAAGACCTCCTCCATCCTCGAGGCCTTCGATCGTCACCTCCCCGAGATCGCGGCGGGCTTGCGGAAGGTCGAGGAGGGGGCCGCGCTCGCCGAGGTCTACCGCACGCTGCCCGCGGTGCCCGTGGACAAGGGGATCATGGAAAAGGCGGACAACGTCCGCGTGATGCCGATCGACTATCGGTGGAGCGACGTGGGCTCCTGGGCCGCGCTGCCCGAGGTCTACGCCGCGGACGACGCGGGCAACTGGCCCGTGCTGCTCGACGGCGCGCGGTTGGTGGCCGAGGACTGCGAGGGCTGTGTCGCCTACGCGGAGGGCGAGGAGGTCGTGGCGCTGGTCGGCGTGCGGGACCTCGTGGTGGTGCGCTCGGGCGACGCCACCCTCGTCTGCCCGCGCGACCGGGCCCAGGACGTGAAGCGGATCGTGGAGCGGCTGCAGCGGGAAGGACCGGAGTTCCTGTAGTGGGCGGCATCCTGGCGATCGACTACGGCGAGCGGAAGAGCGGCTTCGCGGTGGCGGATGGTCTGCGCATCACCGTCTCCCCGCTCGATCCCGTCCGCATCGAGGGCGCGAGCGAGGAGCTGCTCGATCACGTCGAAGCCCTGCTCGAGGAGCGTGACGTCTCGACGCTGCTCGTCGGCATGCCCTACAACATGGACGGGACCGAAGGCGAGCGGGCGCAGGCGACCCGGGCGTTCCTCGATCGACTGCGCGGTCGGTTCCCGCGGCTCGAGATCCGCGCGTGGGACGAGCGGCTGACCACGAAGGAGGCGGAGAGCCTGCTCCGCGAGGAGGGTTACCGCGGCCGCGAGATCTCCGCGCGCCGCGACAGCTGGAGCGCGATGGTCCTCCTGCGCGACTGGCTCGCGTCGGGAGAGCCGGGCTGACGCGACGCCGTCAGCGCGCGGCGTAGATACCGCCGTTCTGCTCCGCGAGGCTGCGCAGGAGGAAGGCGTCCTGGGCCCCGGAGAGCCCGATCGTGTGGATGACGATGCCCGCGGCGCGGTTCCGCTCCTCCACGTAGGTGAGGATCTCCCGGGCGTTGGTGGTCACCCCGACCGACGCGCGGCCGTCGGAGAGGATGAACATCGTGTCCACGAGGGGGGCGGACCACTCGTCTCCCTCCTTCACCCCCGCCATGTCGAACGCGCGGGCGAGGGCGCCGTAGATGTTCGTGCCCCCCACCGCGCCCAGGCTCTCGGCGTAGCGAAGGGCGTCGCTCCGCGTCTCGGTCTCCATCTCCACGAGCTCGTCCTCCCAGCTCCAGACGTCGCTCGCGTACAGAACGATGTTGAACAACCCTCCGTCGCGGATGCCTCCGAAGGCCTTCACGAGCTCGCGCTTGGCCACCTCGAGCCGGGAGTCCTCCCCCTCCCGCGGCATGTCGGGAGGCCGGGACATGTCGTCCGTGGGATTGCTGCGAGGAACCATCGAGAAGTTCATCGAGCCGCTCACGTCGAACACGAAGAGCACGCGCTGGCTCTCCGTCTTGATCCCGAAGAAGGTGACGCCGAGCGTCTCCTCGACGTCGAGGCTGCCCTCGAGCTCGGCTTCCTCCTCCGGCACCTGGAAGCCGGCTCCCTCCGCCTTCCAGAAGCGACGCCACGTGTCGACGTTCGTGCCGAACGGCTTGCCGGTGAGCGACTTCAGGGCGGTGGCGATGTCGGTCCTGACCCGTCCCTCCTCGGCCTCGAGCCTCTCGATCAGGGCGGGAATGCCGTCCTTGGATCGAAGCGTGGCGAGGGCCGCCACGGCCCGGCTCCGCACGTGCCAGCTCTCGTCGGCGAGGTGGACGGCGATCAGCTCTTCCTCGATCGTGCGGTCGCCGTGGCTCGCCAGCGCATCGATGATCTCGGCGCGGACCAGGGGCTCCTTCGTCTCGGCGAGCAGACCGCGCAGGACGGCGGCCACGCCGGGGTCCTCCGAGTGGCGAAACACGTCGAGGATCAGCAGCCCGAGCCCGCCCTTCGCCTTCTTGCGGTGGCGCAGCATGGTCGCGATCGCCTTGTCGAGGATCTTTCCCTCCTCGCGGTCGAGCGCCCGTCCCGCGGCCTCGGTGGCCGCGTCCAGGAGGAAGGCGAGGCGCGTCAGCTCCCGGCGCGCGGAGGTCGCATCCGCTTTGAGTCGGTTGTACTGCTCCTGGGTGGCGCGCGACATCCCTCCTCCCTGGCGCTCCGCCTCCTCCTGGAGTCGTCCCTCGAACTCGTGCACCTCCTTCTCGAGCTTCCTCAGCCCCTTCTTGATCGACTGGCGGTCGGAGTGCGCGTCGGCCACGAGCTCGTACAGGCGCAGGGCGGTCCCCGGACCTCCGATGTGCCCCAGCATCTCGACCGCCCCGATGCGCACTCCCAGCTCCGCGTGCTCCTCGGCGTCCGTCCAGATCGTTCCCTCGGCCTTCCTCCGGGAGCCCGTTCCGAGCCGGCCGAACAGATCCGCGGTGGCTGTCCCGAGCTGATCGCGCCACTTCGCCCGGGACCTCTCCTTCCGCCGGTCCTTGTCGAGCGCGGCGCGCAGGTCGCGGATCTCGTTCCGCAGGCGGGAGACGGAGTCGGTGAGCGAGCCGTCGTGCTCCGCGCGCAGCTCCATGAGGGCGAGGAGCTCCTCCTTGCGGCCGAGGACGTAGGTGTTGCGGATGATCCGGTCGCGGTACGTCCGGAGATCCTGGCTCGTGCGGGAGTACTCGGCCTCGAGGATGGCGGCGGCCCCCGCGTCCTCGAGGGCGATCAGCTCGTTCAGGGCCTTCTTCTTGTCGGCCTCGGATCCGGCCCCCACGGCGCGGCGCAGCTTCGCGGCGGCGGCGTCGAGCTCCTTGTCCGGAGCCGGGGCGGTGACGACGACGGCGGTCGGGGGAGCCCCCCCCGCGGGGAGGGCCAGGGCGAGGAGGTGGAGGAGGGAGAGCATCGTGAGGATCGATTCGGGCCGAGCGGAGGCGGGAAAAGCTCCCCAGGAATAGCAGATTCCGCGCCTCACGCTACGCCTCGAATCGCTCCTCGGCCGCTACGGGCACGATCCTGGCCGGGAGGGATGGACTCTCGTGGTATCCTCGGCCGTGACGTGAGAGGCCCGGGCGGCCGCTCCGGGGGCTCGCGCTCCCGGGGAGGAAAGTCCGGACTCCACGGGTCAGGGTGGTTGCTAACGGCAACCGGCCGCAAGGCTAGGGAAAGTGCAACAGAGAGTAGACCGCCTCCGGGGGATTCCCTCCGGCGGCAAGGGTGAAAGGGTGCGGTAAGAGCGCACCGCGGGCCTGGTGACAGGTCCGGCATGGCAAACCCCACCTGGAGAAAGGCCAAATAGGGGGGCGCAGGCGATGACCCGCGCCGATCGTCCCCGGGTAGGCCGTTCGAGGTCGGGCGCGAGTCCGATCCCAGAGAAATGGTCGTCGCCCTCCTCGCGAGGGAACAGAATCCGGCTTACAGGGCCTCTCACGTCACCTCTTGCCCTCACCCACCCACAACCCCCCACCCACCCGGGGGACTCGCGCGGGGCGCGCCCGGTCGCGTCCCATCTGCGGGAATACATCGGTTCCTGCCCGAACCGCCGGATCTGGGGTGGATTCACGGACCTTCGCCCCCCATCTTGACAGAATCACAGCTTCGGGGAGAATTCTCTGCTCGCTTCCCCGGGCCGGGGAGCTCGGATTCACCCCCTCGGAGCCCGATGTCTCCGTCGCCGCACCGGGCCCAGGCTGCATCATCACCACACCGAAGGATGGAGTTCGTCTACGTCGTCCCCCGTCGGGACCTGTTCCCTGACTGCTATCCCCAGGGTCTCACCACCTTCGGGACGGGGGAGCCGTGCCCCACGAGGGAGGTCTTCGATGCGGCGGTCCGCGAGCACGGGTTCTTCGTCGAACGCGAGGTCGCGGAGCGGACTCCCACCTGGAAGCAGATCATCCCCTACTCCGTCGTCTGCGTGGGCGAGGAGATCCTGCTCATGCGCCGGCTGGCCAACGGGGGGGAGAGCCGCCTCCACGACAAGCTCTCCATCGGCGTCGGAGGCCACATCAACCCCGAGGACCTCGCCCCGGACGCCGCGGAGGAGCGGGACGTCATCCCCGCCGCCCCCGCCCCGCGCCGCGGGAATCCGATCCTGGCCGGCACGCGCCGCGAGATCGAGGAGGAGATCGACGTTCAGGGTTCGTACGAGATTCAACAAGTCGGTTTGCTGAACGACGATTCCAACCCAGTAGGAGCGGTACACCTCGGCCTGGTCCAGGTAGTGCGGGTGGCCGGCTCCGTGAAGATCCGAGAGGAGGACGTTCTCGAGGGCCGACTCGTCCCCGCCGCGGAGCTCCGCGAGCTCCTCCGCAGCGGCGCGAACCTCGAGACCTGGTCCTCCATCCTCATCGAAAACCTCGAGAAACTGCTTCTGTCCCGAGATCCTGTTCGTATCTGAATCTCAGTCCTATTCCGGCCCCCAAGAGCCCTCATGAGCACGAGTACGAAGAAAGGCCGCAGCATCGAACCCGAGCGGATCTATGACCTGCTGCTCGGCGCGCGCACCGCTGACGTCGCCACCCTGCACTTCAAGGACGGCCGCATCCTTCGAGGCGCACTGGTCTTCAACCAGTTCAAGGGAACCGGCCGCATCATCAACGTGGACGAGGAGACCTCGACGGACTTCTCGGTCGACGAGCTGCGCGACCTCAAGTTCTGAACGCACGGAAGTAGAGAAAGAGACACCACCCAGAGCGAGCGTACGAAGGCGGGCGCGCAAAATCCCCGCCTCCGTACGCTCGCTGCCGTACGCGCCGGAGTTTTCGGCGTCTTGCGTTTCGCGCCGCCGGTCGGGGGGCTACAAGGGGAGCCATGGCCTTGCTCGCCTGCCAGGGAGTCAGCCGACAGCCTCTCTTCGCGGGGCGAGATCTCGTGCTCGAGCCCGGCGAGATCCTCGTGCTCCGGGGGCCGACGGGCTCGGGCAAGAGCCTGTTCCTGCGAGCCGTCGCGGATCTGGATCCCGCGGATGACGGACGCTTCGCGCTGCAAGGCGCCGACCGCTCCTCGATGAGTCCGGCGACGTGGCGAAGACAGGTGCTCTACGTGCACCAGTCGGCGCCTCGCCTGCCGGGAACCGTCGGGGAGAACCTGGCGCGCATCGCGAGCCTCGGTCGAGGCGACGCGCACCCCGTTCCCTCCCTCCCGCCCCTCGATCACGAGAAGGACGCCGATCGGCTCTCGGGGGGAGAGGCGCAGCTCCTGGCCCTTCACCGCGCTCTCTCGGTGGAGCCTCGCGTGCTCATGCTCGACGAGTCGACGTCGGCGCTGGATCCGGAGCACGCCCGCCGGGTCGAGGCGGCGCTGCGCGAATGGAGCACCGGCGAGCGCGCGATCGTCTGGGTGAGCCACGAGGAGTCGCTGGCGGAGCGCATGGGGGCGAGGGTGGAGGTCTTCCCGTGATCGCCATCGTCCAGCTCGGAGCGGGCGACCTCGCCCTCGCGGCGCTGCTCATCCTGGTCAACGCCGGAGTGAGCCTCGCGTTCCAGCTCGGGCTCGAGCGCCGCCTGCTGATCGCCGCCGTCCGGTCGGTCACCCAGCTCCTCCTGCTCGGACTCGTGCTCCAGTGGGTGTTCGACCTCTCGGCGCCGTGGCTCGTGTTCACGATGATGATCGCGATGGGGCTCGTCGCCGCCTTCGAGGCGGTGCGCCGCACGCGCTACCGGGTGCGCGGCGTGTACCCCCTGGCGATCGGGGCGATCCTGGTCTCCTCGATGGTGATCACCCTCTACGGGACCCAGCTCGTCATCGGGCCCACTCCGTGGTATTTGCCCCAGACCCTGATCCCGATCATGGGCATGGTCCTCGGCAACACCCTGAACGGGATCTCGCTCGGCCTGGAGACGACGCTGGCCGGCTTCCGACGCGATCGCGAGCAGGTGGAGATGCTGCTCGCCCACGGTGCGACGAAGAAGGAGGCCTCTCGCGAGATCGTGAAGCGAGCGGTTCGGACGGGCACGATCCCCATCCTGAACTCGATGGTGGCCGCCGGCCTCATCAGCATTCCCGGGATGATGACCGGGCAGATCCTCTCCGGCGAGGAGCCGTTCAACGCGGCCTGCTACCAGATCTTCATCCTGTTCTGCATCGCGGGTGGAGTGGCCCTGGGCACGGTCGGCGTCGTGATCGGCGCCGGCCGCCTCGTCTTCGACGACCGCGATCGGCTCCGGGTGGATCGGATCCGGTCGCTGCGAGGGTGAGTCGCGTCACTCGTGCAGCGCGGCCTCGATGGCCCGGCGCTCCCGGGCGGTGACGGCGCGCGGGTAGTACTCCTCGAGAGCCCGGCGGGAGATCGAGTCGTCGAACTCCGCGAGCGCCTCCACCGCGGCCTGACGCAGGTGGAAGCTCTCCTCGTCGAGGAACTCGACCACCGCGCGCGCGTTCGCGATCCGCTTGCGCGGCTGACGCGGGAGCCAGCTCAGGGCCGCCGCTCGCGCCGTGGGGTGGACCGAGTCGTCGCGAGCCCAGCGCAGGAGCTGGTCGGAGACCCCCGGATTCGAGAGGGTCCCGAGGTGTCCCAGCAGGTAGCCGCGGAGCTGATCGTGGGGAGAGTCGATGAAGAGCTTGCCCGTGATCCACCCGTAGGCCTGCTCGGGATCCGCGCTGCACATCAGACCCGCGGCGGTGCCCATCGTCGCCCAGCTGTAGCCCTCCTCGAAGACCTCGCGCGCGAGGCGGGCGAGGTCGCGGTCCTCGCCCCAGCACCAGAGGGCTCGCAGGGCCCGGACCCGGACCAGGGTGGAGGGATCCTCCTGCGCCGCCTTGATGAGCCGCTCCCGCGCCTCCACGCCTCCCGCCGAGGCCAGGGCGAGGGCGGCGGAAGCCCGGACGTGAGGGCTGTCGTCCTTGCGCAGCCGGCTGGCGACCTCCGCGACGTAGACCTCGTGGGCGGCGAGGTTGTTGCCGATGCGCGCCGCTCCGGCGAGACGCCCCAGGGCCGTGACGGCGTCGCGGCGTCCGTTCACGTCGGAGTCCGCGATCGCGATCGCCATCCACTCTTCCGGATCGCGGTCCCAGGTGACCGTCTTCGGAACCCAGCCGTGCACGTCGAAACGAACGTAGAGGGGCCGGTCCGGCGCGTGGAGCTCGAAGCTCTGACGACGCTCCGAGATCTCGATGCGGTGGAGAGCCGTCCCGCCCTCGTCCAGGACCTCCACGTCGACGGGGAAGTGGAAGACGTTCGCGGTTCCATTCGTCGGCTGCTGCATCTGGCGCACGCTCAGGACGACCTGCTCCCCGTGCTCGTCCCAGGTCCAGTCGAGCTCGAGCTCCGGATGGCCGGCCCCGTAGATCCACTCGTCGAAGAACCGGCGGAGGTCACGACCCGAGACCTTCTCCATGGCGCGCTGGAGGTCGTCGGTTACGACCCCCCGCCCCTGGTTCTCTGCGACGTAGGTCCGCACGCCCGCCCGGAACACGTCGTCTCCGAGCAGGAAGCGCAGGAGGTGCAGTCGGGCCGCCCCTCCCTCGTACCGGCGTGAGTCCAGGAGATCCTCGGGGTCGCGCCAGACTCCCCACACGGTGGGCTGTCGGTCCTCCCCCCGGTTTTCGGCGATGCACTGGTCCTGCGCGTTCCGGACGCGAGCCCGGAACTCGTCCACGCCGCGGGAGTGCTCGAAGTACAGCAGCGTCATGTAGGTGGCGAAACCCTCGTTCAGCCACAGGTGGGACCAGTCGCGGCACGTGAGGAGGTCGCCGAACCACTGGTGCGCGGCCTCGTGCGCGACGAGCGCGTGGGACTCCTCGTCCCTCAGGCCCCGCTCGTCGTCCAGGGCGAGCGGAGTCACGGTCGTGGCGGAGATGTTCTCCATCCCTCCCCAGGGGAAGTTCGCCACGACCGCCTGGCTGTACTTCGGGAACGGGTAGCGGACTCCGGTGTAGTCCGACAAGAACTCGAGCACCTCGTCGGTCTCCCGGAAGCTCGCCTCGATCATGCCGGCGTAGCGGGGCTCGGCCAGGAAGTAGAGCGGCGTGCCGTCCCACTCCTCCTCCAGAACGAGGTACTCACCGGCCACGAGGGTCACGAGATAGCTGGGGTGTGGCATGTCCATCCGCCAGTGCTCGACGACCACCCCATCTCCGCCGTCGCGCGAATCGACGCGCTCCCCGGCCGCCACCGCGCGCCACCGCTCGGGCATCGTCACGATGATCTCCGAGGTCGCGCGATCGGAGGGATCGTCGAAGCAGGGGAACCACCCGTGGTTGTGCTCGGCCTGGCCGTGGGTGAAGACCTGCGTCGGACCGCTGCCATCGGGTCGACGTCCTGAGAACCACAGCCCGGTCGTCGGCGTGCCGGCGTAGGCGACCGTGAGCTCGGTCCGTCGCCCCCCGGTCGCGGGCTCGGCGAGATCGATCGCGAGCACCTCGTCCGCGTGCGTGAAGGTGAGCGCCCGGCCCTCGGCGTCCCGTACCTCGATCACGTCGAGTCCGCCGAAGTCGAGGGCGACCCGGGCGAGCTCCTCCTCGGTCGGGCGCAGCCATATGCCGCACCGCCCCTCGATCCGACGCGCCTCGGGGTGCAGCACGATCTCGACGCGGTAGTGCTCCACGTCGTAGCCGGGGTCGCGCAGTCCGTGGAGCTCGGGAGTGGCGAACCTCGTCGTCCCGCCCTCCACCGGCGTCTCGGAGGCGCGGCAGGCTCCCCCGAGGAGGAGCAGGATCCCGAGGCCGAGGATCGCGAGACGGGAACGGGTGGCTCGGTGAGTTTCCATGGTGCGATGACTCCAGGAATGGCGGGGAAGCGACGACGGAGCGCGGAGGGATGGGGATCCCCGCCCGTCCGGGGGAGATCCTAGCGGATCGGGGAAGCCGTCGGGATCCCCTCCTCGGGCTACGCGGACCAAAGGCGTGCGACGGCCCGCCCCTCGCGTATTCTGTGCGGAAGCTGCCATG
>CAYRXS010000008.1:0-53362 GCA_964428225.1 uncultured Planctomycetaceae bacterium
GTCCTCGCGCGCGGGCTCCTTCGCTGGGGGCGGTGCTCCCGCACCTGAGACGTACCCCTCGAACCTGATCCGGATCATGCCGGCGTAGGAAAGCGAGTATGACCAAGACCACCGACGTGACCCCGCGGGCCTCGGAGACCGGCTCTCCGGGGGCGGCCTTCCCCCGCTCCGAGAAGGTCCACACGAAGATCGAACACGGGGGCCAGACCCTCCGGATCCCCTGGCGGCGGATCCACCTCGGCGGCAGCGAGCCGCCCCTGGACGTCTACGACACGACGGGTCCCCCGATCCACGACCCCGCGGACGGACTGCCCTCCCTGCGCCGTCGGTGGATCTCCCGACGCCTGGGGAAGGGAGGCCGCAACCACACCCAGCTCCACTACGCCCGGCGCGGCATCATCACCGAGGAGATGGCCTTCGTCGCCGAGCGCGAGGGCGTGGACGCGGAGTTCGTGCGCGCGGAGATCGCGCGCGGCCGGGCGATCCTCCCCGCCAACAACCACCACCCGGAGGTCGAGCCGATGATCATCGGCCGCAACTTCCTGGTGAAGATCAACTCCAACATCGGCAACAGCCCGATCGCCTCCTCGATCGAGGAGGAGGTCGAGAAGATGCGCTGGTCGATCCGCTGGGGCGCGGACACGGTGATGGACCTCTCCACCGGGGAGAACATCCACGAGACGCGCGAGGCCATCATCCGCAACTCGCCGGTGCCGATCGGGACCGTGCCGCTGTACCAGGCCCTCGAGAAGGTGAACGGGGTCGCCGAGGACCTCGACTTCGACGTGTTCCTCGAGACGATCGAGGAGCAATGCGAGCAGGGCGTGGACTACTTCACGATCCACGCCGGGGTCCTGCTGCGGCACGTTCCCCTGACCGCGAAGCGGGTCACGGGCATCGTCTCGCGCGGGGGATCGATCATCGCCAAGTGGTGTCTCGCCCACCACCGCGAGAACTTCCTCTACACGAACTTCGAGCGGCTCTGCGAGGTCATGAAGCACTACGACGTGGCCTTCAGCCTCGGCGACGGGCTGCGGCCCGGCTGCCTCGCGGACGCGAACGACGAGGCGCAGTTCGCCGAGCTCGAGACCCTGGGCGAGCTCACCCGGATCGCCTGGGACCACGACGTCCAGGTCATGATCGAGGGGCCCGGTCACGTGCCGCTGCACATGATCGAGGAGAACGTGACCCGCCAGCTCGAGATCTGCCACGAGGCCCCCTTCTACACCCTGGGGCCCATCGTCACCGACATCGCCCCCGGCTACGACCACATCACTTCCGCGATCGGCGCGGCGATGATCGGGTGGTACGGCACGGCCATGCTGTGCTACGTGACCCCGAAGGAGCACCTCGGGCTCCCGAACCGGGACGACGTCCGGACGGGGGTGGTCACGTACAAGATCGCCGCCCACGCCGCGGACGTCGCCAAGGGACACCGACGTGCGCGCGAGTGGGACGATGCGATCTCCCGCGCCCGCTTCGAGTTCCGCTGGGAGGACCAGTTCAACCTCGCCCTCGATCCCGGGACCGCGGTGGACTTCCACGACGAGACCCTGCCCGCCGCGGGGGCCAAGACCGCGCACTTCTGCTCGATGTGCGGGCCGAAGTTCTGCTCGATGAAGATCACCGCGGACGTGCGGGCCTACGCCGAGAGCAAGGGCCTCGAGGCCAAGGAGGCGCTCGAGGAGGGGATGGCCGAGAAGAGCCGCGAGTTCACGGGCTCCGGCGGCGAGATCTACCGGCCGAAGGCCTGAGCCGCTTCGTCGAGCCGGCGGAGGTGACGCTCGGCGTGGCGGGCGATCACGTCGAGGAGCTCGACGAGCCCGAGCCGGTCCTCGCCCTCCACCCGGGACATGCGGATGCGGTGCAGGGTGCCCTCGCCGTCCGGCATCTCCGCGACGAGCGAGGTGCACTCGGCGAGCTGGGCGGCGAGCTCGTCGCGCACCTCGCGCACGGGGCGGTCTCCGGAGGGCGCCATGTGCTCGGGGTGGTCCCACCGCGAGCGGTCGCGCGCGATGGCGGCGATCGCGTCGTTCCGGGGGGCGGCGGTGGGCCAGGGGTCGCCGCGCTCGAGGCGGCGAAGGCTCTTGGTCCGGGTCTTCCGCGCGAGCAGGAGCAGGAAGCGGTTGGCGAGCGCCACGTGCTCCAGGATCTCCCGGGGAGTCCACCGCCCGGTTCCGGGCCGGCGGTCGAGGAGCTCCGGCGACGCCTCGCACCAGCGGTCGAGCGCCGCCCGCACGCGCCCCAGCCGCCCGATCACCTCGCGAGACGCCGCCGCGTGGCTCGCCCGCCACTCGGCGCGCTCGCTCATCCGACCGGCACGTCGGCGACCCGGGCCGGATCGAGTCCGGGGACGAGGGGATCGTCCCCCGGGTCGCCCTCGAGCAGGACGCTCGCCAGCCGCCCGATCTCCGCCCCGCAGACCATCCCGTGGCCGCCGAGGCCCGCCACCCAGAAGAGGCCGGCGAAGTCCGGATCGAAGCCGATGGCGAAGCGGTCGTCGGCGGTCAGGGTGCGCATCCCGCACCAGAAGTGGGCGGCGCCCGCGTCGGCGAGGGCGGGGAGCCAGCGCGTCGTCTTCTCCGCGACGAGCTCGCGCACCGCCGGTTCGGTCGCGCACGCGTCCGGGTCCACCTCGACCAGGTCGCAGGCGCTGATCAGCATCCCGCCGCTCTCCGGCTTGCAGTAGAAGCCGCCGTCCCAGGTCTGCCAGAGCACGGGCGCGCGCGGGTCGATCCCGCGGTCCGCGGCGGTGACGAGCAGGTGGCGGCGGGTCGGCGTCAGGAGGACGCGGGATCCGGCCTCGCGCCCGAGCTTGCCGGCCCACCCGCCCGCGGCGATCACCGTGGTCCGCGCCGCGAGCTCCTCGCCGTCCGCGAGGCGCGCGCCGACGACGCGGTCTCCCTCTCTTCGGAGCTCGACGACCTCGGCCCCCGTGCGGATCTCCACGCCTCCCCGGCGCGCGCCGCGGGCAAATCCCTCCATGAGCGCGGCGACGTCGAGGTGGCCCTGGGTGGGGAAGTGCAAGGCGAGGGCGGGCTCTCCCGCGTAGAGCGGCACGAGCTCGGAGAGCACCGAGGGGGAGACACGCTCGCAGGGCGCGTGCGCGCCGGCGTGCGCGCCCATTCGCTCCAGCTCCGCCGCCCCCGCCTCGTCCGCGACCAGCAGGAGCCCGACCGGATCCACGAGGGGCACCGGGGAGAATCCCGGGGGCGGGTCGTGGAGGAACGCGGCGCCGCGCTCCGCGAGCTCGCTCACCTGCGGATCGGGATCCGCGGTGCGCAGGATCCCCGCGTTGAGGCCGGAGGACTGCGTGCCGAGCTGCGCTTCGCGCTCGAGCAACACCACGCGCGACGTCCCGCGCCGCGCCAGCCACCACGCGGTGGCCGCGCCGGCGACACCGCCGCCGATGATCAGGACGTCCGTGCTCTCCGCCATGGGGCGGAGTCTAGCAAAGCCATGGGCGAGCCCGGGACGCCCGTGCCCCCCGGAATCGGCGGGGTGGGCCTAGCCTTCCCGGGGAACCGTGTACGGGCCTCCCTCGTAGACGCGCACGACCACGACGTCTCCGCCGTCGAACTCGACCTCGAATCCCAGGTCGTCGATGCAGACCCGCTCCCACTCGTGCGTCTCGAAGTTGTAGATCCAGATGTACCGGGATCCGAGGAAGGTCGTCTCCCTGACCTGCCCGGGGAAGGTCGCCTGCAGCAAGGACCGGACGGCGTCCACCTGGTCGAAGCACTCCGCGAGCATGCCGCACAGCGGCGAGAGGGAGGAGGTGACCAGCAGGACGCTACCGTTCTGGGTGGAGGTCTTCTCCTGAGCGTATCCCTTCAGGTGGACATCGACATGGAGCTTCATGAGTCGTCTCTCTCTCCTGGGAACCTGGTGTGTGCGCCACCGCCCGCCGGACACGGCGACGATCGACGCGGGAAAAACACATTCTACCGCAACCCCCCCGCGACGGCGAGACGGCGGCGCGGGATCAGTCGCCGGGCTGCAGGACGTGCTCGAGGATCCCGGGCTCGTCGGCGGGGAAGACGACGCGGAATCCGAGGCCCCCGTAGGCCGGTGTGTCGCGTCCGAAGCTGCTTCTGAGATCCCGCTCGCCTCCGGGTTCGGTGGGTTTGTAGGCCGAGAAGGGAAGCGTGTCCTGATCGCTCAGCCAGCGGTAATCGAGGTAGTTGACGGCGAGGTCCTGGGCGACGCCGCCGCCCAGCTTGACCTCACGATCACAGATCCACTCGCCGCATAGGACGAACTCGATACTCGGGGGACCGCCGGAGGAGGCAGCATCCTCCTGGTCGTCCTCCTCCTGGTCACCGACGGTTCGAGGGACCAGATCCAACTCGATGAGCCCCGTCCTTTCCGCCAGGGTCAGCTCGAGGAGGGACGGGAGCCGCCCCCCGGCCCACCGCGCGAACTCGAACGCCTCGGTGGAGGGCACCCCCACGGGCTCCGCGTCCGGTGCGTCGGGCCGGAGCATCGTCGAACGGTCCCCGCAGGTCTCCGCCAGGAACCTCTCGAAATCCGCCTTCGTGACGGGAGTGCTCAGGTAGATCGCGGGGATGACGAGCATCGGGCCCTCCTCCGGTCGCGTCGTCGTCGGCATCATCTGCTCCGGGGGGCCGATTCGAAGCGGCAGATAGCCGCGGGGAATCCGGATCATCCTCGCCTGCAACTCGGGAGGGTGCTCGACGATCCTCAGCGATTGGGCCGGTCCCCACTCCTCTCGGGCGAGGAAGGGGATCTCGACGGGAGGATCGCGCGATCCGCGCTCCCGGACGACGTAGCGATAGCTGCCCGCCTTGGGCCGGATCACGGGACCGATCTTTCGGAAGAAAGTGAGGACATCCTCGTGAGGTCCAGGGACCGAGTTCTGCCGGTAGAGGACGACCTCGACGTTCTCCCGATCTCGCAATTCGAGGGTGATACTCCCCCGCTCGCGAAGATCCCGGTTGTGCTCGAACCACGGGCACAATCGGCTCTCGTGGATGACGAGCCGGCTCCACTCCTGGTGCTGGAATTCGGTTCCTTCGTCTCTCGCCTCGGTCATCTCGGCTTCGATGACCTCGCGGAGCCGGATCGCGAGCTCCTCGCAGCTCTTCTCCCAGGAGTCGGTGACCCGACCCAGCGTCCACCGCCGCAGGGTTCTCGCGTCGAAGCGTCGCGCCTCGTCCCGGACCCCGATGAGCGAGTCGATCCTCGCCTCGAAGCTCTGCGCCGAGTGGAGCTGCGCCGTCGGCGTCCTGTCGAGCACCTCAATGATCGCGGCGCGCTGCGCGGCAGCTCCCAGGAACCACTGGATCCCGAGCGCGGCCAGGAGCAGCACGACGCCGAGGCCGGCCAGCAGCACCGCGCGTCGGTTGCGGCGGTACCACAACCTCGTCGCGTGACGCATCGTCGGATCGGCGACGGAGATCGGACGGTGCTCGAGGACCGCGTCGAAGTCGGCGGCGAGGGATCGATGCGCCGCGGGCGCCGGGGGGCGGCCCGGGCGATCGCGTCGAGGGTCGTCCCCCGGGACTCGCGCTTGAAGGGGCTCTCCAGGGTGAGCAGCTCGTAGCAGACGACCGCGAAGGAGAACTGGTCGCTCTTCGGGTCGGCGCCCGTCCGCTCGCTCTCCACCTGCTCGGGGGAGACGTAGGCCGGCGAGCCGACGAGGCTCTGGGTGATGTCGAGCTTCGTCTCCTCGTCCGCGTCCTCCATGTGCGCGAGCCCGAAGTCGATCAGCCGGGGCTCGTCGTCCTTGCCGAACACGATGTTCGCGGGCTTGATGTCGCGGTGGAGCACGCCGTTGTCGTGGCAGTAGGCGAGGGCCCGCGCCACCCGGCCCAGGCACTCGATGCGGGCGCTGAAGGAGGACAGCCGCTCCGCGAGCTTCCGGGCTTCCGTCCGGTTCTCCGGGGTTTGATCTCCGGCCTCCTCGACCTCCTTGCGCGATCGCCGCAGCTCCCGGATCACCGCGCTCAGGGTCGGTCCGGTGAGGTGCTCCATCACCACGTAATCGCGCCCGTTCGCCTCGCCGACCTCGAGGACGCGCACGACCCCCGGGTGCTCGAGCCGGGCGAGGGAGCGCGCCTCGTTCAGGACCCAGTCTCGCTCCCGCCGGTCGAGCGTGAGGCCCGCCTCGAGGACCTTGAGGGCCACCTGGCGCCCCAGCTCGGGGTCGAGGGCCAGGTAGACCTGTCCCAGCCCCCCGCGTCCGAGGGAGGCGAGCAGCCGGAAGCGATCGAGCCGGGCGGGGAGCTCGTCGACCTCGTCCTCCGGCGTGTCCGCGAGGTCGTGCAATCTCTCGTAGAGGTCGATGCGCCGCCGGAGCTCCTCCACGTGGCCGCCCGCGCGGACGAGGAGCTCGGTCGAGTCCACGTCATCGCCCCGGCCTCGCGCCTCGAGGTACTCGTCGAAGAGCTGGGTGACCTCGAGTAGCTCGTCGTTCGATTCACCCGCGGCCATGGCGTCTCAGGCCAGCAGCCGTTCGAGCCGCTTCACCGCCTCACCGCAGCGTCTGCGAGCCGTCACGCGATCGCAGTCGATGATCGCGCCGATGTCGCTCCAGGCGAGTCTCTCGAAGATGCGCATGCCGAGGATCTCCTGGTCCTCCTCGGAGAGCTCGCGCAGCTTCTGGATGAACCGCGCCTCGTCCTCGGCCCGGGCCGCGGCCGCGGCGGGGTCGTTCGAGGACGTGCGGTCGTCGGCGAGCTCGTCGCTCCCCATGGCCTGCGACTCGACGAGCATCTGCTGCCGCCGCCGCTCGTGGGCGCGCAGCTTGTTGCGGAAGTGGTTGACGACGATCCCCCGGAGCCAGCTCCGGAAGCTCCCCTCGCCGCGGTACTCGAAGCTCTGGATCTCCTGCCACGCGGACAGGAACGCGGACTGGAGCACGTCCTCGGCGTCGAACTGGCGCTGCGCGAATCCCGGGATCCGCATCTGCACCGCGAAGATGAGGAACCGCCGGTAGCGGCGGTAGAAGACCTCCCAGGCGACGTTGCTGCCCCGGCGGGCACGCCGGAGCAGGTCCTGGGTGGTGAGGGCGGAGGCGTCCTCGGATGAGCTCGGTGGTCGATTCACGGGTACGAGCGGGTGCGGCGGGCGACCCGCCCGCCGGGGGATTCGGGCCGGAAGATAGCCTACCCCCCCCGGGCCGTTTGCGGAACGGGCACGCCCAGCCACCGGGCGATCCCCTCGCGTAGGACCGGGAGGGAGACGGCTCCCCTCTCGAGGAGCCGATCGTGGAAGCGCGGGTAGGAGAAAGAGGCGCCCTGGACGTTGCGCGCGTGATCCCGCAGGGCGAGGATCTCGCGCTGGCCGATCTTGTCGGAGAGGGCCCGGCCCGGGCAGGCGATCGTGCGATCGACCTCGCTCTCGACGGTGCCGGCCGCGAGCAGGCTGTTCTCGTGGAGATAGCGGATCGCCTCGTCCCGGCTCCACCCGAAGGCGTGCAGTCCGGTGTCCACGACGAGGCGGCCGGCGCGCCAGGCCTCGAAGGAGAGCGCTCCGAGCCGGTCCACGTCCGAGGAGTACAGGCCCATCTCGTCGCACAGCCGGCCGGCATACAGGGCCCAGCCCTGGACGAAGGCCTCCGAGCCCAGGTGGCGGCGGAAGCGGGGCAGGTGCGCCGACTCCTGCTGGAGCGCCGTCTGCAGGTGGCGGCCGGGGAACGTCTCGTGGAAGGCCAGAACCTCCGCCTCGTAGCGGGGGCGGGTCTCCGGGGCGCAGGTGTTGACGAAGTAGCGGCCGGGGCGCAGGCCCGCCGCGTCCGGCTGGCCGTAGTAGGCCACCGCCCCGTCGCGCTCGGCGAAGGCGGGGACGGGCATCACCTCGCACGTCGTCTCGGGAACCCGGCCGAAGTACGCGGGGACCTTCGCGCGCGCGCGGTAGAGGGCCTCGGTCGCCTTGCTCTCCACCTCCTCGCGGGTCTGGAAGTGCATCTCCGGATCCTCGCGGAGCCGCGCCTGGATGGCGGCGATCTCCGGCGTGCCGAACACCTGCCGGCCGAGCTCCGAGATCTCGCGGCGGATGCGCGCCACCTCGGCCAGCCCGAACTCGTGGATCACGCGGGGATCGCACTCCGCGAGGGGGAGCGACGTGTACTCGCGGATGAGGATCGGATAGGCGTCACGTCCTCCCGCGACGTAGGTGAGGCCGGGACGATCGTCGGGGCGAGCAGCGGGCAGGATGTCGTCGGCCAGGAGATCGCGGTAGGCGGTCAGACCGGGGTAGATGTTCTCCTCGACCGCGCAGAGCGTGGCGTACAGGAACTCCCCGCGCTCCTCGGCCGAGAGCGGATCTCCCGACGGGGGCAGCAGGACCCGCGTGCCGGTGACGAGGCGCTCCCCGTCCTGCAGGTGGCGGTTGAGCGTCCGCAGGAGGCGCTGCTTGCGCGCGTCGCCGAGGTGCTCGTGGGCCACCGCCGAGACGCTGCCGTTCGGGGGCAGCTTCACCCACCGGCCGCCGCCCATGGCCACGCGCACCATCGGGCTGTCCATCGGCGGGGTGGCGAGGATCGCCTCGAGCTGGGCGATGGTCTTCGTCACCGCGGTCCGGGAGGCGATGCGGCCGTTGCGGTGGCCCCGCTTCAGGTTGTCGCCGATCTGGCGGAGCCAGGTGTCGACGCGGCCCCAGCGCTCGACGAAGCGCTCGCGCTCGACGGCGGTGCGCACGCTCTGCTCCTCGGCGAGGGCGAACAGCTTCAGGTGGAGCCCTTCGATCGGGTCCACGGTCCACTCGTCGATCCCGAGGTCGATGCGGGCTCCCTCCTCCTCGAGCTCGAGGTCGAGCAGGTTCGCGGTGATCCGGTCCGTCTCGCTCAGCGTCTCGAAGTCGATCTGCTGCAGAGCCCCGCGCAGCTCGGCGATCTCCGAGCGGCGCTGGTGCGTCGCGGTCAGGTGCACCCCGGGCAGACGGTCGCCGTAGCGCGGATCGCCCAGGATCGTCGCCTGGATCGGGTGGGCCTTCAGCCAGGCCTCCCAGGAGTCCTGGACGATTCCCGCGAGCAGGGGGTCCTGCACGCCGGCCCCCGCGTCGTTCCAGAGGTCGAGCTCTCCGGGGGAGGTGGGATCGATCACCTCGTCCACCGCTCGGCAGGCGAAGAAGAGGCAGGCGACGGAGACGAGGAAGATCAGCGTGGTGTTGGCGCGTCGCGTTCCCATGGCAGTCGGCGGATTCGGGGCGTCGGGATGGATCGATGGCGGGTCGCCCCGTTGGCGAGCCCCCTCGAGGCGCGCCGATTCTAACGCGCGTGGCGCAGATCCATCACGCGCGAGAGGGCGCAGATGACGAGGCTGTGGCGAATCCGGCCATCGGCGATCGCGGCGCGCACCTCGTCCGCCTCCAGGAGGACGACCTCGATGTCCTCGCCGGGATCCGGCTCGGGCTCGCGGGTCGGGCGGACGCCCTCCGCCCGCCAGTGGTGGCAGCGGTTGTCCTGGAAAGCGGGGTTGGGATCCACCGAGCCCAGGGGGCTCCAGCGGCCCCCCGTGTACCCCGTCTCCTCGCGCAGCTCCCGACGGGCCGCCTCCTCGGGAGTCTCGCCGGGATCGACCACCCCCCCCGGGACCTCCGTGGTCACCTCGTCGGTCCCGAACCGGAACTGGCGCACCAGGACGAACCGGCCGTCCTCGGTGCGGGCCACGACGTTGACCCAGTCGGGGGTCTCGAGCACGAGGCGGCGCAGGCGCCTCCCCGTCCGCGGGTGCTCCATCGTGTCGAAGCGAGCCCGCGTCACCAGCAGGTCGGGCCCCGGCTCGCTCTCGAGGCGAGGCCAGGGCCGCGGCGGTCCGGGGGCGGGGCGTCGGGGCGTGGCCATGGGCCGAGGAGGGTACCGCCTCGACACGCCGCCCCCAATCCTCGGGGCACAAGGGCTTTGGATTCCTCGGGCTCCGGTCGAATAATGCCCCGAGCGAGGAGCCGAGCATGACCGAGATCGAGCACACGGAATTCGCCGAGGGGAAACGGGCCATCGTGGTGGGGGCCAGCTCCGGGATCGGGGCGGCCCTCGTGGGCGCCCTGGCTCGAGAGGGCTGGCGGGTCGCGGCCCTGGCTCGACGCGGGGACGAGCTGCGCGCGCTCGCGGAGACCGAGACCGGGGAGGGAGGCGCCGTCCTCGTCCGCGAGCACGACGTGCAGGACTTCGAGGCCGTGCCCGCCCTCTTCGAGGAGCTCGTCTCGGAGCTCGGCGGCCTGGACCTCTTGGTCTTCGGCGCGGCGGTGATGGCGAAGATCGAGGAGGACCAGTTCGACACCGCGGTCGACCTCGAGATGCTGTCGGTGAACCTGGGCGGGTGCGTGGCCTGGGGGAACGTCGCCGCCGTCTTCTTCCGCTCCCAGCGCGCGGGCACGATCGTCGGCATCTCCTCGATCGCCGGAGACCGCGGTCGCCGCGGGAATCCCGTCTACGGAACGAGCAAGGCGGGCATGAACCACTACCTCGAGGCTCTGCGCAACCGCCTCGCCCAGCACGGCGTGCACGTGTGCACGATCCGTCCGGGCTTCGTGGACACGGCGATGACCCGGGGTATGCCGGGACTGTTCTGGCTCATCTCCGCCGACGAGGCCGCGCGCCGGATCCTCGACGCCGCGCGCCGGAAGGTGAACGTCCGCTACGTCCCGCGCCGGTGGTTCTGGGTGGGGCTCGTCATTCGCAGCATCCCGTCGTTCCTGTTCCGCAGGATGAATGTCTGAGGCGCGGCTTGAAGATCTTCGGCGGGAGAGCGCGGCACGAGAAGGCTCCGATCCGGAGCTACGAGTACGTCGAGGGATGGGGCATGACCACGGGCGCCTACGGTCGCGCGTTGCGCCCCCGCAGCGTCGAGGAGATCGTGGGCGTGCTCGAGACGGCGCGGCGTGACGCCTGCTGCGTCGGACCGCGGGGCAGCGGCAACAGCTACGGAGACGCGAGCGTGAACGGCGCGGGGTGCGTGCTCGACGTCTGCCGCATGGACCGCATCCTCTCCTTCGACGCGGAGACCGGGATCGTGGACGCCGAGCCCGGGGTCACCGTCGAGAAGCTCTGGAAGCACATCCTGCCCCGCGGCTGGTGGCCGCGCGTGGTCTCGGGGACGATGTTCCCCACCCTCGCCGGCGCGGCGGCGATGAACATCCACGGCAAGAACAACTACGCCGTGGGGACGATCGGGGACGCGATCCTCGACTTCGACATCGTGCTCCCCTCGGGCGAGGTCCGCACGTGCAGCCGCGAGGAGAACGCCGAGCTCTTCCACGCCGCGATCGGCGGGTTCGGGATGCTCGGCGTGTTCAGCCGGATCCGGCTGATGACGAAGCGCGTCCACTCGGGCGATCTCGAGGTACGGGCCTTCGCGAACCGCAACCTCCGCGAGATGCTCGAGTACATCGAGGAGCGGCGCGGCGTCGCCGACTACCTCGTCGGCTGGGTCGATTGCTTCACGAAGGGGGACCGCGCGGGACGGGGCCTCGTGCACGAGGGTCGCTACCTCGCGCGCGGCGAGGACTCGGATCCGGAGGAGACACTGGCCCTGTCCCACCAGGACCTGCCGCGGAACATCCTGGGCGTCTTCCCCAAGTCCGAGATGTGGTTGATCCTGCGCCTGTTCAACAACGCCCTCGGCATGCGGTCGGTCAACGCCGCGAAGTACTGGGCGGGGCGCTTCGAGGCGATGGGGGAGCCCTTCCGCCAGCCCCACGCGGCCTTCGCGTTCCTTCTCGATTACGTCCCCAACTGGAAGTGGTCCTACGGCCGCGGGGGAGGAAAGGGGCTGATCCAGTACCAGTCCTTCCTGCCCGCCGACGCCGCGCTCGAGGTGTACCTCGAGGTGATCGAGCGATCGCAGCGCGCCGGCCTCATCCCCTTCCTCGGCGTGCTCAAGCGCCACCGCCCCGATCCCTTCCTCCTCACCCACGCCGTCGACGGCTGGAGCTTCGCCCTCGACTTCAAGGTTACGCCGTCCAACCGCGAGGCGCTGTGGAGACACTGTGCGGAGCTCACGCGTCTCGTCCTCGACGCCGGCGGTCGGTTCTACTTCGCGAAAGACCTCGTGCTCACGCCGCCGGACGTGCGCCGGATGTTCGACGCGGAGAAGCTCGAGCGCTTCCTCGCGCTGAAGCGCGAGCTCGACCCGGAAGGTCTCCTGCAGACCGACCTGTGGCGGCGGCTGTTCCCCGCGTCGTAGGGAGAGTCAGCCCCCGAACGAGCAGTACGCCCGCGCCGCGTCGACGTGGACGAGCCGGTCCTCCTCCGCGATCCACGCCGTCAGCCGGCCGCCCCACACGCAGCCGGTGTCGAGACCGCGCAGCCGCTCGGAGCACACGAGCCCCTGCGCCGCCCAGTGGCCGAACACGACCGTGCGATCCCCGTGCGCTGCGGGATCGTAGAAGGCGTGCCAGGGCCGGAAGGGGGGCGGGGGATCGTCCTCGTCGGTGAGCCGGCCCTCCGGGTCGCAGTGGCGCGCCAGGAGCGCGAAGCGCGCCGCCTCGCCGGGCCGCAGGGGATCCGCGCCGTCGAGCGCGGCCCTCGGATCCGACCAGCGCGGGTGGATTCCCGCGTGGACGAGATAGAGGTCGGGCCACTCGCGGACGAAGGGGCGGGCCGCGAGCCAGGAGAGCAGCTCCTCGCGATCCTCCGCGGCCAGGACGTCCGCGATCGTGTCGTGGGGGCGCGGACCGCGCTTGCCCGCTGCGGTGCGCAGCAGGTGGACGTCGTGGTTGCCCAGCACCCCGCCCGCCCCGAGCTCCCGGGCCAGCCGCAGCGCGCCGAGGGAGTCGGGACCGCGGTTCACCAGGTCCCCGACGGGGTGCAGCTCGTCGGTGGCGGGGTCGAAGCGGAGCTCCTCCAGGAGGCGCTCGAGCTCCTCGCGGCAGCCCTGGACGTCGCCGAGAAAGAAGCGTCGCTTCATGCCGCGCCCAGGATAGCCTCAGCCGGCCGGAGGCGCGCCCGGGATCAGCTCGATGGCGGTGGCGGGACACAGCCAGACGCAGACCCCGCAGCCCGCGCACCGCGACGCGTCGACCGTGGGGAGGCTTCCGGACTCCACCGCGATCGGCTTGGGGTCGACCGGGCAGCGATCGACGCACGTGTCGCAGTAGCTCATGGTGACGGAGAAGCAGCGCTCCTCGAGGATCCGGATCCACCCCATGCGCGCGTCGTCCGGTCGAGCGAGGGGCGCGAGGGCGCCCGGCTCGCAGGCGTCGATGCACGGCAGCTCGGGACAGAGCCAGCAAGGCTGCTCGAAGGGGACGATCGTCGGGGTCCCCTCGTTTCGCGCCCCGTATTCCGGGCCGGCGCGCCGGATCGCGTGGCGGGGGCAGGCGTGCAGGCAGTCGTCGCACAGGGTGCAGCGGGCGAGGAAGGCCTCCTCGTCGAGCGCGCCGGGAGGGCGCAGGAGGCGCTTCGGCGAGGGCGTTCCCCGGGGCGGCGGGGGACCGGACGAGAGCACCGGCTCCAGGGCCTCCCCGGCCCGGCGCGCGGCCCGGGCGACGTCGCGCAGGGCCTCCGCGAGACCGCGGCGGAAGAAGTCGCGTCGGGAGAGGGCCATGGTCAGGCGACGCCGCGGGCCAGGATCCAGAGGGAGGCGAGACCGAAGAGCACGACGGCCCCCGCGAGCGGAAGCCGGGCACGGAGGGGCGCGTCCGCGCCGAAGCTCGACCGCGCCCGCCGGTCGACGATGCGCAGGGCGAAGGCGCTCCCCGCGAGCACCGCCAGGGTCTGGAGGAGCCACAGGGACACGGGGGAGAGCAGGGGATCCGGGGGGGGGACGGCTCCCGCGGGATCCGCGCCCTGGGGGGGGGCGAGGAGCGCGGGCAGGGCGCGGCCCCGGGCGACGAAGCCGCCCAGGTGGACCGCGAGGTGGAGGAACAGGGCGAGGGGCACGAGGCCGTAGGCGAGCTCGACGAAGCGGACCGCGAAGTCGCGATGCGGCGTCGGGGCGAGGCGGCGGTGGAGGGCCACCGCGGCGCCAAAGATCGCGGCGACCGCGAGGACCGCGGCGAGCATCCCCGCCCCGACGGCCGCGAGGGGTCCGGCATGCTCCTCGAGCCACGCGGCGAGGCGGAGCCCCTCCGGCGTGTGACGCAGGGCGGAGAGGAAGGTGAAGGCGAGGATGACGAGGGCGAGGAAAGCCTCGTCGAGCCTCGGGTTCTCGTGCTCGGCGAGGTCCGCGCCCCAAGGACGCGCTCTCACCGTCATCACGTCGAAGGGGCAGGTCTTCACACACTCCATGCAGGTGATGCAGTGCGTGTTCTCGGAGAAGGTGGCGGGAAAGAGATCGGTGGGGCAGCCCACACCCCACTGGTTGCCGCGATGGCAGTCCTTCGTCCGACAGGACACGCACACTTCAGGTTCCGCCGCGCGCACCTCGGTGGCCGCGAACTGCGACCAGAGCCCGGTGACTCCGCCCACGGAGCAGACGTACCGGCAGAACGCCCGGCGCTCGAACAGGAACACGAGGGCGATCGTCAGGGCGAGCATCGTCGCGCCCACCGCCGCCGCGGCCCACGGGCGGCTCTCGACGTCCGCGCCGAGCTCGAACCAGGTGAGGACGACGAAGAGCCCGACCGCGGGCCACAGGTTGCGCAGCCGGCGGGGCCACCGCCGCGCGAGGCCGAGTCCGGGGGCGTCGGGGCGCAGCCGGGGCTTCTCGAGCCACCCCGCGATCGCGTCCCAGGGGCAGACGTAGCACCAGGCCTTCCCCGCGAACATCGTGAGCAGGGCGAGGCCTCCCCACCAGATCGTCCAGGTGAGAAGCGGCGCGGGATTGCGCGCGGGATCGTCGCTCCCCAGGAAACCGACGAGGAGGATGTCGACGAACAGCACCGCGAACACGAGCTGGCCGACGGGACGCGCGGCGGGATGGCGAAGCACGCGGCGCAGCACGGGAATCCGGCGGAACAGGTCCACCCGGGGCCCGGGGCCCGCCTCGAGTGGCCGCCGGAGGGCGAGCCAGCTGGTGACGAGGAGCAGGCCCGCGGAGACCACGGGGAGCCACCGCATGGGATCGGCTCCCTCCGCCAAGCCCCGCCCGCGCGCCGCGCAGCCCACCCCCGCCACGAGGATCGCGAGGGCGAGCAGGAGGTAGGGCAGGAGGAGCCGGAGCATGGGAGAAGGCGCAGCGGAGCAGCGTTTGTCGGGAGGATATCAAGTCCGGGACGCGGCCGATCGACAAGAGAGACGAGGGAATCCGCGCTCCGCGTTTGGCGGAGGTCGTCCCTCCTGCCACCCTGAACGGATGTTGCCGCTGGTGCGATCTCTCCCTGCCCTCGTCCTGGCCCTCGCGGCCGTCGAGAGCCTGCTCGTCCGATTCGAGCTCGAGCACCGACCCACCGACTGGCGGCTCTTCCTGCAGGCGGCCCTGCTCTGGCTCGTCCTGGGCGCGCTGGCCTGCCTGCCCGCGTGGGGATCCCTGCGGCTGTGGAGGCGGTGGAGGAAGACGGAGGACGTCGAGCCCTCCGGGTCGGCCCGGATCCTTCCCGCCGTGGTGCTCGCGGGGTGGATGGCGGGGCCGGTCCTCGTCCACGCCACCCTGGATCGCTACACCGGGCTCGACGGCAACACGGCGGCCCTCGCCTCGATCCGACCCTGGCTGGAGGCGGCCGGCGTCGTCGCCGTGCTGCTGCTCGTCCTGTTCGGGCTGTGGAAGGCGGGCGGACGGCTCGCGTCCCGGGCCGCGGTCCTCGCCCTCTGTCTGCTCTCCGTGGGGGTGGGGCTGTTCCTGCCCTGGCGCCCCGCATCGGTGGGGGCCGCCCCCGGAGGCCAGCGGCCGAACCTGCTCCTGCTCGTCTGGGACACGCTGCGCGCGGACCGCACCCAGCCCTACGGCTACGAGCGCGAGACGACCCCGCACCTGGCGCGGCTCGCCGCCGAATCGGTCGTGTTCGAGGACGTGCGCTCGGTCTCCTGTTTCACGTTCACCTCGCACCTGTCGATGCTGACCGGGGTGCACCCCTCGACTCACGGAGCGCGCCTGCTCTCCATGCGCTACGACCCGCGGCGGGCGACGAGCATCGCCGACACCCTGCGCCGGGAGGGATACCGCACCGGGGCCTTCGTGGGCACCGACGTCCTCGCGGGGCGGACGGGGATCCGCCACGGCTTCGAGGTCTATGACGACCAGGTGGATCCGCTCGTCTGCGATACGCGAGCGTGGCAGCTCGTCCACGACGTGCAGGTCGTGCTCGCGCGGATGTTCCCCGTCCTGCGCTACAACGGCCGGCCGCACTGGATCCAGGATTTCCAGCGACCCGCGGACGAGGTCCTGGAGGGCGCCCTGGCCTGGATCCGCGACGAGGATCCCCGGCCGTGGTTCTGCATGGTCAACCTCTACGACGTTCACTGGCCCTACGTCCCCGGCGAGGACGGTCGGACCCGCCTCGTGCGCCCCTACGCCGGGCCCCTCGACGGCTATCTCTTCCGCAGCGACGCCTGGGAGGAGGGCTACGCCATCCAGGAGGAGGACGCGCAGCACGTCTCCGATCTCTACGACGCGGAGATCCTCGACCTGGACGCCGCGGTCGACGTCTTCCTCGGCGAGCTCGACCTGGGCGGCGGAAACACCGCGGTCGTGATGACCTCGGACCACGGCGAGGCCTTCGGCGAGGCCGGCCGCTGGAAGCACGAGGACATCACCGAGCCCCAGGTGCAGGTGCCCCTGATCGTTCGCCGCGCCGAGCCGAGCCCCACCGGGAGCCGCGTGTCCGCGCCCGCCTCCGGGGTGGACACCGCCCCGACCCTGCTCGGCCTCGCGGGACTGCCCCTGCCCGCGGGCTGCGAGGGCTACGACCTGCTCTCGGGCGAGGTCCCCGCCGACCGGGAGATCCTCGTCGAGGACCGCGACCGCCGCGATCCACGGGACGTGCGGATCGCCTGGTACCGGGGCTCCTGGAAGCTCGTGCGGAAGGGGCTGGGGGAGGACGTCGTCTTCGAGCTCTTCGACCTGGAGACCGATCCGGTGGGAGAGGTCGACGTCTCCGCCGAGCACCCCGACGTCCTCGAGGCCCTCTCCCGCGAGCTCACCGAGTGGCGCGAGGCGGCCGACGCGCGGGATGCCCGGGACGCCGAGGAGGTCCGGGGCCAGGCGGACGCCCTGCGGGCCCTGGGCTACGGCGGCTGAGAAGCTGCGCCGCGCCCCTTGCGCGAACCGCTTCGTGCCGGTACAAACTCCCGCTCGAATTCCCGAAAAGACCGATGGCACACTTCCAGAACAAGGCCGGCGGCCCCACCCGCGGGCGCAAGCGCACGAAGAAGATGGGCATGGGCTCGGGCAAGGCCGTCGCGAAGGCCAAGGCCGCCCAGAAGAAGGGAAAGCGCGGTTAGCCCGCCACTCCCTCACCCGTCTCCGTCCGGCTCGCCCCCGCCCCCCGCGCGAGCCAACTCCGTGGCGATTCGCGCTACCAGTCCGTCCGCGTCGAGCTCGCCCGCGACGTAGAGCGTCCAGGCCGGGCGCACGAATGCGGCGGCCTTCCCCAGCCGCTCGTACACGCCGCTCGTGACGCCGTAGTCCTCGTAGTCGGGATCGAGGACCGTGCGCACCGCTTCTCCCGCGGCGAGGAAGAGGAAGGTGTGCAGCGCATTGCCCGCCCGCCGGTCCCCCGGCGGCACCTTCGCCGCGCGGAAGGCCTCGCGCTGCGCGTCGAGCAGGGTGGGGGCGGGGTGCTCCGTCACCGCGTCCATGGCGTGCAGGGACTCGTGCAGCACGACCTCCGCGAGGGCGGGGCCGCGTCGATCCTCCACGGCGACGAAGCACGCGGCTCCCTTCGGGGTGCGGTGGGTGACGGCTCCGGGCCAGGGAGCCCGGCCCACGAGCATCACCGGGATCGGCTCCTCCGGCGACCGCAGCCCGAGCAGCGCCTCGATTCGCTCGAGGAGCGCGGCCTCGCGCCCCTCTCCCAGGCTCTCCCGCAGGTCCTTCCGTGCCGCCTCGATGCGCGCTCGCCGCTCGGGCCAGCTCTCCCGGAGCCAGTCTTTCTCGAGCGCGGCCACGGCCCGGCCGAGGGCGAGGGCCGGCTCGCGCAGCCGTATCTTCCGTCCCTTGCCGCTGGGGGTTCGCCGCGTGATCTCCGCGGGCAGGAGGGCGAGGGATTCGAGCAGGTCCTCACCACGCTCGCAGCCCGCGATCCGCCCCTCGACGAATCCCCAGGCGAGGGGGCTCCCGAGGGTCCTTCCGAGCGCGTGGGCCGCCTCGATCGCGTTCCCCATACGCTCCGAGGCCGCGATCGCCTCGGCGGGCTCCTCCGCCCTGGCGCGCACCTCGTACCACAGGTCGACGATCGGCGAGATCCGCAGGTCGAGGCGGGATTCCTCCTGCGCGCAGGGGACGGCAGCCAGGGCGAGCAGGGCGAGGATGGTGATCATCGGGGGCGGGGGACGGAGAGCAGCAGGGCGCCGAGGGCACCGAGCCCGAGGAAGGAGAGGAGATGCGCGCGGACGTCGTCGGCGCGGTCGAGCACCAGGATCCCGTTGTACGCGGCGTGCAGCAGGACCGTTGGCCAGATGCAGCGCGCCCGCAGGGCGATCCCCGCGAGGATCGCGCCCAGGAGCGCGGTGGGCAGGAAACGGTAGATCGAGGCGTGGACCGCCCCGAAGAGCACCGCCTGCCACAGCATGACGCGGGCGGGCTTCAGGTCCTTGCGCAGCCCGGAGAGGATCGCCCCGCGGAAGAGCAGCTCCTCGAACAGCCCGGGAGAGATCGCGAAGAGCAGGAGCAGCGTGGGCCACCCGAGCTCCTCGATCCCCGGGATCGTGATCCCGGAGGGCAGGGGCAGCAGGTACCGCTGCCACTCCACGAGCTCGACCCACCCCGCGGCCAGGATCGGGGCCACGAGCAGGGCTCCCGCGAGGTGCGCGAGGGCGGGACGGCCCAGCCCGAGGGTGGCGACGAGACTCTCGCCCGCCCGGCGCGCGGTGCCCCGGGCGGCGAGGATGGCGAGGAGGGGAGCGAGGATCCACAGGGTCGCGGCGAGCCCCCAGCGGAGGTCGATCGCCTGCAGTCGTCCGCCCCCCACGTAGATCACGGCCACCGCGGCGACGCCCCAGGCCAGGGCCCGGCGCGATTGGATGCGCCGCGCGGCCATCTCGCTCGCCGTGTCGCGCGAGCCGAGCAGGTGCTCGGCGTCGAGGATCCGCGCCACCCGGACCAGCGCGAGCCAGGCCCATCCGGCCCCCGCGACCACGGAGAGCAGCGCGGGGCCGACGGCGAGGCTCCCCGACATCGCGTCGCGGAAGGCCAGCGACGAGCCCGCGACCGGAACCAGGGCCAGGATCCAGTCGAGCTCGACCTGGTCCACCAGGGCGAGCGACGCGGGGGCGGCCGCGCCGAGGATCAGGGGGAAGACGTAGTGCTGGCCCTCGCGGAAGCTGCGCGCCCGCGCCGAGACGAGGCACGCCGCGGCGGCGAGCAGCACGACGGTGGGTACGAAGAGGCCGAGCCCCAGGAGCACCCGCCCCGCGTTCATCGACACGCCGCTCATGTCCTCGGCGCCGGGCACCCCGCCGAGCCCCGAGACGAGGCAGACGAGGAAGCTGCCCACGTTGCCCACGAGCGCGACCAGCGCCACCGCCGCCACCCCGAGGAACTTCCCCGCGGCGGCGGAGATCGCGGGAACCGGCTGGACGAGCAGGGCCTCGAGGGTGCCCGCCTCGCGCTCGCCGGCGAAGGCCCCGAGGGCCGCGAACGAGGCGGCGGAGAGCAGGACGAGCACCGCGATCACCGGGAGCAGGCGCCCGAGCGCGTGGCTCGCCGCGTCCTCCGCGGGCGCTACGTCGAGGGCGACGGCCTCGAGCCCCGCCCCGGGATCCCGTTCGACGATCTCGATCAACCGCTCCTCGCCGATCGCGTCGGAGAGGCGGTCGAGCGCCGCGCGGACGCGGCCGGCGGCGATGTTCGACAGGTCGGCCGAGCGGTTCGTGACGAGGTGGAGCGCGGGAGGCGCGCCGTCGGCTCCCGGTCGGGAGAAGACGATGGCGTGGAGCTCGGGTCCGAGGAGCTCGCTCGCCGGCGGGGGACCGTCCTCGGCCTCCAGGCGCAGCGCGACCTCGGGATCCGCTTCGACCAGGGTCATCCGCTCTCCGGGGTCCGACCACGCGGCCCGCACGCGCGCGGCGAGCTCCGCGTCCAGCGCGCCGAGGTCGATGGCGACGGTGACCTCCTTCTCCTCGATCCGGCTCTCGGAGACCGTCTCCAGCTTGCTCATCCCCACGAACAGCAGGGGGTAGAGGAGCACCGGCAGCACGACCGCGGTGAGGAAGGCACGTCGGTCGCGCACGAGCCCGCGCAGCTCGTTGCGGAAGACCTCGCCGACGATGGGCTTCGAGAGCCTCATACTCCGGCGGCTTCCTCCCGCGGCTCGCCGAGCACCAGGGCCTTGAACACCTCGTCGAGGTGCTCGCGCCCCGTCCGCTCGCGCAGCTCGTCGATCGTCCCCGCGGCGAGCAGCCGCCCGTGGTCGATCACCCCGATCCGATCGCACAGTCGCTCGGCCTCGGAGAGGATGTGCGTGCTGAACAGGATGCAGGAGCGCTCGGCGCGGCGCGCGGCGATGAAGTCGATCATGTCGCTCGTGGCGAGGATGTCGAGGCCGGTGGTCGGCTCGTCGAGGATCAGCACCTCGGGCTCGTGCAACACCGCGCGGGCGATCGACGTGCGCTGCTTCTGTCCGCTCGACAGCCCCTCGCAGCGCGCGTCCGCGAAGCTCGTGATGTCGAAAATCCCGACCAGCTCCTCGATCCGCGCCTCGAGGCGATCCGACGCGAAGCCGTGCAGCCTCCCGAAGTAGCGCAGGGTTTCACGCGGCGTCAGGCGGGGGTAGAGGCCGGTGGTGGCGGAGAGGAAGCCGATGCGCCGGCGCACGCCAAGGGGATCGCGCGCCACGTCCACGCCTCCGACGCGCGCGGTGCCCGCGGTGGGGGCGAGGATCGTGGCCAGCATCCGCAGCGTCGTCGTCTTGCCCGCGCCGTTCGGGCCGAGCAGGCCGTAGATCTCGCCGTAGCGACAGGAGAGGTTCATGTCGCACACGGCGTGGACCTCGCCGCGCTCGGGATCGGAGAAGGTCTTCGCGAGCTCGAGGGTCTCGATCGCGTTCCGGGGGTCGGCCGCGGGTTCGTCGCTCATGTCGGTTCGGTCAGCCGGGCGATCCCCGGGAGCGGAGCAGGGAGAAGACGCGCCGCAGCGACGCCCCCTCGGAGAGCAGCGACTCCCGCGAGGAGAGCCGCAGGGAGATCCACAGGGCGAGCGCCGCGTAGAGCAGCTGCGACGCGCCGACCACGACGAAGGCGAGCAGGCCCGCGCCGCCCTCCGTCCCGTCGGTCTGCAGCACCGCCTTGAACGCGAGCACGGTCTGCACCACCGGGATCCAGGCGATCCCCACCGTCAGCTGGAGACCGGGGAGGATCGCGACGACCGCGGGGAGGATGATGAACTGCTGCATGACCCCGAGCAGGGACTGGCCCTGCTTGAAGGTGTTGGCCAGGGAGGCGACCGCGACGAGCAGCGAGCTCAGGAAGAAGAGGAAGATCAGGCAGATCGGGGCGATGGCCAGGAAGCTCGACCAGGGGATCTCGATGGAGAAGCCCGTCGAGCCCGCGAGCTGGGCGACGAGGTGCTCGGCGGCGAGGCCCATGCCGAGCAGGTTGAGGGCGGTGGCCACCACGGCCGCGCAGGTGACCGCGAGCACCTTGCCGAGCAGCGTCGTCCACCGCGGCGTGGGGGCGAGCAGCGTGGTCTCCGCGGTCTTGCGCTCCTTCTCGCCCGCGGTGGCGTCCACCGCCGGGTAGAACGCGCCCAGGGCGGCCATGGCCATGAAGGTGAGGGGCAAGACGAAGGAGAGGATGTAGCCGCCGATGTCGCGCCGGGTGGCGAGGTTCGTCTCGACCACCGCGAAGGGGGTCAGCTCCGCGGGATCCGCGCCCCGCTCGCGCACCGCCTCCCGCCGCAGCTCCTCGGACAGCGTCGTCAGCCGCTCGCGCACCCGGTCGGCAGCGAGCGAGGACCGGCTGCGTGTTCCGTCGAAGTAGAGTTGAGCCGGCCTGCGGCTCAACTCGCCGTCGCTGCCGCGGACGAGCGGGAGCTCGCCGCTGATCGGCGGCTCCGCGACCTCGGTGGCAACGCGTCCGAAACGCAGGACGGCGTCGGGCGGATCGGCCATCGCGCGGCGGGCCTCGTCGTCGAGCAGCAGCCGCCGGGCCTCGTCCTCCGCGAGGTCGTCGCCGAGCAGGATCGTCCGCAGGGGAGCAGGCGCGTCCTCGTCCGCCTCCTCCTTCCCCTCGAGCTCGCGGACCACGCGCTCGATCGGAACTCCGCCCAGCGCGCCGCCGATCGCCACGCTCACCTCGGTCACCCGGTCGCGGCCCTGCACGTAGGCGAATCCCTGGAGCATGACCCAGAAGATCGCGGGGTACAGGACCAGGGGCAGGACCACGGAGTACACCACCACCTGGCGATCGCGGACCGCGGAGCGCAGCTCCTTGCCCGCTACGAGCAGGACCGTGCGGATCGTGCCGATCGCCATCGTGCGGCTCGCCCGCTACCGCGGGGTGCGCGGACCCGTGGGCCAGTCGCCGAAGTGATCCGCGCCGTCCTCGGTCACCACCACGACGTCCTCGAGCCGGATGCCGAGCTCGCCGGGGAGGTAGATTCCGGGCTCGTTCGTGAACGTCATGCCCGGAGCGAGGGGCAGGGGATTGCCGCCGTCGAGGTACGGCTCCTCGTGGCCCTCCAGGCCGATGCCGTGGCCGAGGCGATGGGTGAAGCTCGCGAAGCCGTCGCCGTAGCCGGCGTCCGCGACCACCGCCCGGGCCGCGCGATCGATCTCCTTTGCGGGCACCCCGGGGCGCATCGCGTCGAAGGCCGCGCGCTGGGCGTCGCGCACCGTGTTCCAGGCGCGCTCGTAGGCCCGGGTGGGGGTCGCCTCGAAGATCCAGCTGCGCGTGGTGTCGCTCTTGTAACCGTGGAGCGAGCCTCCGGTGTCCACCAGGATCTCGTCGCCGACGGCGAGACGGCGGCCGGTGGGACCGCCGTGGGGAATGGCGGCGTCCTCTCCGATCAGGGGCAGGACCCCCGGCCGGCGCAGGCCGAGCCGCTCCTGGGCGCGCCGCACCATCCTCCCGATCTCGTGATCCGTCGTTCCCGTGCGCAGCCGCTCGGCCACCGCGACGATCGCGCGCTGGGTGAGCTCGCTCGCCGCGCGCAGGAGGGCGAGCTCGTGCGCATCCTTGACGCCCCGCAGCTCGCGCAGGACGTCCACCCCGGAGACCACCGCGTCCGCGCCCAGCTCGGCGGCGAGCTCGAGCATCACGAAGGCGCGGACCCGGGGCTCGATCGCGATCCGCTTCACTCCCCGGCGAACGAGGGCGGAGGCGAGCGGAGCGTAGGCGTGCTCGTTCTCGTCCCACCCCACGACCGCGCCCCCCGGCCCGCCGGCGTCACGGATCGCCGCCTCGGCCCGGGAGACCTCGAAGTCGGGGCAGACCCAGATCGTCGTGCCGTCCGAGAAGACGACGAGGGCGAAGAGGCGCTCGGAGAGGCCCCAGGCGACCTCGGTGAGGTAGCTCATCGTCGCGCCGGGCTCGATCAGGAGTGCGTCGAGGCCCGCCCCGTCGAGCAGGTCGCCGAGCCGCCGCACCCGCGCGGCCCGCTCGTCGAGGTGGATCGGCTCGTGGAGCGAGGACTGATCCGTCAGGTCGGCGAGGAGCTCGTCGAGCTCGTCCCCCTCGGTCGAGGCGGTGGAGTCGTTCATGGCGTGAGGGCTCGCGCGGCAGCCGAGCGCCGCCCCCGCGGCCGCGATGCCCGCGCCCAGGCCGAGGAGGTCGCGGCGGGAGGGCGGAGGCGCGTCGGAGCCGGTTCGCTCGGGAGGGGTGGGCGTCATGGCGGCGATTCGCGGTCGGGGGTCGCGGGGCGGGCTCGGTTCCGGCCCCGCCAGAGCCTACTGTCCGCGGATCGCCGTGCCACGTGTCGGGCTCTCAAGCCCGGACCGTCCGGGGGCCGAAACAGGAGGTATGGACGCCTTCCCCAGCGGCCCCGACCAGGGCGAGATGCGCGCCGGGCTCGCCCGCGAGCCGCAGGAGCCGAGCTCCCCGGAGAGCGGGGAGGGCCGGGCCCGCCGCGGTCGGACCGGTCTCCGGATCCTCGTCGACGGCCTCCGGGTGTGCACGGTGGCCTTCGTCCTGTACGCGGTGTTCTTCAACCTCTCCGTGGTCCGGGGCAGCTCGATGGCCCCCGGGATCCTTGACGGGGACCGGATCCTGGTCGAGCCGTGGAGCTACGTCTTCGAGGAGGTCGAGCGCGGCGACGTCGTCGTCCTGCGTTACCCCCTCGATCCCCGCGTGGACTACATCAAGCGGATCGTCGGGGTGCCGGGCGACCGCGTCTTCCTGGCCGACGGGCACCTGTGGGTCAACGAGGAGCTCGTGAGCGAGCCCTACGTTTCGGAGGTGGATCGCTCGAGCTATCTCGACGTGACGGTGGGGTCCGGCGAGTACTTCGTGCTGGGCGACAACCGCCCCCGCTCGTCGGACAGCCGGGAGTTCGGGCTGGTGCCCGAGAGCTACCTCCGCGGGCGCGTGGACCTGTGCCTGTGGCCCCTCTCGCGCGCGGGTTGGATCGACTGAGCCGATCCGGGGTACCCTCTTCGCCATGGCGGAGACGGGAGACAGCGCCTCGGAGCCCCGCATCGCCCTGGTGACGGGGAGCGCGCGCGGAATC
Source organism: uncultured Planctomycetaceae bacterium (assembly GCA_964428225.1). Taxonomy (GTDB): domain Bacteria; phylum Planctomycetota; class UBA1135; order UBA1135; genus JBFMCU01. The sequence continues at coordinate 24,666 of CAYRXS010000008.1, forward strand.
GGTCTGGCCGTGGCGCGGCATCTTCGTGCGCGCGGAGACCTCGTGCACGTCGTGTGGCGCACGCCCGGTCCGTTCGCGGAGGCGTCGCAGGTCGAGTTCGGGGACCGCTCGCACTGCGCGGATCTCCTGCACAAGAGCGAGGTGCGCCGCCTCGTCGACGAGATCGTCGCGCGGGACGGCCGGCTCGACGTGCTCGTGCACGCGGTGGGGGAGTACGTCTCGGGCCCCCTGGAGGACTGCGAGCCCGAGGACCTGCGCCGGATGCTCGCGAGCAACGCGGAGTCCGCCTTCCTCGTCTTCGAGGCCGCCCGCCCTCTCCTGCGGGAGCGCGAGGGTCGCGCCGTCTTCTTCGGCTGCGGCGGCCTCGCGGGTCTTCGTGCGCGCCGGACCTCCGCCGCCTACTCCGCGGCCAAGAGCGCCCTCCTCGTTCTCGTGCGCTCCTGGGCCGTCGAGGAGGCGCCGTACGGCGTCACGGTGAACATGGTCTCGCCCGGCTGCGTCCCTCACGAGGACGCCCACCCCGACACCCACGATCGCGCCCGGCTCGCCCGCATCCCCGCGGGCCGCCCCGGCGAGCCCGAGGAGGTCGCCCGGGCCGTCGCGTGGCTCGCCTCCCCGGAGGCCTCCTACACGACGGGCACGGACCTGCAGGTCGGCGGGGGCTGGATGCTCTAGCGATCCTCCGCGGGCAGGGCGACGTCCAGGGTCGCCAGGGCGTAGGCCGTGGCGAGCACGGGATTGCCCTCGTACCAGCGCGGCGAGTTCACGTTGATCCACGAGCTGTCGGGCCGCTGCATCGACACGAGGCGGCCGGCGAGCTCGGCGCGCCACGGGTGGGTGGTGCCGCGGGCGTCGACGATCGTCTCCTCGCCGTAGAGGTCGAGGGCGCGGGCCATCGTGTGGAAGTAGTAGTAGAGGCCCTGGTAGGCGGCGGTGGGCTCGCTCGAGGCCTCGAAGCCGGGATTCACGTCGAGCGTGTAGTGCTTCGTGAGCCACTTCCAGGCCGCCTCGACGCGGGGATCGTCCCTGGGCAGTCCGGCGAAGAGGTAGCCCTTCAGGAGCGCATAGGTCATCGATCCGTAGGAGCGCGGCACCTTCGTCCCGTCCCGCAGCTCGACGAACCCCGCCTTGGACTCGCCGGGCGCGTAGCCCGCGCCGCCGTCCTCGCCACTCTTCGTCGTCGTCCCGTCGCGGACGATCACGAGCTCGTTCGACTCCGAGCGGTTCTGGCAGCGCTGCAGGAAGCGCAGGGCCTTGGCGAAGGTCTCCTGGTTCTCCTCCTCGTCGCCGGTGGCCAGTGCCTCGAGAGCCATCTGGAGGTTCGAGAGATCGGGGCGTTCGTCGCCGCCGTAGCCCACCCCGCCGTAGTAGCGATCCGCCGGCGTGTAGCCCTCGCCCTCGTCCGCCTGGAGGGCCCGCAGATAGGCGCGCGCCCGCGTGACGACCGGCTCGTCCTTCGCCCGGCGGCCCGCGACCAGCGCCATGACCGAGGCGCAGGTCACGTAGTTGTGGAGCTGGCCGGCGTGGATCGCGCCGTCCTCCTTCTGCAGGGAGACGAGCCAGTCGAGGGCGTCGTCGATCGCGGCCTGCACGTGCTCGGGCCGCGGCTCGGGTACGGCGAGCAGGCCCGCGACGGCCATTGCGGTGATGCCCGGATCGGGGTGCCCCTCGAAGCCCCAGCGTCCCCGCTCGGAGGCGGAGACGAGGAACTCGGCGCCCCGCACCAGCGCCCGTATCGTCCGCTCGCGGTCCGCGGGGCCGAAGGCGGGCAGGGGCGTCTCCGTCCCGGGCACCTTCGACGGCGACCGCGACGAGAGCTCGCGGTGGATCGCGCCGAGCCGCCAGATCGTTCCCGCCGTCGTGTGCACCCGCTCGCCGTCCTCCTCCCAGTAGCCCAGCGGATGGCGCCGCGCCAGCTCGGAGGCTGCGCGATCGAGCAGGACATCGTTGCCGAGGTCCGTGAGCTTGCTCGTCGCCCGCGCCCCCTCGCCCGGCTCGATGCCGAGCAGGACCGCCGCCCGCGTCCGCGCCTTCGCGCTCGCCTCGCCCCCGATGAGCTCGAGGGCCAGGAAGGTGGCCAGGGTCTGGGCCTTCTCCTCGCCCTCCGGCACGTCGCCGTCCACGAAGGCCCCGTCCTCGCGCTGCTGCGCGACGACCCAGGCGACGGCCCGGTCGACGAAAGGCCCGTCCCCCTCCCGGTATCGGCGGTGGCTGTCCCCGAAGGCCATGAGCACGGCGGTGGTCGAGGCCAGGTTGCCGTAGGCCCCGGTGTCCGCCGCCTGCCGGGCGCGCAGCCAGCGCAGGGAGGCGTCGATCTCCTCCTTGAGCGTGGAGACGGTGACCGGCTTCGCCTGGTCCTGGGGAGTTTCGGTCGCGGAGAGGGGGAGGAGCGCCGGCAGGGCGCACAGGAGGCTGGTGATCGCGTTCATGGTGCGGGGAGTGTAGCGGGAACTCCCCGGGGAACGGACGGACCGGGTTCCGGGTTCACCTACGCCGTACGCGCTAGGCGTTCTTTCGGACCCGTACCGCGGTGCCGTACACGAGGAGCTCGGCCGCGCCCGTGGCGATCAGGCTGGAGGAGAAGCGGATGCCCAGCACGGCGTTCGCGCCCTTCGCCTCGGCCTCGGCCGCCATCCGGTCGATCACCTGCTCGCGGGACTCGGCGAGCAGCTTCGTGTATTCCTCGACCTCGCCGCCCACCATGTTCTTGAACACGGCCAGGATGTCCTTGCCCAGGTGGCGCGTGCGGACGGTGCTCCCGCGGACGAGACCGATGGTCTCCTCGACCTCGTAGCCCGGCAGCTCCATCGTGGTGGCGAGGATCATCGTTCGACCTCCGTGTACGGATCATAGGGGAGCGTGCGCAGGCGGGCGCGCAGCACGACCAGGAACAGGAGGATGAACCCGCCCAGGATCAGGAAGAGCAGGATCTTGGGCACGATCTCGAGGTCGCTGGCCGCCAGCTCCCACCCGCACCAGATCGTGATACCGAGCGCGCCGACGAACAGGGCGAGGAAGCCCAGCCCGATTCCTGCGGGATGCACGATCTCGCTCTCGAGGCGTTCCCATTCGTGGTCCTTCGGCTCCCGCGGCGCGACCTGCCGGGCGATCACCTCGAGCTTCTTCTGCTCGGCGACCTCGCGGCACAGCGCCGGCTCGTGGGCCATCCGCTCTTCGAACTCGGACCGGGCATCCGCGGCGAGCTCGCCGTCGGCGTAGGCCATGGCCAGGAGCTCGTCCCGGGTGGGCTCTCGGTCGGTGGTCATGGCGTACCCTCCTCGGAGCTTCCGTCCGTGGGCAGAGCGGCGGAGTAGTCGTCCAGCGCTCGATCGAGGTGGGGGGTCAGCGCCTCGCGCAGCCGGCGCCGGGCATGGAACAGACGAGACATGACGGTGCCCTGTGGGATGTCGAGCGCCTCGGCGATCTCGCGGTAGGAGAGATCCTGGAAGTGACGCAGGGTCAGGATCTCGCGATCGCGCGCGCTCAGGTGGCGGAATCCTCTCCAGAACGCGACTCTCACCTCGTCGCGCTCGAGGCGCTCGGACGGGGGCGGCTCGTGGCCGGTGATCTCCCATTCCGTCTCCTCGCCGTCGCGCTCCGAGGTGAGCGAGTAGACCCGGATCCGCTTGCGCTTGCGCAGGAAGCTGAAGCACGTGTTGCGGAGGATCCGGTGGAACCAGGGGAGGAAGGGCTCGCCCTCCCGGTAGGTCTCTCGGGCCCGGTAGGTCTTCAGGAAGGCCTCCTGGGTGAGCTCCATCGCGTCCTCCCGGGATCCGACCAGGGAGCGCGCGATCAGGAAGGCGCGGGTACGAAGCGCGGTGGTGAGCCTTCCGAAGGCCTCTCGATCCCCGCGCTTGGTCGCCGTCATGAGCTGGGTGACCTGGGCTTCCACGTCGGCCGGGTACTCCTCGTCCTCGCCCTTCTTCAAGGGAAGATCGGAAAGGGGATTCTCGGGATCGGCCACGGGGATCGAGGGGTGGAGCGGGTCGGAAGAAATAGGGGCGATCACTCGCGCAGGGCCACGGCCAGGGCGTGCCGGGCGGCCCGCGCGGAGGCTCCGGGTGGACCGAGGCGGCGCGCGGCCTCCTCGAGCCCCTCCTGGATCCTCGCTCGCCGGGAGGGGTCCTTGTAGCAACGCAGGAGCTCGGTGCATACCTCCTCGACGGGGCCGTCCCCGCGGAAGCAGTGCTCGGGGACGATCTCCCGGCCCGCGAGCAGATTCACCGAGGCGAACCAGGGGACGGTGAGCAGGCGCCGCTGCGCCCGCACCGCGAGGGCGCTCCCGATCCGGTAGACCGCCACCGTGGGGAGGCGGTGGTGGAGCAGGTCGAGCAGCACGGTCCCGGAGACGGACAGGGCGGCCCCCGCGCGCTCCAGGGAGGGGTGCAGGCCTCCGACATGGACCTTCGCCCAGTCCCCGGCCCCGGCCGCCTCGACGTGGCGGCGGGTGCGCGACTCGAGGTCGGCGCGGTCCTGGAGGATCAGGACCTCGAGGTCGGCCAAGTCCAGCCGCAGCCGGCTCGCGGCGAAGAGCATCCACGGCAGGTTGCGGTCGACCACCTTCTCCCGGCTGCCGGGCAGGAGGGCCAGGACCGGGGGGTCGGGATCCGCGCGGCCCGCCGGGGCGTCCTCGAGGGCGTCGAGCAGGGGGTGGCCCACGTGCGCCACGCGGACGCCGTGCCGCCGAAACCAGGAGGGCTCGAAGGGCAGGATGGTCAACGCCAGATCGACCGCGCGCGCGTAGGAGCCCACCCGCCACGGCGCCCAGCCCCAGTACTGGGGGGTGACGTAGTGGACGACGGGAAGGGAGTAGCGGTGGGCGAGGTGGGCGAGCGGGACGTGGAGGGCGGGCGAGTCCACGGCGACGACGACGTCCGGGCGCTCGCGACGCAGGTGGTCCGCCACGCTCGTGAGCAGGCGCAGGTAGAAGGGGATCGAGCCGAGCACGTCCGCCCCCATGGCCGCCCGGGCGACGGGATCGCCCACGATTTCCACTCCGCGCTCCCCGAGCCGTGCGCTCCCCAGGCCGCTGATGCGCGGCGGAGCCCCGCCGCTCTCGGCGATCTCCAGCCGGAGACTCTCGACGAGGTTCGTCGCATGGATCTCCCCGGAGGGCTCCGCGCAGGACACGAAAATGCGCAGGGGACGTTCCGGAAGGCTCGGGAGCTCGGACACGTCCTCCACGTCTGCCGGCATCGCCAGGTCCCCGGCCACCTCCCGCGCGAGCCGATCCCGCCGCGCAAGGTAGGTCGCGAGGCGAAGCGGCGCGGCGAGGAGCCCGCCCACCGCGCGCCCGAGCTCGAGAGCCACCGCGGCTGCGGGTCGCGGCCCATCGGCGGGAGAATCGGACATACTGGCTGGCGGGTGTCTGCGGGCGCATCCGGACGGCCCCCGCCCCTGCAGCGGCGAACGAAGTTCGTCCGCTGCAGGGGCGGGGCGTTCGAGCCGCGAAGTCGGCTCGAACGCCATTCACCCATTTCCGAGGAGGCTCTGCAAGTCGGTAGGATGGAGCGATGGGAAGGCTCGTCGTCTTCGTCGTGCTCGTCTTGCTGCTCGCGCGCCTCCTGACGGTGGTCCCCTGGATCGGCCCGTTCTTCGCGCGCCACGGATTCCTGGGGATCTGGGTCGTGGCGATCGTCCTGAGCCTCGTGGTCACCCGGTACGGGGCGCGGGCGGTGCGCATCCAGCGGGGCCGGACCGAGCTGCGGCGGCTCGAGGGGGTCTCCACCCTCGTGAACCACGGCAAGGCGGGCACCCTGCTGCTCAAGCAGGGCCGGCCCCGCAAGGCCGTGCCCCACCTGCGGGCGGCGGCGGAGGGCGAGCCGGAGACCGCGGAGTGGCATTATCGCCTGGGCGCCGCCCTGCTGCGGACCTCGCGCTCCGCGGAGGCGGTCGAGGTCCTGCACCGCTGCGTCGAGATCGACCAGGAGCACGCCTACGGGGCGGCCCAGATGCGCCTCGCGCGAGCCTTGCGCGCGAACGGACAGCCGGAGGCCGCGCTGGAGGCGCTGGGCGTGTTCGAGCGCAACCACGGCCCCAGCCCGGAGTCCCGCTTCCGACGCGGCCGCGTCCTGCGCTTGCTCGGCCGGCGCGAGGAGGCCCGGGCCAGCTACGACGAGGTGGGTCGGCTCGCCCGCCAGGCGGCGAGGTACCAGCGCCGCGAGGCGCTGGGCTGGCGCCTCCGCGCGGCCCTCGTGCGGTGGTTCTGACGCAGCTCCCGGTCAGGGTACCCGTCGGTGGAACGCGAGCAGCGAGCCGACGTAGAGCACCACGACGGCGGCGAACAGCGGCAGGACCACGCTCACCTCGAGGCGTCCGTCCCGGGCGGCGTCGACGAAGGTCTCGATGTCCGCGAGGCGGAAGTACGACCAGTCCGTGACGACCTTGACCATGTAGATCGCGAACTCGAAGGTCGAGAGGAACAGCACGAAGAGCGCGATCCGCGTGGGGTGCGACCCCAGGGTCGACAGGAGGAAGGTCAGCCCGTAGATCGTCATCAGGAAGACCCACTGGTGGATCGAGCACAGGAGCATCGCGCCCAGCTCCACCTCCTCGTCCACGAACCCCACGAGGATCGGGATCGTCGCCGCGGACACGACGACGGGGATCCCCACCGCCAGGGCGCCGGCGACGTAGCGCTCGGTGAGCAGCCGCGTGCGGGAGAACGGGCGCGCCAGCCAGATCTCGAGCGTGCCCCGGTGGGCCTCGCCCGCGACCGCTCCCACCGCGAAGAGCACCGCGGCGGCGATCCCGAGCGTGTTGCACCCCTTGAAGAAGTGCTGCCCCGTCGCATAGGCGAGGACGCCCGTCTCCTCGATCTCCGCCAGCATGTCCTGGAGCATGGGCATGGGGCCCGCGATGGCCTTCAGCGACCCCAGGTTCTCCTGGAAGCTCGGCCAGTAGAGGATCGCGGCCACGAGCATCAGCTCGAGCAGGACGAAGTAGGCGAGGGCGGCCACGGCGAGGCCTCGCAGGGACCGGTTCATCAGATCCCCTCCTCGCCGTAGAGCGCCCGGTAGAGCTCGTGCAGGGAGAACTCCCCGTAGACGAACGTCGCGGGAGCCGGCAGGTCCTCGGCGGCGAGGATGCGGGCCAGCGACCGACGGGGATCCCCCTCGGGCAGCACCAGGGTCGCGAGGGCACCCTCGACGTGGACGTCCTCGGCCCCGACCTCGTCGAGGATCCGCCGCGTCCTCACGGGATCGACGGCCTCGCTCCAGGTGATCCGCGCGACCCGCCGCGCGCGCTGGCGGAAGATCCGCGACTGCGCCTCGTCGAGCAGCTCGCCCTGCTTCAGGAACAGGACGCGGTCGCAGACGCGCTCGACCTCGCCCAGGTGGTGGGAGGAGAGCAGGACGGTGACGCCCTGCTCGGCCTCGCGGGACAGGATCTCCAGCACCTGGCCGCGCTTGGACGGATCGAGCCCCTCGGTGGGCTCGTCGAGCACGCGGACTCGCGCCGCGGGCGCCACCGTCGCCGCGAAGAGGAGCTGGCGCTTCATGCCGTGGCTGTAGCCGCGCACCTTGCGGTGCAGGGGCAGCTCGAGCCGGTCCGCGGTGGCGATCGCGCGGGGGAGGGCTTCCTCGTCGCGCCCGCGCAGGAACCAGGCGAGGTGCGCGCGCCCCGTCATCTCGCCGTAGACCGCGATCTCGCCGGGCATGTACGTGCTCCGACGGCGGATTGCGGTCCCGTCGCCGCGCAGGGGATCGCCGTCCACCGACGCGCTCCCCCGATCCGGGCGGACGAGGCCCATGAGCATTCGCAGGAGCGTGCTCTTCCCGCTGCCGTTCGGGCCGAGCAGCCCGGTGATCCCCCCCGGCCCGATCCGCACGTCGAAAGGCTGGACCGCCACCGTCTTCCCGAACCGACGGGTCAGCCCGCGGGAGACGATGACGCCCGCGTCGGTGCCGGGATCAGGGGAGGATTCCCGCATCCCGCATCCTCGGGTAGACCAGCTCGGCGATGCGCTCGTAGGCGGCGCCGGTCAGGTGGTAGTCGATCTTCTCCGGTATCTCGCCCGGAAAGTCGCGGAAGAGCTGGCGTTGCTCCCTCCCGGAGAGGTCCTCCCAGACGAGCCCGGCCTCACTCGCCCTGTCCTTCGCGAAGGCGATGATCGCCTGGGCCACCTCGTCCGCAAAGTACTCCTCGAGGAGGAACTCGGGCGGAGGCAGGTCCTTCCCCGCCGGGGTGCGGGCGATCCGATCCTCGCCGTCGGCGTATCCCCGCATCCAGCCCAGGAGGTCGATGCCCGGGAGGCCGAGCTCTTCCCGCGTCCTCTCCGCCCACGCGACCAGGTCCAGGTACGCCCAGTCGGTATCCCGCATCTCCCAACCCCAGACGAGCTGGGGCTGGTTCACGAAGAAGACGGGCACGTCGCGTTCGCGGCACAGCTCGACGATCCGGCCCAGGGCTTCACGCGTGTACTCCTGGTTCTCCTCGCGGACGTGGGCCCAGGGGACGCGGGGATCGAGATACGGCGTGGTGATCGACGAGAAGGACCGGAAGTGCTTGCGAGTGATGAACCCGTAGAGATGGCTCGACCAGAGCCTCCGCTTCAGCCAGACCGGCAGCGGCAGGTTGTCCGTGTAGAGGCCGTAGTCCTCGTCGTAGAAGTACCCGAATCGCTGGATGTCGTTCGTGTTGAAGTAGATGACGACCACGTCCGGCTCGAGCGCGAGTCCCTCCTCTTCGAAGGCGACGCGCTGCTGTCCGATGTGGTAGCCCGGAACCCCCTGGTTGACGGCGCGCCACGTGACGTCCGTTCCGTTCTCTCGCTCGCGCGCGTTCGCCATCCGCACGAGGTGGGCGACGAGGGTCTCGTCCTCGTTGCACCACAGCCCGAACGCGAAGGAGTCGCCGACGCACAGGAGCCGCTTCTCGCCCTCGGCCTTCGTCTCGGGCACGTCCGGGCCGCGGGTCCGGTTCCGGGAGACGCGGAAGGTCCAGCCGTCCTGCGTGCACTCGGCTCCCGGCCGCAGGGCGTAGCGGCGGATCGGATCCTCGTCGCTCTCGACGATCCCCGCCTTCAGGAGGCCCGCCCAGCGACGCATGGTCCGGTTGGCCGAGTCCTCGACCGCGGAGTCTCGATCGTCCGTCACGCGCAGCCAGACCTCGGCGGCGACGGTCAGGAGGGCCATCGTCAGGATCGAGACGACACATCCCCGACGGAGACGGGCGAGTCGGGTGGGAGCCGGGGAGGATCCCGCTCCCGTCGGGCCCTCGGGAGCGGTCTCCGGCGGATTCTCGGGCGTTCCCGCCTCTCCGGCGGGGCAGGGTTCTGGATCCTCGGGCATGGGCGGCAAGAATAGGCAGGGCATGGAGGAGCCGCAAGTCACCCAAACCCTCAAGCGGGACCAGCTGGGCCGCATCGAGCTCCTCGACGGCCCGGAGGGAAGGGTCGTCCGTCGCGTCGCCTGCGGGGGGGGGATCCCGGGCTCCCGGTGGCTCGCCCGCGTGCTGATGCGGCGCGAGCGAGCCGCCCTCGGGGCTCTCGCCGGGACGTCCGGAGTGGCCCGGATCCTCGACCTCCCCGCCTACACGGGGGCGCCCTCGGAGGACGGCGCGGTGCCGACCGCCGCCGACGTGCTCCTGCGCTCCTGGATCGGGGGCGTCCCCCTGTACGCTGCCGACCGTCTCCCCGAGGACTTCTTCGATCGCCTGGAGGACCTCGTCCGGACCCTGCATCGCCGGGGCGTCTGCCACAACGACCTCCACAAGGAGCCGAACGTGATCGTGGGCGAGTCGGGACACCCGCACCTGATCGACTTCCAGCTCGCCAGCGTCCACCCCCGGGCCGGCCGGGTCTTCGAGGTCCGCGTGCGGGAGGACCTGCGCCACGTCGCGAAGCACCGCCGCCGGTACCTCGTGGGGATGGGGGGGGCGGGGGCCGCCTCGGCTCCGGCGGTTCCCCGCCGACGCTCGCTGCTCGCCGCGTCGTGGATGCGGCTGGGCAAGCCGGTCTACAACTTTGTGACGCGCCGGCTGCTGCGGACCTCCGACGGGGAGCCGCGACGGGCGGAGGCGGGTCCCTGGCCCCGCTCGGATCCCCCGGTGGGGCCCGGGGAGTAGCGGGCTCCCGGCGCGGGATTCCGGAGATCCTGCGTTCGCCCCCGTCCCCGCCCCGGCTCGCCCCCGCTCGTCTCGATCGGCCCCCGGCGCCTCCCGGGGCCCGAAACCGCTCGGGAGCCCCTCCCGGGGTCGATCGGCCGCCACTTTTCGAGGCCCGGAGCGCGGGCCCGGCTTCGGTGGCGGGGCCGGACGGCGGGGGTCATTTGGAATCCCCGCCCCCCCTTCCTAAGGTGCCTGCATGGATATCGTCATCGTCGGAGCGGGAGAGGTCGGCTACCACCTCGCCGACATCCTCTCCCGCGAGGAGCACCGGGTCAGCGTGCTCGATTCGGATCCCGAGAAGGCCGGGCGGCTCATGGAGGCCCTCGACGTCCAGGCCCTGGTGGGGGACGGAACGCGCGTGGAGCTCTTGACCCGGGCCGGAGCCTCGAAGGCGGATCTCGTGGTCGCGGTCACCCAGGACGATCGCACGAACATGCTCGCCTGTCTGCTCGCGAAGAGCCTGGGCGCCAAGCGGGGAATCCTGCGGCTCAAGGACATCACGCGCCTCGAGGGCTACCGGTACTTCTACAAGCAGACCCTGGGATTCGACGTCGTGCTGTCCACGGACGAGCTGGCGGCCGAGGAGATCGTCGGCACCGTGCGGCAGCACCGCGCGCTCGAGGTGGAGTCCTTCGCCGACGGTCGCGTGCAGCTCCGCCGCCTGCGGATGCGCGAGGAGGGCGAGCTGACCTCGGACTCCCTGGCGGGCCTCCGGCTCCCCAAGGGGCTGCTCATCGTCGCCGTCGTGCGCAAGGAGCAGTTCTTCGTGCCCAGCGGAGACGATCAGCTCGTGGTGGACGACCAGGTCTACGTGATCGGACGGGGGCCGGACCTCGACCAGTTCGAGCTGCTCGCGGGCGCGCCCAAGATCGGGCGACGCAGCGTCGTCATCATGGGGGGAGGGGGCGTCGGGGTGCAGATCGCGCGCAAGCTCGACGCCCTGCACGGGGTCTCCGTCCGGCTGATCGAACGCTCGGCCGCCCGGGCCAAGGCGATCGCGAGTGAGTTCTCGAGCTCGATCATGGTGCTCGTGGGGGACTCGACGGACCTCGACCTGCTCATGGAGGAGCGGATCGGCGCCGCGAACGTGTTCGTCGCCACGACCTCCGACGACGAGCGGAACATGGTCGCCTGTCAGCTCGCCCGGTCCCTGGGCGTGGAGCGGACCGTGGCGATGGTCAACAAGTCGTCCTATCGGCAGATCTACGACCTGCTGGGCGTCGATCGCGCGATCTCGCCGCGGGTGCTCTGCGCCAACAACATCCTGCGCTTCGTCCGCTCGAAGTCGGTGGCCTCCATCGCGGTGATCGCCGACGGCCGGGCCGAGGTGCTGGAGCTCGAGGCGCACCACCGTGACGGGAAGTCCGAGCGGAAGGTGAAGAACCTGGGGCTGCCGCGAGGCACCGTGCTGGGAGCGGTGGTCCGGGGCAGCGAGGTGATCATCCCCAGCGGAGACACCGTCGTGAAGAACGGCGACCACGTGATCGTGTTCACCATGCCGGAGAACCTCGGCGACATCGAGGAGGTCTTCCGAAACCCCGATGCCTTCCAGGCGGACTGATCCCCGATGAACCTCCGCGCGGTTGCCTGGCTCCTGGGCTGTGTCCTGCTCCTGCTGGCGGGATTCATGCTCGTCCCCGCCCTCGTGGCCGCGGGGTACGGGGAGGGGGACGCCTTCTACGGCTGCCTGCTCTCCGCGGTGATCACGGCGGTGATCGGAGGCTTCCTCGTGGTCTTCTGCCGCGGCGCGACCATCACCGAGGAGGGGCGGGCGGACTACTTCCGCAGGGAAGGTCTGGCCGCGGTCGGTCTCTCGTGGCTTTTGGCCGCGGTGGTGGGGGCGCTCCCGTTCCTGCTGGCCGGGGCCATGGCCTCGCCGGTGGACGCGTTCTTCGAGTCCGCGTCGGGATTCACGACCACGGGCTCGACGATCCTCACCGCCGAGGGCATCGATGGTCTCTCGAAGGGGATCGCCTTCTGGCGCTCGTTCACCCACTGGCTGGGGGGGATCGGGATCGTGCTGGTGTTCGTCGTGCTCTTCCCGACGGGAGGACGGAGCCTCTTCCGCTCCGAGGTGCCGGGCATCAGCCGCGAGGCCGTGCAGCAGCGCGTGCGGGACAGCGCCCTCGGTCTCGTGCGCATCTACGTGGGGCTGACGATCGCGGAGGTGGTCCTGCTGTGGCTCGTGGGGGACGGCGTGGACCTCTACGAGGCCTGGATCCACGCCTTCGGGACGCTGGCCACCGGGGGCTTCTCCAGCCACTCCGCCAGCATCGCCTTCTTCGGCTCCTGGAAGGTCGAGCTCGTCATCATCTTCTTCATGTTCGCGGCGGGCATCAACTTCATGGTCTACGACACGCTGCTGCGGAAGGGATGGCGTGGAGCCTGGCGCGCCGCCCTCCGGTCCAGCGAGATCCGGACCTACGTGTTCCTGGTGCTCGGCTCGACCTTCTTCATCACGGGGATGCTCTGGTTCTGGGGAGGCAGCAACGGCCGGGCGGACCTCGTGGAGCTCCCGGACTACTCGAGCTTTCTCCGCTCGATCCGGGATTCCTTCTTCACGGTGGTGAGCATCCAGACGAGCACGGGCTACGGCACGGCCGACTTCGACCAGTGGCCGGCGGTGTGTCGCATGCTCCTGATGCTGCTCGCCGTGACCGGAGCCTGCGCGGGCTCGACGGGCGGCGGAATCAAGGTGATCCGCTTCCTCATCCTGGCCAAGGCGGCGCTCCAGGGGGTTCGTCGCTTCGCGCGTCCGCGCGCCATCCACACGGTGCGCATCGACGGAACGACCGTCGAGGACGGCACCGTGGGGATGATCATGGCCTACTGCGGGCTCTGGTTCCTCGTGTTCTCCCTGGGAACCCTCACGCTGGCAGCGATGAACATCCAGCCCGCGGGTGTGTTCCACGACCAGATCCTGGTGACGTCGGCGACGTCCGTGCTGGCCACCCTGAACAACATCGGTCCCGGTCTCGCGGCGGTGGGACCATCCGAGAACTTCGCGTTCATGCCCAACGCGGCGAAGCTGATGCTCGGATTCTTCATGATCCTCGGCCGGCTCGAGTTCTACGCGGTGGTCGTCCTCTTCGTGCCGCGGTTCTGGCGGCATTGAGGGGTGGGAGACCGGGAGAGATTCCCCTCCCGCTCCCCCCAACCTCACCCGGCAGGGACCGGATTCAGAGGATGTCCTCGCGGTAGACCCACCGGCGGCCGCGGGAGCGGTTGCGGTCGTGGACCACGACCCGCCACATCCGCTCGGGGCCGACCACCGTCATGTACTCTCGCGGCTCGCCGCTCTCGTCGGGGAGGACGTTGCTTCCGGAGATCAGGCCCAGCAGCCAGTCCCGGCCCGTGCGGTGGACGTACACGCCGGCGCCCACCTGGGTGACGTCCAGCTCGGCCAGGTCATCGTTCCTTTCGAGCAGCAGACCGGAGACCTTCGGGTGCGAGGCGACCAGGGCCGTGGTCTGCCACCTGCTCGGGCCGCGTCGGCCGGTGACGACCACCTGTTCGCCCGCCGCGGGGACATCGAACGTGAGCTGGGCTCCGGGGAGCTGGATCTCCGCCTCCGTCACGAACAGGCCCCCGCCGACCGGCTCGATGATCCCGAACTCGCGGCTCGCGCCGTCGCCGAACCAGACGTCGAAGTCGACGTTGCCGCTCTGCTGGCCCCGGCCGAGGAAGATGATCCCGTAGTCCGTGGAGACGCCGAGCTCCGTCTTGCCCGGCGTCAGCATGTGGACCGTCGGGTCCATGGGCGGCTGGGCGATGCAGCCCGCGAGGACGAGGGAGGCCAGGGAGCCGAGGAGGAGGAGCGAATGGCGGATCATCGGGGCGGTGGTGGGATTCAATCCTGGGATTCCTCGTAGGTCTCGTAGGCTTCCAGGAACTCGTCGAACTTCTCCCGGTAGAAATCGCTCTCGGGATCGAGGGCGGCGGCCAGCCCGTAACGGGACTTCGCCTCCTCCATGCGCTCCTCCGAGCCGCGCAGCTCGGCCTCGCCGATGATCAGGGTGTAGAGACCGGCGGAGAACCCGGCCCCGCCGAGGATCTGGCCGAGGGCGTAGTGGAAGGACGCGTTCAGCGGGGAGAGCTCGCACGCCTTGCGGAAGTCGTCCTCGGCGGCGTCGAGGTCGTGGCTCCCGACGATGCTCAGGAAACCCCGGGCCCAGTAGGCGCGGGGATCGGTGATCCCCTCCGAGATGGCGAAGTCGAGATCCTCCCGGGCCTGGTCGAACTGGTCCCGGTCGTACCGGCGGACGGCCATGTACGCGCGCTTGAACCGGGCGTCGGGCGCGTCGATCTCGATGCTCGAGATGAAGTCGAGCCAGTCCCTCTCGAGCTGCGGGATGTCCTTCTCCTTGAGCCGGAGGTGCTTGAGCAGGAGCCGGCGCACCTCCTGCCACGTGAGCATCTTCGCGGTGCCCTGCTGGTTCGGGAAGGGCTCCAGCGTGTACTCGACGCCCTTGGGCAGCGTGTAGTGGTCCTTGAAGAACTTCTTGAAGCCGCTCGCGTACTGCTTGCTGCTGTTGTTCAGGAAGTAGACGAAGGACCACGCGTGCGCGTACTCGAAGGCCGAGAAGTCGGACTTCTCCACCTTGAAGAGCCTCGCGAGGGGGACGTAGGGCCGGCCCGGGCTGCTGTCCTCGTCCTCCCCGCTCTCCGCCTCCTCCGCGTCCTTGATCGCCTGCTGCACGGTCAGGATGCGGTCCACCTGGATCTTGCCCGGGGTGATCACGATCTTGCCCTTCTTGTCCCGGGTGATGTCCGCGGAGCCGAAGAAGTCGGCCACTCCCTCGTTGATCCAGATGCGAGGCCACGACTGGGGCTCGATCAGGTACGTCAGCAGGTGGGTGCACTCGTGCAGGCACACCCAGTCGCTGACCGCCGGCTCCTCGTAGTCGTGGTAGAAGTTCAGCGACTCCTCGAGGAAGCTGAAGTAGCCCGCGACGCCGCCTCCGACCCCGGCCTCGTTCAGTTCGTGGAACTCCTCCCGGCTCTTGTAGATGTTCACCTTCATCTTCGTGCGCCGGAGCTTCGGGGTCGGCTTGATGCCGACGCGCTTGTTCATCAGGCTGTAGTAGGTCTCCAGGAGCTCCGCGTAGTACTCGAGCAGCTCGGGCGAGGTGTTCGTCTGGATGACGAAGTGCTTGGTCTCCTTCGTCCAGCCGTCGTAGAAGTCGGAATGGGCGGCGAGCTCCTCCACCCGCTCGCGTCGCGTCTGGGCCTCCTTGTTCAGCTCGGCCTGGTACGCGGGCTTGCTGTACCAGCGGTTCCGGTACTTGACGAATCCCTCGTCGAGCTTCTTCTTCTCGTCGTCGTTCTTCGGAACGTAGTCCGACATGTCCCCCTCGATCTCGACCGAGGCGACGTACTCCTCGGGGCAGAGGATCTCGCCGTGCTCGAAGGTCAGCCGGTAGCCTCCCTCGGGAGCCTTGCGGGCCTTGAGCACGTTGAGCACGCGTCCGTCGTGGGTGACGAGGCGGTCGGCCGGGGCGACGGTCGCGCCGAGGAACAGGGCGAGGACGACGGCCACGAGACGGGTGGCCGGCAAGGATCGAAGTGCGCTCACGGTTTTCCTCCTAAAGGATGAAGTTCTTCCAGCTTTCCTCGAGGGCCTCGTAGTCGACGTCCGCGAAGGCGGTGTCCACCGCCTCCTCGAGATCGCCGGTCACCGCCAGGGTATCGAAGTAGGTGTCCAGGATGTCGCCCCAGGGCTCTTGCCACCCCTTCGCCTTCTTCTCGCCCGTTCTCAGGAACCAGATGAAGGACCACCCCTGGGCGTAGCACTCGCCGCCGCCCAGCCCGTGGGGATTGTCAGAGCCGTAGTATTCGGCCCGCCCGTACCGCACGAACTCCTCGAGAGGCGCGTAGTTGTCGTCGCGGATCATCTGCTGGATGGTCCGCTGGCGCCAGGAGTTCTCCTTCAGCTTGAACCGGCCGTGCTCGAGCTGATAGCCGCTGAAGAAGTCCCCGGTGCCCTCGTTGTACCAGTAGTGGGGCGAGATGTTCCCGTAGAGGTAGAAGATGTACTGGTGGAACGCCTCGTGGTTCAGGACGATCCAGGTGTTCTCGCGCCCGCCGACGGCCTTGTCGTCGTAGATGACGAGCTCTTCCTCCACCCAGTACCAGTAGCCCGCCGAGCCTCCCGGGCCGCCGTACTGGTGGTATTCCTTGTCGTCCTTGCACACGCGCACCACGCTACAGCGTGAGGCCTCCCGGGGATCCACGGTGGACACGGTCCTCATGTCCTCTTCCGCGACCTCGTCTTCGTCGCCTTCCTCCGCGTCACCCTCCTCCGGTTCCTCGTCGGACTCGCCTTCCTCCGCCTTGCGCTGGGCGGCCAGGTTGCGGATCTCGCGAACCTTCTCGTAGGGGTACGTCTTCTCGTAGACCGCGCGGATGGCCTCCAGCCGCTTCATGAGCTCCTTCATGAACGCCTTGTCGTCGTTCGAGGAGATGATGAAGTAGTTGTCGGTCTCGTAGAGCTCCCACCCCGGGGTGGTGGCGACCCTCTTCTCGAGCTCCGCGCGCTTGCGGTCCCGCAGGGACATCGGACCGTCGGAGGCCCCGGAGTCCTCGGGCTGCTCGACCTCGAGCTTCTTGAAGCTCTTGGCCATCTTCGAGAAGGCGCTCTCGTAGCTGCGCCACTTCTTCTTGTCGTTGGGGCCGACCCCCAGGAGCGCGACCTGCAGATCGGGCTCGCCCTTCTCGTCCTCGTGGAACGTGTAGACCGCGACGTAGAGGTTGATCGGCTGCGGCTCCGCGCCCGAGCGGTTGTTGGAGGTCACCCCCTGGAAGACGTAGTACTCCGCGGGAACCTTCACCCCGGGGATCTTCACCCCCTTGAGGGGCTTCGGGTACTTCTTCTTCGGATCCGGCTTCCAGTTCCTGCCCTCGTCGAGCCGGTCCTTGATCCACTCGTGGATGTCCTTCTTCCCCCCCTTGCTCTCGGGCCGCCGGTCGAGCTTGACGAGCCACACGTTCTGGAAGAGCACCGCGCCACCCTTGATCTCGATGTACTGGCTGTGGGGTGGGGCGTACTTCCCGATCAGGTACTGCTCCATGGGGGAGGAGGGAACGAAGTCCCAGCCCTTCGGGTACTTGATCTTGAACCCGAGATCGACCTCGTCCTCGTAGTAGTCGTTGCCGACCTTCGGCGCCTGGGCCAGCGTCGCGGTGGAGAGGCACAAGAACCCGGCGAGCACGACGAAGAGCAAGCGAATGCTACTGGTCACCACTGATTCCTCCTTGAAATCCTGCCCTGGGAGAGCGGATCGGGCGAGAGACCCGGATCCGGGACGAGGGACCGCGCACCGCCCGTGCCTCGACTCGAGCCGTCGAGGCCCTGCCATCGTGCTCTCCCCCCTCGCTTCCCCTGCCGAGGAGAACGCTGGGGACCGTCACCAGGCGGCCAGCCCGTCGTCCGCGTCGTCATTGTCGTCCCGCTCATCACAACCTGCGTCGCTCGAGTTCGCAAGGGCCGTCACCCCAGACGACGTCCCAGTACGGATCCGAGCCCGTTTCCTGGCGAAACTTTCCCTCATCTCCACCCAACCGCGGCCTTTTTCCGTCGTAGCCTGCCCCGGGATCGGTCGCCGCGCGCCTCCCCGAGCCCCCGCCACCCGATGCCGCGGCGGCCGGAGGACCCACGGTATACTCGCCCTCGACCGCGCCGGGGACAATCCTCGTCCGCGGTTCGCCACGGGAGCTGAATCATGGGATCACGCCAGACCCTCCCCCTGCTCGCCGCCCTCGTCGTCCTGGTCGCCGGGGTGATCGCGCTCCTCCGGCTCGGAGGCGTCGAGGATCCCGATGGCTCGGGAATCGCCGTCGCCGGCGCGCAACCGCCCTCCGAGGTGACCTCCGACGAGGAGCCGGGCGAGCTCAGGGCCCCCGACGAGGGGATGGTGGACGTCCCCCGGGAGTCCGGGCGGTCCGCCCTCGCGCCCTCGACCACCCCCGAGCGGGGCGACCGGGACACGGGTCCGCCTCCCCGGGTGAGCGCCCGCGTCGTGGACAAGCTGGGCAACGGAATCCCCCACGCGATGGTGACCGCGGGCGGGCCGGGGTACGTCCCCCTCGACGTGGACGAGGAGTCCGGACGGGAGGAGCGGTGGAGGACCGAGGCCGACGCCGAGGGCCGGTTCGAGCTGACCGGCCCCTCGCCGGGGACGCTGCGCCTCGCGGTGCGCGCTCCCGGGTACGCGCCCTGGGACAACAACGACCTCCGCCTGCCGGAGGGCGAGGCGGTCGAGCTCGAGCCCATCGTGATGAGCCTCGGGGCGATCCTCTCGGGCCGCGTCATCGATCCCGGCGGCGTCGGCGTGGCGGACGCGGAGCTGGTGCGCGTGCCGGAGCAGGGACCGATGTTCTTCGCCTTCGGGGGAGGGCGCAGCGTCGCGGCGGTCACCGACGAGAACGGAACGTTCACGATCGACCAGCTCGCCTGCGGGCCGTGGAAGCTGCTCGTGGAGAGCGAGGACCACCCGGACCGCACCTTCGAGGGGATGGCCGAGGATCCGGGGCGCGAGTACGGGGGGATCGTCTTCGCGCTCCTACACGGAGACACGATCGGGGGACACGTGGTGGGAATCCCCGAGGCGGACCGTGGCGAGCTGCAGGTGCGCGCCCGGAGCGTCGACGAGGAGGACGCCTTCGGCTTCGGACTCCCCGAGGCGCGCGAGGCGGACGTGGCGGCAGACGGGAGCTTCCTGGTCAAGGGGACGAAGCCCGGCGCGACGTACGAGCTGCAGGCGCGGACCGGAGCCCGTGATCGCAACGACTGGTGGTGGGGCTCGGGGCGCTCCCGCTCCGATCCCGTCCGGGCCGTGTCCGGGGCGCGCGACGTCACGCTGACCTACCAGCCGGACGCGGCTCTCGTCTTCCGCGTCCTCGACGCGGAGAGCCGCCAGCCCCTCGTCGATTTCCTGGTCGAGGCGGGGGTCGACTGGACTCGCCCCCTCGAGGAGGATGGCGAGCGCCGGCTGGTGCACCCCGACGGACGCGTGCGCTACGACGGCCTGCGGCCGGACGAGGAGTCCGACCGCGTCCAGCTCATCGTTCGAGCCACCGGGTACGAGGAGTACCGCCGCAAGGACATCCAGGTGGCTCCCGGGGAGGTGCTCGACCTCGGTGAGATCCTGCTCGCCCGGGTGCCCGTGGTGCGGGTCACCGTGCTCGACGAGGAGACCGGCGATCCGGTGCCGGGAGCGACGGTGCGCCTGGAGAAGCAGCCGGATCCCGTCCCCGCGGGGCAGAGCCGGCTCAGAATGCGGATCGGAGAGGCCGAGGACGCGCCCGGCCTCACCAACTCCCGGGAGCAGCGCGGGACGACCGACGAGAACGGAGTCGTCGAGCTTACCAGCCTCCAGGGGCTGACGTGCGTGCTCACGACGACCGCCGACGGCTTCGCCCTTCGGGAGGTGCGCGACCTCGAGCTGCCCGTCGGGGACAGCGTGGAGCAGGAGGTGCGGCTGCACCGGGGAGGGAGCGTGCGCGTGACGGTCCTCGGATCGGACGGCGCCCCCCGGCCCGGCATGCGGGTCTCTCACCGCTCGCCCTCCGCGCTCGCATCGGGCGAGCACGTGATCAACTGGGGGAGGGGCAGCGGACGTCGCGTGACGGACACCGAGGGCGAGATCCTGTTCTCCCACCTGGAGACGGGCACGCACGCCTTCCGGATCGACGAGGGCGGCTCGAATCCGTTCGGCATGGTCACCATCGAATCGGTGATCGAGATCACGGGCGCGGCGTCCGCGGTGCCCGAGGGGTGGGACCAGGTCGAGGTCGTGGAGGCCGAGACCGCGACCCTCACGCTGGTGGCCGCCCCCCGCGGCTCGCTGATCGGGCGGTTGCGCGAGGCGGGCCTGGACCTGGCCGGGGCGACCATCTCACTCCACCCGGAGCGGGCCGACGGGCAGGCCGACATGATGGGGGCCCTGGTGCTCCCCGGCATGGGGGGCGGCGAGGAGTCCGCCCGGACCGACGGTGACGGATTCTACGAGATCCTGGACCTGAAGGTCGGCGACTACGTGCTCGCGGTGGAGCACCCCACGCGCCACATGGTCGAGGAGTTCGAGGTGTCCATCCGGGAGGGCGAGAACCGCTTCGATCCCCAGCTCTCCCTCTCGATCCTCGAGGGCCGGATCACCTCCGTGGACGGCGAGCCCCTCGAGGGGCTCCGGGTGACCGCGGCCAAGGCCCAGGAGGGCGGACAGCGGCGCGTGGCCCGGATGATGAACTTCCTGATGACCGACGGGGACGACGCCGTGGTCACCATGGGGGACGGGGAGGCCATGAGCGACGAGGTCTACACCGACGCGGACGGCCGCTACCGCCTGCGCGGGGTGACCCCGGACGTCGACCTCGTGGTCCGGGCCTCCGGGGAGGACGTCCAGTCCGGAGAGTCCGACAAGGTCCGCGTGGCCCCCGATCAGGTGAAGGGCGGGGTGAACTTCACCCTGAAGGCCGCGGGTCGGATCCTCGTCGAGGTCTTCCGGGCCGACGGTACGCCCGCGCAATTCGTCATGGTCCGGGCCACCTACCAGGGTGAGGACGCGGAGGGGGTGGCGCCCGTGCACGAGTTCGTCCAGTCCGGCTCCGTGGAGCTGACCGGTCTGAAGGCGGGCCTTTGGAACGTGGCCCTCGACAACATGGGGTTCAACGATGACCAGCAGATGCCCGAGCCCCAGGTGATCGAGGTCGTCGCTCTCGAGAAGGCGACCGCCACCTTCCACGTGGATTAGCCCCGGAACGAGCGCTCGGCGCTCGCGGCGGGGCACCTCGTTTTCGGTGCGGGACGGCCGGAGAACGCGAGGGGGCCGCGTAGAATGACCGGATGATCCGCAAGGCCTACGAAGCGATCGTGCTCGACATCGACGGCACCCTCACCACCGACGAGGGTGTGATCCCCGAGCGGACCCTCGAGGCCCTCCGCGGATTGCACGAGGCGGGCGTGCGCGTGATGCTGGCCACGGGCCGCTCGGAGGGGGCGGCGGAGCCGGTGCTGGATCGGCTCGGCTTCGACACCCCGGCCCTCCTCTACAACGGGGCGGCGCTGTACTGCCCGGTCCGCCGCCGGCTCATCGAGGAGCGAATGCTGAGCGATCGGACCGTGGTCCGCGCCCTGGACTACGCCCGGCAGGAAGGGCTGCTGGCCGTGGTCATGCGGTTCGGGGAGAAGTACGCGCGTCCCCCCCGGAACGACGAGGAGCGCGGAGCCCTCGGCTTCCTCGAGGACCTCCACGTCGTCCCCGAGGACGAGCTCCCCACCGAGAACCTCATGCGGATCACCCTGTTCTCGGCCCACCACGCCGACTCCCGGGACTTCGCGGCGGAGCTCGACCGCGCGGTGGACCGGCCCATGTTCGTCACCGACTTCTCCCTGAGCATGCTCGCCGGGCACCGGGAGAGCACCCTGCAGGTGGCGGACGTCCAGCCGCCCTGCCGGGGAAAGGCCGAGGCGCTGCGCGTGCTCGAGGAGCGCTACGGGATCTCCCCCGAGCGGGTCGTCGCGGTGGGGGACGCCGGCAACGACGTGCTCCTGATCGAGGGCGCGGGCCTGGGGGTGGCGGTGGAGAACGCGGTGCCCGAGGCCCGGGCGGCTGCGGACCGCGTCATCGGAAGCAACAACAGCGACGCGATCGTCGAGCTCATCGAGGAGCTCTTCCCCCTGGCGACCTGATTCAGGACTCCGACGCGGCGCTCGGCTTGTCGGCGCCGTTGTCGGTGCTCTTCGCGGATTGGCGCGCCTTGCGCTCCGACTCCATGCCCTTGCGGTAGGAGCGCGAGCGGTAGTCGGTCTGGTAGAAGCCGCTGCCCTTGAAGATGATCCCCGCGCCGGCCCCGATGACGCGGCGCAGCTTCAGCCGGCCGCACGCGGGGCACTTGCGCCGAGGGGATTCGGTCATCGACTGGAAGAGCTCCAGCTCGTGACCGCAGGTCTCGCATCGGTAGTCGTAGGTGGGCATGGGCTTCTCCTGGGAGGTCCGGGCTACTCCTCCTCCTTCTCGACGTCGCGCTCCTCGTCCTCGTCGGGCGGGGGAGCCTCCTCGTCGTCGGCTCCCGCGGCCACGACGACCTTGGCGAAGCGCAGGACGCCGCCCCGCCACGTGTAGCCGCGGCGCAGGGTCTCCACCACCGTGCCCGGCTCCACGTCGGGCTCGTCCCGCGTGTCCGCGGCTTCGTGCAGCTCGGGATCGAAGAGGCCGTCGGTCGGGATCGGTCGGACCTCGGCGCTCTCGAGGGCCTGCACGAACTTGTTCCGGGTCATCTCGACCCCGAGCGCCAGGTTCTTGGCCTCCTCCGTGCTCGTCGGCGAGGCCAGGGCCATGTCGAGGAAGTCGAGGACGAGGAGCAGCTCCTCGAGCAACGGCTGCAACGATCTCTGCAGCCCGGTCTCGTAGTCGAGCTGACCGCGCCGGCGCAGGTTCTGGTAGTCGGCCTGGGCCCGCAGCCACTTGCCGCGCAGCTCCTCGACCTCTTTCTCCAGGGCGGCGATCCGCTCCTCGGGAGTCGCCTCGGCCTCCTCGGACGCGGCCTCGTCGTCGAGAGGCTTCTCGGCGTCGCGCTTGCGCTTCTTTCGCGTCTTTCGAGCCATGGGTCAGTTGAAGTAGTCGACGATCTTCTCGAAGAAGGACTTCGAGCCGGACTTCTCCGTCTCGATCTCTCCGAACTCGCGCAGGAGCTCCTTCTGTCGGTCCGTCAGCTTCCTGGGGACCTCGACGAAGACCCGCACGAGCTGGTCGCCGCGGCCGCGGCTCTCGAGCACGGGCAGGCCCTGCCCGCGAAGGCGGAAGACCTTGCCCGTCGGCGTTCCCGCGGGGATGCTCATCTCGACCTTGCCGCGCAGGGTCGGGATCTCGACCTTGTCGCCGAGGGCGAGCTGGGAGTAGGTGAAGGGGACCTCGGTCATGAGGTCGGGGCCGCTGCGCTGGAAGACCTTGTGCTCGCGCTCGCGGATGACGCAGTAGAGGTCGCCCCGCGGCGCCCCCGGCTCGCCGGCGTCCCCGGCGCCGGTCACCCGGATCCGCATCCCCTCCTCGATACCGGGCGGCACCTGGATGGCGATGTCGGACTTGCTCGCCACCTGACCCCGGCCGCGGCAGTCCGGGCAGGGATCCTCGATCGCCTTCCCCGCTCCCCGGCACTTCGGACACGTGGTGGCCATCGTGAAGAAGCCCTGGCTGCGGTGGATCTGGCCCCGACCGGCGCAGGTGGGACAGCTCACCGGGGTCGTCCCGGGGCGGGCTCCGTTGCCCCCGCAGGTCTCGCAGCTCTCCTGGCGCTTGATCGTGATCGTCTTCTCCTCACCGCTCTCGATCTCCTCGAGGGTGACGTCCAGGACGATCTTGAGGTCGCGACCGGCGACGGGCCCCCGGCGCTGGCGTCGGCCTCCACCGAACAGGTCCCCGAAGATGCCCCCCGCTCCGCCGAAGATGTCTCCGAAGGCCTCGAAGATGTCCTCCATGCGCGTGAAGCGCGAGGCGCCGCCCATGCCCCCCTGGGCGAAGGCGGCGTGGCCGAACTGGTCGTACCGCGCGCGTTTCTCGGCGTCGCCGAGCACGTCGTAGGCCTCGGCCGCCTCCTTGAAGAGCTCCTCGGCCTTCGCGTCGCCCTCGTTGCGGTCGGGGTGGTGCTCGAGGGCTTTCTTCCGATAGGCACGCTTGATGTCGTCCTGCGAGGCGTTCCGCTCGACGCCGAGCACCTCGTAGTAGTCGCGATTCCCGTTCATGCCGTATCGGTAAATGCCCGGAGCAGGCCGCTCGGCTCCGCCGCTCGTGCCTGCTCCCTGACGAGCACCGGGTGGTGGAGGTTCGTTCCCGCTAGCTGATGCTCCCGGTGATCGCGGACTTCTCGTCCTTGAGCTCGGTCACCATCGAGTCGGTGGTGAGCAGGAGACCCGCGATGGAGGCGGCGTTCTGGAGCGCGGACCGGACGACCTTCGCGGGATCGATGATGCCCGCCTTGATCATGTCCGTGTACTCGCAGGCGAGGGCGTCGAAGCCGACGTTCTTGCCCTTCTCCAGGACGGTCTCGACCACCACCGAGCCGCTCTGCCCGGAGTTCTCCGCGATGTGGAACAGGGGCGACTCGAGCGCCTTGCGCACGATGAGCTTCCCGTACCGCTCGTCGCCGCGGGTCTTGACGTTCTCGACCGCCTCGAGGGTGCGCAGCAGGGCGACCCCGCCGCCGGCGACGATCCCTTCCTCGATCGCGGCCCGCGTGGAGTTGAGGGCGTCCTCGACGAGGTCCTTCTTGGACTTCATCTCGGTCTCGGTGTCGCCGCCGACCTTGATCACGGCCACGCCGCCGGTCAGCTTGGCGAGGCGCTCCTCGAGCTTCTCGCGGTCGTAGTCCGAGCTCGTCTTCTCGATCTGGGCGCGGATCTGCTTCTCCCGGTCGCGCACCGTCTTCTTGGCGCCGGCGCCGGAGATCAGGGTCGTGGAGTCCTTGCTGATCACGACGCGCTTCGCCTGTCCGAGCTGGGACAGCGTCACCTTCTCGAGCGTCAG
Source organism: uncultured Planctomycetaceae bacterium (assembly GCA_964428225.1). Lineage (GTDB taxonomy): Bacteria > Planctomycetota > UBA1135 > UBA1135 > JBFMCU01. The sequence continues at coordinate 49,295 of CAYRXS010000008.1, forward strand.
GCCGAGCTCCTCGGTGATCGCGATGCCGCCGGTGAGCACGGCGATGTCGCCGAGGTAGGCCTTGCGGCGCTCGCCGAACCCGGGGGCCTTGACGGCGCAGACGTTGAGGATCCCGCGGAGCTTGTTGATCACCAGGGTCGCGAGGGCCTCGCCCTCGATGTCCTCGGCCACGATCAGCAGGGGCTTGGCCGTCTGGGCGGTCTGCTCCAGGATCGGGATCAGGTCGCGCGCGTTCGAGATCTTCTTCTCGTGGATCAGGATGTAGGTGTCCTCGAGCTCCGCGATGAGCTTGGTGGGATCCGTGGCGAAGTAGGGGGACAGGTAGCCCTTGTCGAATTCCATCCCCTCGACCACGTCGAGCTCGACCTCGCGTCCGGAGCCCTCCTCGATGGTGATCGAGCCCTCGACGCCGACCTTCTCGAAGGCCTCGGCGAGCAGCTTGCCGACCTCCATGTCGTTGTTCGCGGAGATCGCGGCGATGCTCGCCTTCTCGTCGGCGGTGCGGACCTTGCGGGACTGGGAGGCGATGTTCTCGACCACGGCGGCGACCGCCTTGTCGATCCCGTTGCGGATCCCCACCGGATTCACGCCGGTGGCGAGGCACTTCAGGCCCTCGTTGTAGATCGTGGAGGCGAGAACGGTCGCGGTGGTGGTGCCGTCGCCGGCGATGTCGTTCGTCTTCTTGGCGACCTCGTTCACCAGCTTGGCGCCCATGTTCTCGAAGGGATCCTCGAGGTCGATCTCCTTCGACACGGTCACGCCGTCCTTGGTGACGGCGGGCGCCCCGAAGGACTTCTGCAGGATGACGTTGCGGCCTCCCGGGCCCAGGGTGACCCGGACGGTCTTGGCGAGCTTCTCGATACCCGTCCGGACCTTCTGGCGGGCGTCCTCGTCGAACATGATCTGCTTGGCCATGATCTTCCTTCGTTGCTTTTCGTTTCGTTGTTCTCGGGGATGGTGGGTGGTGTCGGGTGGTGGAGAGCGCGGGGCCTAGAAGCCCATGCCGCCTCCCATGCCTCCCATGCCGCCCATTCCGCCCATGCCGCCCATGCCGCCCATTCCACCCATGCCGCCCATGTCGTCCATGCCTTCCATGCCCTCGGGGCCGCCCGGCTTCGCAGGCTCGGGCTTGGTGGCGATCAGGGCGTCGGTGGTGAGCAGGAGCTGGGCGACGCTGGCCGCGTTCTGCAGGGCGGCCAGCGTGACCTTCGTGGGATCGATGATCCCCGCCTCGAGCATGTCGCAGTAGTCGCCCTTCTGGCTGTCGAACCCCCGGTTCGCGCCCTTCTCGCGGAGCACGCGGTGGGTGACGACCTCGCCGTCGAATCCGGCGTTGTCGGCGATGGCCCGGGCGGGATACGCCAGGGCCTCGTAGAGGATGTCGACGCCCATGTCGAACTCGTCGTCGCCGGTCTTGGCCTTCAGCGCGGCCTCCCGGGCCCGCAACAGCGCGAAGCCGCCTCCGGGAAGGATTCCCTCCTCGACGGCGGCGCGGGTCGCGTGGAGGGCGTCCTCGATGAGGGCCTTGCGCTCCTTGACCTCGGTGTCCGTGGCGCCGCCCACGTTGATCTGGGCGATGCCGCCGGTGAGCTTGGCGAGCCGCTCCTGGAGCTTCTCGCGATCGTAGTCCGACGTGGTCGTGTCGATCTCGCGGCGGATCTGGGCCACGCGGCCGTCCACCTCGGCGCGGCTGCCCGCTCCGCCGACGACCGTCGTCGTGTCGTTCGCGATGACGATGCGCCGGGCGGTGCCGAGGTCCTTGAGCCGGACCTGGTCGAGCTCGGTGCCGGTGTCCTTCATGATCGGCGTGCCGCCGGTGAGGATCGCGATGTCCTCCAGCATGGCCTTCCGCCGCTCGCCGTACCCGGGGGCCTTGACCGCGCAGCACTGCACGATGCCCCGGATCTTGTTCACCACGAGGGTGGCCAGGGCCTCGGACTCCACGTCCTCGGCGATGATCAGGAGCGGCCGCTTCCCTCCCTTGACCGCCTCGAGCAGGGGCAGGAGCTTCTGGATGTTCGAGATCTTGCCCTCGTGGACGAGGACGAGCGGCTTCTCGAACTCGCACTCCATGTCGTCGGGGTTCGTCACGAAGTGCGCGGACAGGAACCCGCGGTCGAACTGCATGCCCTCGACGAGGTCGATCGTCGTGTCGAGGGACTTGCCCTCCTAGACGGTGATGACGCCGTCCCGGCCGACCTTCTCCATGGCCAGCCCGATGAGCTTGCCGCTCGAGGTCTGGTTGTTCGCGGAGATCGTCGCGACCTGGCGGATCTCGGCGTTGCTGCTCAGCGCCCGCGAGCTCTTCTCCAGCTTCGCCGCCACGGCCGCCACGCCCGCGCGCACGCCGGCGTTGACGCGGGCGGGGGAGATCCCCGCGGTGATCGCCCGCAGTCCGCGGGTGAAGATCGCCTCGGTGAGCAGGGTCGCGGTGGTCGTGCCGTCACCGGCCTTGTCGCTCGTCTGGCTCGCGACCTCCTTCACGAGCCGGGCTCCCATCTGCTCGTAGGGGTCGGTGAGCTCGATCTCCTCGGCCACGGTGACCCCGTCCTTGGTGATCGTGGGCGCGCCCCAGCCCTTGTCGAGCACGGCGTTGCGTCCGCGGGGACCGAGGGTGCTGGTGACTGCCTTGGCGAGCTTCTGGACGCCCCGCAGGATCGCTTCCCGCGCGTCCGTGTCGAAAACCATCTGCTTGGCCATGGTCGATTGCTACTTCTCGTCTCGAGGCCTGAGGGATTGCCGGGGGCAGGGGGCTCGATCCGAACAGAGCCGCCCCGGAGTCCCGTCGCCCGTGCAAGAAGGGTGCCGCGCGGCCTCGGGGGGGGTGGAAGCGGCCCCCACGGGCCTCCGCCCCCCTCCGAGCAGAGACCTCCGCTGCCATTTCGACAGGGGGTACGGGGGTGGGCCTCGCGCGCTGTCAACCGGGCAGCCGGGGAAGCCGGCTCGGGCGGGGGACGCCGCGGTGTGTTGAGCCTCCGCCACGGTGCGACCTATGATGGATGGATGAAGACCCCGTTCGCGGCCTGCCTCCTGCTCTCGCTGATCCTCCCCGGCGCCTCCCTCCAGGAGAGCGACGAGCCGGGCTCCCGCGGCAACCCCCGCCTCGTGCTCGAGGGCCTGGACGGCAGCGAGCGCGCGATCGGGATCGAAGGCTTCGCCATGGACGACCCCCGCGAGCACGGGGCCTGGATGGTGCGCGTGGAGGGCTTCGCGCCGGCCGAGACGCCGGAGGAGCGGTCGTCCGACGGACCCGAGGCCCGGATCGAGCTCGCCGACGGGGACCTCCTGCGGGGCCGGATCGTGGGCGGCGCGGGGGATGTGCTGCGCCTCGGGCTGTTCGCGGGGGTGGAGCTGCCGATCGAGATCTCGCGGATCCGGGCGATCGTGCTCGAGGGAAACCTCCCCGAGGCCGGCGCGCCTCCCCTGGAGGCCCCCGAGGAGGGGGACCGCGTGTACCGGCGGGCGGGCGGCACCCTCGACCGGGACGACGGCGCGGTCCTCGCGTTCACCGAGGAGGGGGTTTCGTTCGAGAGCGAGCTGCTCGGCGTCCGGCTCGTCCGCTGGACGGAGCTGGCGGCGCTGTTCGTCGAGGTCTTCGGCGAGGTCTCCCCGGACCGCGAGGGCGCCGCGGGGGTGCCCGTGATGGTCGACCTCGCCAACGGCGGACGGGTCCGGGGCCGGATGCTCGGCCTGACCGAATCAGGATGCGAGCTCTCCCTGGGAGGCGGTGCCGAGGTGCTCCTGCCCCTGGCGCGCATCCTGGAGATCGTGGTGGACGACGGCTCCCTGGTCTTCCTCTCCGATCTGACGCCCGAGCGCGAGATCGGACGGGGGAGGGCCTTCCCGGGCGACCTGGGGATGGATTGGTCCCACCGGATCGACCGGGCCGTCGCCGACCGGCCCCTCCCGCTCACCGCCGGGGGCAAGCGCTGGGCCCGGGGCATCGGCACCCACGCGCCGACGCGGGTCGTGTGGAAGCTGGATCCCCGCTGGCGTCGCCTGCGGGGCCGCGTGGCCATCGACGACAGCGTGCTCTTCCACGGGCGCAGCGCCCTGGGCTCGGTGATC
>CAYRXS010000009.1:0-51238 GCA_964428225.1 uncultured Planctomycetaceae bacterium
TGCGCGTCATGAGATGCGTGTTCATCGAAGGTTCCTCCTCGGATGGTCTCGTTGTCGATGCCGGGTGACGCCTCTCCTCTTCCCCCCCCTCGATACCCCGAGCACTCCGATCCCGCAAGGGAGGGCGAGGCTCGAGATGTTCTGGCGTGCTTCGAGCGGCGTGAGCGACACGATGCGGTAGGCTGACGCCCTCCTGAAGTCCCGAACGCCAACTCGCCATGAGACACACTGCTCTTCTCTCCACTCTCCTCGCTACCACGCTCGCTCTCGCCGCCTGCGAAGACTGCTCGACTTCCGAAGAGGCACCTGTGTCGGTCGAGCCGCAATGGACCTCGCTCTTCAACGGGAAAGACCTCGACGGGTGGAAGCCGAAGATCTGCGGCTTCGAGCTCGGCGACAACCACCTCGACACCTTCCGCGTCGAGGACGGGCTGCTGAAAGTCTGCTACGACCGCTACGAGAGCTTCGACGGCAAGTTCGGGCACCTCTTCCACGACGTGCCCTACTCGCACTACCGGCTGCGGATCGAATACCGCTTCGTGGGCGAGCAGGTTCCCGGTGGCCCCGGCTGGGCCTTCCGCAACAGCGGCGCCATGCTCCACGGACAGACCGCGGAGAGCATGGGCCGCGACCAGGGCTTCCCCGTTTCGATCGAGCTCCAGCTCCTCGGCGGCGACGGCACAAATCCTCGTCCGACTGCCAACCTCTGCACGCCGGGCACGAACGTCGTGATGAACGAAGAGCTGGTCACGCGGCACGTCACCAATTCGAGCTCCGAGACCTACCACGGCGACCAGTGGGTCACCGTCGAGGTCGAGGTGCGCGGGAGCGAGGTGATCCGCCACCTGATCGACGGAAAGGTCGTGCTCGAGTACCAGGGCCCGCAGTACGACCCGAACGATGGCGACGCGCAGAAGCTGATCCAGGATGGCGAGCTGATGCTCGACCGCGGCACGATCTCCCTGCAGGCGGAGAGCCATCCGCTGCACTTCCGTCGGGTGGAGATCCTGCCGCTCGACGACGTGCGCTGAGCGCGGGGCCGAGCTACAAGCCACCCGACCCGCCGTCGGCTCAAATACGAGCCCGAGGGGTGGGACGTGTTCGGGATCAGCGACGTCGCGGGTCGCCGTCGTCCTTTGTGAAGGGCGGGTGTCGGCGGCGGAAGCCCTCGTATGCCTCGCCCTCCCGAAGCTCTGCGAGGAGCGGCTCGTCGTAGAAGCCCTGGGGCTCGTACCCCAGCTCGACGCACCGCTCCATCGCCTCGATCGCGAGACCGGGCTCGTCGCGGACGATGTGGGCGAGGGCGAGGAAGTAGGGATCTCCGTCGCGATCGGCCGATGCCTCCGCCGTCCTCAGGGCGAGATCCAACCGGTTCGTGTAGATAGCGCCCAGGACCAGGGCTCCCTCGGCGAACGCGATGAACGGGGACTCGGGATCGAATCGTTCCAGATTCCCATCCAGGAGCTCAACGGCACTCTCGTGCTCCTCGCGCCAGGAGGCGACGATGCCCCACACGATCGGAACGTCGGCGGAGCCTGGTGCGTCGGCGAGGCGTGCCTTCGCCAGAGCCGTGAGCACCGCTTCGTTCCCCTCGTACGCGCACAAGACGACGAGCTGGCCAAATGTGTCGTCGCGGGGGCCGACTTCCTCGTAAGCCTCCATCGCCCGTCCCAGGGCGTACAAGCCATCCACGAGGTACATGCGGTAGACCTCGCGGGCTTCGGCATCGGAGGTGGCCCTCCAGCCAGCGTCGTACTCCGCCACCGCGGCCGCAACCTCGTTGCGGAGAACATGCACTTGGCCGGCGTAGAAGAACAGCCATCCGCTCTCGGGATGGGAGTCTCGATGGCGACGTACGAAGTCCTCGAGCCGGTCCGCGTCCTTATGCTCCACGAGCGACAAGCAAATGGTGTCGAAGGCGTCAGCTTGATCCGGACAGCGCTCGTAGGCCTGCTCCAGCTTCCCGAGCTCGATCATCTCCCCCAGGTAACAGTCGAGGAAGTCCTCACGAGCCTTTGCGTCAAGCGCCCGGAACGCCTCGTGAACCTCCGCGTCCTCCCCCGCGGGCAGGACCAGGGCCAAGGCGCCGAGCAGGACGCCGTCCCGTGGATCGTCCGCGAATCCCCGCCGGTAGGCATCCGCCGCCTCCTCGAGTCGACCGAGCTCCCGGAGGGCGTCGCCCATGAATCCCAGGTTTGAGCTGTCGTCGCCGAGGCGCTCCTGAAAGGCGAGGGTGGCCTCCAACGCCTCCGCAGGGCGCCCGAGGGCGAGGAGGATCGTTGCCTCGACCCTGTTCGCCACCGGACTGTGGGTAGGTCGTCTCCGGGCTTCGGCCACGGCGCTCAACGCATCCTCCAACTCCCCTCTTTCCTGCAGGATCCGAGCTTTCAAGAGCCAGTGGAGGGCCTGCAATGCGTCGGGAGCCTCATCCCGGCCGAGCCACGCGATCCTCTCTTCGGCCTCGGTCAGATCCTCCTCGGCCAGCGCCTCGCTCCATCCGATCATGCTCACCAGGTTGAAGGCCTTCTCCACGAGACCCTCCCCGGATGCGGCTATGTCTGATCGGCGCAACCCCACCCCCAAGTTCGCCTCGTCCCAGATTCTCCAGGCTCCGTCCGCCTCGTAGATCCACCAGCACCCGAAGAGCCGCTCCCCATCCTCGCGCGTGATGCGGGCAAGCACGACGTAGTCGTTCTCCTCGGCCCGGCGGTCGATGCGACGGATCTCGATCTCGTCCCAAGCGTAGCTCGGGCCCTGGGCCACGGCCGAGAGACGGAGCCCTACCGCGCTGCCCTCGCGAAAGGCCGAATGCTCCAACCGGGGGTCCGTTCCGAGGGCGGCCGCCCGTTCGTACATTCGCAGCATGTCGAAGCACTCGCGATGCAGAGCCGTATCGCGCGTCCGCAGCGCCTGATTGTACCGCTCGAGCAGCTCCGTGATGGCAGTGCGCACCTCGTCCTTCGCGGGGACCGACACCGCATCGTCCTGACGCGGGAAGGCCAGCGAGATCGGGAAGAAGAGAATCGCGAGGACCAACAGTTTGTTCATCGTTTCACGCGGAAGTCCTCCGCGAGCTTCCAGAGGTGGTCCGGGTTCGAGTTCTGGGATCGCAATCGGTACTCGACGCCTTCGACGATGTCCTCCCAGTCGGCGGGACCGAGGGAGATCATGACGTAACTCTCGCCCTGCGTCGTGACGCCGCCGACGCCCGTGCCGACCTTCAGCGTGGGGTGCCCGTCGGCTTCGAGGAAGAAGCGCGGGTCGGTGACGCGGGTGAAGGCCTTGTGGGCGGGGAAGTCCTCCGCGGGGCCGACATGGCAGAGCAGCACCGGCTCCACGCCGGGCAGAGAGTCGGTCGGGCTGTCCGGGGCGTCGGACCAGACCACGCGGTCGATGGTCAAGGTCGCCGGCGCCTCCACCTTCGACGTGGCCGGTTCGGGGGCGGTAGCCGCCGCCACGTCGATCTTCGCGTGGCGACCGAAGCGATCGGAGACGGTGATCGTGGAATAGGGATTCGCGCCGCCGAACGCGTCGTCGGAGAAGCGGCCGTGCGCCTGCCGCGTGCCCCAGGTCGAGGCCATTTCGCCGTCCGCCCAGTCGGAGAACGTGGCGACGTGGGTGATCATGCCGAACATGCTCGAGCTCAGGATGTTCTGCCCCAGGCGGCTGTAGTTGAGCCGCCGCCATCTGCCGCCGACCCAGACCTCGTTGAAGGTGTGGCTCGCCCAGGATCTGCCGAGCGATCCGACTCCTTCCCCCACGATCCACCGCACATCGCGATGGCGGATGCCGCGCTTCACCATCTCGAGCTCCCGCTCGTCGGAGGCGTCGACGAGGGGTACCGCGAGGACGATCCGCGTGGGAATGCCCAGGGCGCGCAGGCAGCCGTTCAGGTAGATCGCGGACGACGTGCAGCTCCCGCGCACGCCGTGCTCGAACATGCCCTTGGCGAAGAGCTCGCGCTCCCACTGCTCCTCGACCGTGAGCCCCTTCTCCGTCACGCCGCGCGCGGCGGCCTCCTCGAGCCCGGGGTGAATCTCGGCCTTCCCGTCGACGAAGCGGCTGCAGAAGGTCGTGAAGCCATCGTTGTAGCTCGCGTGCTTCAGGAGCCACCTCGACGCCTTCTCGACGAGCTCGCGGTCGTCGAGCTTCCCGACTCGAATCCCGTCCTCCGCGAGCGCCTCGATCAGACCGTCGCGGAGCTCGTCGTCCCAGTTCGCCGTCGGTCCGGGCTCGGTCCACTCACGCATCTGCTTCGCTTCCCTGCGCCACTTCGGATTCGCGACGATGGCCTCGGCCACCGTGTTGAGAGGGTAGTGCACGACCTCGAGCTCGACGTACTCGTCGGTCTCGTCGAGGATCCGCGCGTCCTGATAGTCGTCACAGAGCACGTCCGGCGTGACGGGACGCATCACCTGGAGGACCGTGCGGACGGTGTAGGTGTACTCGCGGCGCTCGTTCCAGTCCGCGTCGACGATCCCGTCCCCGTCGCTGTCCTTCTTCTTCGGATCGGTGAGGTACTTGTGCGTCTCGTGGAAGTCGGAGAGACCGTCCCGGTCGGTATCGACCTCCCGCGCGATCGTCCCCTGCGAAACGGCGCTCGTTCCCGCGATGGAGAGAAGAAAAGCCGCCAGGCCGAAGCTGGCCCGGCTCGCCCTCGACATTCGCTGCAGCATCTCGACGACCTCCGATCTCCGGTCCGAAGCAGCGTATCCGAGCGATTCCCACCTGGGGCTCACTACTCGAGCGAAACGCGTCCCCCGCAGGCCGGGCGTTTGCGATACTTCCGCTCGCCGCGGGGACGCCGCGGCCACGGAGCGAAGACCCAGGAGGACGATGATGCCCAGGATTCCCCTTTCCAGGATCGGTCGCGGCGTTCTCACGCTCGCCTTCCTCGGGTTGACCGCGGGTGCGCCCGGCGCGAGGCAGGTCGCCGATCCGGCGATGGACGATCCCGACCGGCCCTGGAGCTACTTCGGCAAGACGACCACGCTCGTCGGCGTGCCCTTCATGCCGGACGCGATCCAGGTGACCTTCGACGGCGCGATCTTCACGCGCCACGCCGAGCTCTGCTTCTTCCTCGGCGATCCGCCCCGCCCCTTCTTCGATCGCCAGAAGGGCTGGCGCGAGGGGTGGATCCCCGTCGTCGAGGCTCGGGACGAGCACGATGGCGTCCGCTGCGACCTGGAGGCGTTCACCGTGATCCCGCGGGACGACGACGCCACGAACACCGTGCAGCTCGTGCGGGCGCGGCTCACCAACCCCACGAGCCGTCCCCTTCGCCCCACGTTCACGGTGGCCGCGCGGGGTTCTGGCGAGGACTTCCGCCTCGGCGGCGTGTCGTTCGATCCCACGACTCGCTTCGAGATGACCGAGGGCTGTCTGCTGCGCGAGGGACAAGTGATCTACACGTTTCCTCCCGGCGGCGCGCGCGAAGCCGTTGCGGGGGTGGCTTACGCGGAGCCCTTCGCGGCTCACGAGCACCACGTCACCTCGCGCGCCGAGGCCGGTCTCGTTCGGTACGAGCTCGCGCTCGAGCCGGGCGAGCACCGCGATCTGGTCTTCGCGATGCCCCGCGTTCCGATGGAGCCCGAGGCCGGGAAGGTCGCGCGCGTCCTCCGAAAGCTCGACTGGACCGACGAGCTCGACCGATGCGTCGAGTACTGGACGGACCTCGTTGGTCGCACGTGCCGGATCCGGCTGCCCGAGCCGCGCCTGGAGCAGGCGCACCGCGCCGGGACGGCCCACGCGCTGCTCGCCACTCGGCTCGGCCCCCGGGGGAGGACCCAGACCGACGGTCTTCCCTATCCCGCCCTGTTCATCATCTGCCTGTACGACTACCAGCTCCTCTACGACAGCATGGGCCTCGGGGCCCTCTACGAGGTGAACGTCCCGCACCTGATGCGGCTCCAGCTCGACGACGGGCTGCTCCTCGACACCTCGCTGACCCACGGCGCGCGGATCATGTCTTCGCACGGACCCGCGTTGCTGAGCCTCGCGCATCACGCCGTGATGACGAGGGACCGCGCCTTCGCCTCGGAGGCGTGGCCGACGATCCGAAGGGCGGTCGATTGCATGCGCGCCGACCACGAGGCGGATCCGAAAGGGCTCCTTCGCCCCTCCACGCCCTACGACGCCGAGATGATCAAGGGCTACTACGCCAGCCACAACTACTGGGGGCTGGCCGCCCTGCGGAGCGCGATCCGGGTGGCGCGGCTGCTCGACGAGCGCGAGAGCGAAGAGGAGTGGCTCCGCTTCCACGAGACCTACGAGCGCGCCGTACACGAGGCGATCGACGCCAGCACGCGCCCCGATGGCTACGTGCCGACCGGCTTCTACGAGTTCATCACCGGCCCCGCGGCGCGGGCGGGCTTCGACGAGTACCGCACCGACCAGGACTACGACAACATGCTCATGGCCTGGCCTACCGAGGCCTTCGCCGCGGACGATCCCCGGGTGATGGCGACCTTCCGCAACATCCGCGACCTGCGCTACCGCGAGGGAATCATCACCTACCGCAACGGCCAGCACCTGCACGCCTACGCGACGATCAAGAACGCCATGCAGGCTCTCGCGGCCGGAGCGGATCGCGAGTTCCTGCGCGACGCCTACCACATCCTGGCCCACAGCGGATCCACGCACGAGAGCTTCGAGAACCTGATCGAGCCCTGGACCACCCGCACCCCCTGGGCGAGCTGCCCCCCGCCGCACGCGTGGGGAACGTCGAAGATGGCCCTCATGATCCGCTCGATGGTGGTCATGGAATACGGCGGTCGCGGCGGGCTCGACGCGGACGAGCGCGAGCTGCGCCTCTTCTCCGCGATCCCCGCCGGCTGGGCGAAGCCGGATCAGTCGGCCTCGGTGACCGACGCTCCCACGGAGTTCGGAAACCTCAGCGCCACCCTGACGTTCCGGAACGACGGCGCCGACCTTCGAGTCGACGCGGCCTTCCATACGAAGCCCGCACGGCTCGCGCTTCGCATTCCCTACTGGGCCGATCTCCGGGACGTCGAGGCGGAGGGGAGCTCGGTCTCCGAGGGCTGGATCCACCTGCCCGCGGACACGACCACCGCGAAGATCCGCTGGACGCCGAAGGCGCACGAGGACACGCTCCAGGGATTGCTGACGGACTACCGGCGCGAGCGCGGCTTCTGGAAGGGACGGCGCGACGAGGCGCCGCCTCGCCCCGACGGATTCCTCACCGAGGAGGAGAAGAGCCTGCCGGCCGAGCCCCTCTCCTTCGACCTCGTCACCCGCGCCCTTGCCCGGGAGTTCACGCGTCGCCACGCCGAGTACGCGAACGCCGGCGGGGAGGCGTGGTCGGTCGTGGCGCCGCCGTTGCTCACCCCGGAGCAGCGCCGGGCGCTCTTCACGGATCGGCACGGAGCCTGGGATCCGGAGGTGGCCGGAATCGCGGTGGGCAAGCCGGCCACCGCCTCGGCCACCGCGGGAGCGTACTCACCCTCCCGGGCCGTCGACGGCAACGTCGCCGATCTGCAGTCGAGCTGGCAGGCGGATCCGTATCCCCAGTGGTGGCAGGTGGACCTGGGAGCGGTCACGTCGATCAGCCGCGTCCACGTCTATCCGTACTGGGGCCTGAACCGGTACTACGAGTACACGGTGGAGACGTCGATGGACGGCGTGGAGTGGCAGCGCATCGCGGATCTGAGCGAGAACACCGAGCCCGCGACTCCGGCCGGAGACGATTTCCGATTCCAGCCGCTCGACGCCCGCTACGTCCGCGTGAACATGCTCCGCCACAGCCTGAATCCCGGCGTGCACCTCGTGGAGGTGCGTGTGTTCCCGGCGGAGTGATCGCTCGAGGGGCAGTCATTGCGTCATTTCGGCCGCCGTGCAAGACTGCTGGAGGTGAGGGAGCACCGCCCGGCCGAATGCGCATGTTCACCGGGAGACACGACGGGAGATCGATGAGGGCGCGGCCTCGTCAAGAGCCGCGCAGAGGGAAGCTCGCATGAACTCCGATCGGTGGAACAGGGTCGAGGAGCTGTTCGACCAGGCTTGCGCGTTGCCCGAGGACGAGCGACCGGGATTCCTGAGCGAGGCCTGCGGCGACGACGACGAGTTGCGACGCGAGGTCGAGTCGCTGCTCGCCAGTGACGAGGTGCTCGACGACTCGCTCGAGCACGTCGTCGGCGGGATGGCCGCGGATTGCGTGAGCTCGACCACAAGCGCGGCCCCCTCCTCCGTGGTGGGCGCGACCTTCGGGGCCTATCGAATCGTCGAGGAGATCGGATCCGGAGGCCAGGGTCGCGTGTACCTCGCCCACGATGCGCGCCTCGACCGCTCCGTTGCGCTCAAGGTGCTCTCCGGCGGCTTGAGCTTCTCGGAGAGCGCGCGCCTGCGCTTCGAGCGGGAAGCCGCCGCGGCGTCGAAGCTCGATCACCCCGGTATCTGCACGGTCTTCGAGATCGGAGAAGAAGGCGGCGTGCCCTTCATCGCGATGCAGTACGTCAAGGGCAAGACGCTGCAACGCAAGATCCTCACCGCTCTCGAGGTCTCCCGGGATGAAGACAGCACGGTCTGCGTGGAGATCGACTCCTCGGAGATCCTCGCACGCAAGGCGCGGGCCACGGGGAGCGGCCGCATCGCGGAGCTGGTCCGCTTCGGCGAGGAGACCGCCCTGGCCCTGCACGCGGCGCACGAGGCCGGGCTCGTGCACCGGGACATCAAGCCCGCGAACGTCATGGTCACGCCCGACGGGCACCCGGTGATCCTGGACTTCGGCCTCGCGCGCGAGGACTCGGAGGCCGGAACCACGCTCACCCGGACGGGCATGCTCCTGGGAACGCCCGCCTACATGTCTCCGGAGCAGGTCGCGCCTCGAGACACGAAGATCGATCGGCGCACGGACGTCTACTCCCTGGGCGCCACGCTGTACGAGAGCCTGACCCTGCGGCGTCCGTTCGCGCCCCTGGCCGGTGAAGCCCTCTACCACGCCGTCCTGACCCAGGAGCTCCCGGATCCTCGCAAGCTCAACCCCGACGTGCCGCGCGACCTGGCCGTCGTCCTTCTGAAGGCCATGGCCAAGGAGCCCGGCCAGCGCTACGACACGGCGCTCGAGCTGGCGAAGGAGCTCGGGCGCATCCGCCGATTCGAGCCGATCGTGGCACGCCCCCCGAGCCTGGCCTACCGCGTCTCCCGCTTCTATCGCCGCAACCGGGCGGCCTGCGCCGCGATCGCGCTCGGCCTGCTCGTGGTGGCCCTGGTCTCGTACTTCGGGGGGGTGAACCGATGGCTGGATCGACGCGCGACCCTGGCGGGCGAGCGAGACCAGCTGCTCGACCTGGCGACGAGCAAGATCGCGCGGGAACGCGAGGCCCGGCGAATGCTGGAGGAGGCGAAATCGGCCCTGGCGCACGATACGGCGACCGCGGTGAGGATCGCCACCGAGATGGAGGAGAGGTTCCGCGACTTCGAGCGTGCCTTGCCGACGCTCCCGCCGGATCACCGCTTCAGCGAACGGCTGCTTCAAGACCGGGAGCTCGACACGCTCAACTCCCCCTACGTGCTGTCCCTGGGGGAGGCCGCGCTGCTGGTCGCCGACGTGCACGCCCGGAGCCAGGACATCGAGGAGCGTACGCGGAAGAGAATCGCCGCGGGATCCCGGGCCTTCACCTGGGCGACGTGCCGGGACGCCCCCCGCGACGACGACCTCGCGCTGGCGGCCGTGACCCACCTCGGAGAGGCGCTCCTGGAGAGCGGGCGCTTCTCCCAGGCCAGGGTGACCTTCGAGACGGCCCAGCAGCTGCTCGAGAAGGCTCAGGACTCGCCCGCGATCCTGAACGGGCTCGCGAGGGCCTTCGAGGCCCAGACCGAGTTCGCCCGGGCGGCGGGAGTCTTCCGACGCATGCTCGAGCTCACGGATGACGAGGAGCTGGTCGAATCCGGGAATCGAACGCTCGCGATGTACAGGGCCCTGCTTCCCGCCAGCGAGTTCCAGCTCGATGCGCACCCCATGACCGCGGGAGACCTGGACGGGGACGGCACGGACGAGCTCGTCTGCTGGAGCCCCGATGGGAGTCTGCAGGCCTACGCCCTGTGCGACGAGAGCGGGAAGCCGATCCTCGATCCGGTGCTGGCCGCCGAGGGAAGGTGGGCGGAGGGAGGCACCGAGCTCGGGGGCAAGTTGCGGGACGCAATCGTCGCCGACGTGGCCGGAGACGAGGGGATGGAGCTCGTCCTCGGATGGTCCACCAACCGGCTCGCTCGGGGTCGCTTGTCGGTCTACACCCTCGATCCCGGAGGGCTCCTCCGCGAGATCGCCTGGATCTGGCAGTCGCGTGAGCTCACCCAGCTCGCGGCCGCGGACGTGGACGGGGATGGCCGGAACGAGCTGTGGGCATCGTACGGGTGGGAGGGGAAGGACCTGGAGGCCTATCGCGTGCCGGACGGATCGGCCGACGATTCGGGGGCGACCGCGTTCGAGTTGGAGCCGTTCTTCCACCAGCCGTTCTCCTGCGACATCAACTCGTTTCTCATCGGCGACTATGACGAGTCCCGGCCCGGACTGGAATTCGCCCTCGCTCTCGGAGCCTGGACGCAGCAGCGGCTTGCCGTCGGGTACGTCGACCTCGAGACGAGCCGGCTGCACGTGACCGGCGTCACGAAGCAGAACATCTCCGGCGACATGACCTCCCTGCACCCGTGCGACCTGGACGAGCCGGCCTTCCTCGTCCTGCACAGGCCCTCCCGCTGGTCCATCGAGAAGTACGGGCTTCCGGTGAATTCCCTCCTGCCCGATGGACTGCTCCTGGCCCGGGTTCGAGACGGCCGTCTGCTCCCCCCCGCCCCTCTCCACTCGAGCATCCCTCTCGCCCTGGGGACCGAACCCACCAACTACCAGGTCGGGCACATCTCGGGCTGCGACCTGGAAGGTATCGGGCCATGCCTCGTCCTACAGGAGACCGCCCGGGACTCCGCGCGCACCCGAGTGGCCCCCGCGAGGATGGTCGATGGCGGGTTCGTATCCCCTCTCCTCTTCAGCGAGTACATGACGGGAGCCCCCGTATCCGGCGATCTGGATGGCGACGGCCGCGACGAGATCGCCGCGCGAATCCCCAACCCGGAAAAGGGGCCCGAACGGATCCGCGTGCTCGGCCTCCGGGACGGGGAGCCGGTGGAGGTCGAGCAGGCCGCACGGCTCCGGCGCCCCCCCCAGGCCCCGACCATGGGCTCGGCGGAGTGGCCATCGCACCTCTTCAAGCTGGGCTGCCACGAGGCGGCCATCGAGGCGTACGAGCGCGCTCTCTCCACCGCGGAGCCCGCCTCGAAGAGCCGGCTCCATGACCACATTGCCACCTGCTATCTCGACCTGGGAAGGCTCGAGGAGGCGGCGGCTTCCTACGCCGAGGCGGCGGCGACCGGCACCGGGGACGAGGTCACGCGCGCTCTCTTCCGGCGGGCGGACATCATGACGCGGATCCAGCGGTGGGGCGAGACGGCGCGCATCATCGACCAGCTGGACGGCCTCTTCCTGAGGGACCCGGAGTACCGTCAGCTCGCTTCGCTCCGCGCGGTGGTCCAGAGCGCCCGGGAGGCGGGTCGCGATCATCCCCTTCTCGCCGCGTCGGCTCCGTCCGCTCTTCTGGTCGAGAATCCGCTGGCCTACACGGTGTCCGAGAACAGGATCACGACAAGGTCAGAGGCGACCGGATCGCCCCGCCTCGCGATACCGCTGCACTATCACCGCGACAAGTTCGAGATCCACTTCGACTTGCTGCCTCTCCGGGGAGACTGGCAGACGTACCTCCTTCTGAGCCTCCGCGACGACGCCTTCACGACCGAGGGGGAGGAATACGTGGCGTGGCCCGAGACGTACAAGAGCCGGCTCTGGCTTCGCTTCAGCGCGGACGGTGAGACGACTTGTCCCCGACGGTGGTTGGTGGTCGGCGGCCGCGAGGTGACCGGTGACGAGATTCCCGACTGCCTGAAGCCCGCCGGGGAATTCCGCTGGGAGCTGAACGAACCGCTGCACGTGAAGATCACTCATCTGCCGGCGAGCCGGAAGCTGCGGTTCGAGCTCTCGAACGCCGCCGGCGAGGTGGTCAAGCGGAACTGGTACGAGCTCCCCGGGGACCTGGCCCCGGGCAAGACCCTGTGGCTGCAGTGCGGTATGGGCCCATTCACGGGAGATTTCGCAGGCTTCCGCAACGAGTTCGTCGTGAGCAACCCCGAGGTCCGGGCCAAGCTCACGAAGCCCGCGACCCTCCGGCCCGCGACCACCCGGGATCGTCTCGCGCGGGGCAACGGCTACTTCGCGCAGGGCGAGTACGCGCTCGCCCTCGAGGACTACGACCAGGTACTGGCCCGGCTCGATCAGGACGGAACCCTCGGCGGAGAGCGGGAGGCCGACTGCCGGCTCTGGCGTGGCCTCGCGCTCGAGCGCACCGAGCCCGGTACGGGGCTCGAGGATTTCTTCCGGGCCTTCGAGCTGGCGCCGGCGGAGAGCGTGCGCCGGATCCGGACCGGCTGGACGGGAATGCGGGAACGCGAGCGGGACCTCGCTGCTCGTGTCGTGCAGGAGGAGATCCTGGCCGGCGAGACCTCGCTGAGCTGGGAGCTCCTCGCGCGGCTGGGAATCGAGCCGAAGGGCGGGGCGAGCGACGAGAACAGCCTCCGGAATGCCCTGCTCTCCGCGATCGGAGCCGAGGTGTCGGGCCGCCTCCTCGCCGTGCCCCTCGGGCTGGAGGATTACCTCGCCGCTCTCACGCAGAGGGAGGATCTCCTGCGCCTGGTGGCCAGCGGAGACTGCGGGCTTGCCGCCTCGACCTTCCGACAGGCGGATGAAGCCGAGGATACACGGCGTGCCCTGGCCCTGTTCTGGGCCGGCGCGAGCCTGCTGTCGGACTGCACGAATCCCACCCACGAGCACCGATCGGACCTGTTCGACGTGCTGGAACGGTGCCTGATCCTGGACGACGAGCACCCCGTCTTCCATCAGGATCTCCGCGGCGCCCGCGCGAGCCGCATGCGCGCCCTGGCTCGCATCGCCTTCCGAAACGACGCGATGGCCGAGGCCGTCGAGCTCACGGCGCGGATGAGCGAGCTCCGCCCCCTGTCTCCGGCGATGGAGCTCGATCTGGAGGTCCTCCTGGACCTGGTCGCTCCCGACTAGCGCTCGTCGTCGTCCATCCTGGCGATGGCTCGCTCGAGGCGCTCGGCCTCCGGACGCCCGGCCTCGCGGAGGAGCTCGAGCTGTCGCTCGGCCGGCTCGCGGTTCCCAAGGACGGTGTGGGAGAAGCCGAGGTTGAAGCGTGTCGCGTGGTCGTCGGGATTCAGGAGGAGCGCCTGGCCGTAGGCGTCGATCGCCTCCTCGACGTGCCCGCCTCGGTGCAGGGCGATGCCCAATGCGGCCCAGGCCTTCGCGAGCCTGGGATCCTCGCGCGTGGCCTCGAGGAAGTAGCGGATCGCGTCCTCGAAGCGATCCTCCCGCTCGGCGCGCATGCCGAAGTCGTAGAGCAGGAGGGCGCGGGAGTTCTGGACGAAATCGGTGTCGGCGAGCTGGATCTCGCGAGCCGTCGCCTCCAGCCCCCGCGAGGCGTAGCGGTCGCGCAGGAGGGCGAGGTCGATCGGTTCGGGAATCCGCCCCCACCTGCCGGGGAACGGGCTCGCCGCCTCCAGCCGCTCCTTCGGTGAGGCGTTCAGCAGCCGGAGGTCGTCGAGCACGGTGTCCGCGTCCGCCCGGCCGAAGTACATCGCGACCAGGTTCCCCTCGGCGTCGAACAGGAAGCTCGCGGGCAGGGCGATCCGGATGTCGCGATCGAGCAGCAATCCCTGGAGGACGTCGAGGACGTCGACCGCCTCCGGAGTGGCGTACAGGACCAGGTGGGGCCACTCGAGATCGCGGAGCGTCTTCTTCGCCTTCTCGCGCTCCGTGCCCGACTCCGTGCCGAGCGCGATCACGGACAGGCCCGCGCGCCGGAGCCGATCGCCCGCCGCGGCGAGGCCGCCCAGCTCGACGTGACAGGGCTGGCACCAGCTCGCCCAGAGACTGAGGAGCACCGGCGCCCCGGTCGGCGTGGGACGACGCCCCGGGCGGAGGCCGAACAGGGTCGAGATCTCCCCGGTCGCGCTCTCGACGGTGAGCCGGGGCATCGGGAGCGGGACCGGCAGGACGACGCGGGAACGCCCCGACGCCGGCGGCGGAACCGGGCGGGACGGCTCGAGCCGGATCTCCTCGCGCGGGGGATCCCAGGGCTTCGCGACCCCGCTCGACTGGACGAGCCGATAGCGGCGGCCGACGTCGATCCCTCGATACTCCTCGGAATCGCCGCCGGGCCACCGGACCACGACGCGCTCGACGTCGCGATCCGGACCGAGCCCGAAGTGCATCCAGGAGCTGGACTGCGCGAGGTATCCCTCGCCGGCGCGCAGACTCCGCGAGAGGCTCGTTCCGTCCTTGAGGTGCACCACCACCCGGGCGCCGATCGCATCCCGGTTGCACGTCGAGCCCTCGAGCCGGAAGGCGACGAAGCGCTCGGGGTGGGGCAGGTCGTTACGCAGGAGCCGCACGCGCGGACCGTTGCGGTTCGTCAGAAGCAGATCGAGGTCTCCGTCGAGGTCCCAGTCGATCCGCGCCGCTCCGCGCCCGTCGTCGTAGAAGCCGAAGCCCGAGACCGCATCGATGCGGGCGAAGGTCCCGTCGCCCACGTTGAGGAAGGCGCAATTGCGTTCCCGGCCGCTCCAGGAATACCCGCGGCGGATCAGCTTGTTGATGGCGATCCAGGCCGAGGCATACTCGTCCGTGGCCGGACCGGGCTCGGTGGGGGAGTGCGACACGACCTGCCGCCAGAAGAAGCTTCACAAGTCGTGCGTCCGCGTGGACGTGAGGAACCCGTTGGGAACCACGAGGTCCAGGCGACCGTCGTTGTTCAGGTCGGTGAAGATCGAGCCCCATGCCCAGCGCCCCATGGTGATCCGCGCGTCCTCGCTCACGTCCTGGAACGTGCCGTCGCCGACGTTGAGGAACAGCGTGTTCCCCCGGGCATGACGTCGGTAGTGGCCGCGGACGTCCTCCTGGTCGGAGGGCTTGAAGCTCCGCTGGTACGTCACGCGATTGCCGGCGGAGGAGAACATGTTGCTGATGAACACGTCCATCCAGCCGTCGCCGTTGAAGTCGCCCCAGTGCGTGCTCATCCCCGCCGAGATGTCCTCGACCCCGGCCTCCGCGGCGACGTCCGTGAAGTGTCCCGCGTCGTTCCGGTACAGGCAGTTGCGCCCGAAGTCGTTGGAGATGTAGAGGTCCGGGTCGCCGTCGTTGTCGTAGTCCTCCCAGCAGGAGGCGAAGCTGAAGCGCGTGTTGTTCCGGTCGAGCCCGACCTTGGCGGTCACGTCCGCCATCTCCCAGTTCCCGCGGTTCTCGATCAGGAAGTTGCGCTGACCGTTGTTCGCGTCGTGGAAGGGCACGGGCCAGTAATCGTCGTCGTAGGGCGTCGAGTACCCCGTGGCGTAGAGGTCGACGTCCCCGTCCAGGTCGTAGTCCACCGCGGTGAGCATGGTGATCGACGGCGCGGGGGTGAGGGCCCTCCAGGTGAAGCGACCCGTGCCGTCGTTCTCGAACATGGCGACCTCCGCGCCGACCACGACGGCCATGTCGCGATCGCCGTCCCCGTCCAGGTCCACGAGCAGCGCGCTCCTCGTGAAGTCCATAAGGGCGACGTCGCCGGGATCGGGGGCGGGAACCACGGTGCCGTCCCCGGCGTTGAGATAGAGGAGGTTCGGTAGCCCGCCGGGCTGGCAGAAGAACACGTCCTCCAGCCCGTCTCCGTCGACGTCGCCGACCGCCACTCCGCACGGAGCCCCCAGCAGCGGCTGCCCCATGTTGCGCGTCATCCGCGCTCGCCAGTGATCGATCCCCGGCACGAGCTGCTCCTCGAAACCGGGATCGCCCGCGAACATCGATCCCGTGCAATCGGTGAAGAGCGACCGTCCGGGGCGTCGCGCGCTCACCTCCTCGTAGTCCCAGCAGACGATCGAGCGGATGAGCATCGCGGCGTCGTCCCCGGCCGGCGTCCATTCCACGCGCCAGGTCGAGGACTGCTCCACGAGGTGGTCTTCGGCCGCGCCGTCGGCGGCGAAGTACAGGTCGGTCTGCACGCCCTCCTCGTGCTCGACCACGCGGATGATCTTGAACTTGAAATGGAAGTGGATCTCCGCTTCGTGCTCGCCGTCGGCAGAGTGCCCGTCGGGAGCGTGCTTCGCGTGCGAGCCCCAGAGCGGCGCGATCATCCGCGCGAGCTCGCCCGCCAGCTCCTCGCGACCCCGTACCGCCTCCTCCTCGAGCTCGTCCTCGTCGAGGCCCCGCCGCACCTCGAAGACGTCGTCGATGAACACCGTCCTCGGCTCGAGGGGGCGCAGGCGGCCACCCTGGAAGTTCGGAGAGACGAGCTCCTCGAGCGCGGCGACGTCGGGGCGGGGATCCTCCTCGAGGATGTGGGCGAGCAGCTTGAGCCGGCTGCCGCACCGGCTGTTCAGGTCCTCGGTGATCCAGCCCACGACGAGAGGATCGATCGCCTCGAGCTGGTCTCGAACCTCCTCGTCCAGACCGTCGTCCCGTCCTCCGGGAATCGAATCCGCCTGCCGCCCGGATCCCTGCTGTGCCGCGATCGGGAGGAGGCCGAGGATCACGAGCGGCGGGAGGCTCATCAGGCGCGCGAGTTTCATGGGAGGCAGACTATACCCCAGCGTCCGTGTTCCATCATGGAACGACGACCACCACGGGCTCGCCGGGGTTCCTTGGCCGGGTTCGGGTGATTCCCTAGAATCGGGGAAACCCGCCATTGCGGGGACGACTAGCGCGTGACGGAAGCGGGGACCGTCGATCGACAGGAACAGGAGTCGAACCTTGAAGCCGAGGGTACTGTGGTATGCGGTGGCATTGGCTCTCCTCGTGATGGGGGGGGGATGGCTGATGTTGCGCCGCGGGGAGACGACCCCGGCCATCCGGGGAGAGCGGCTCGCGCGCGAGCTCGGCTGCTTCGCGTGCCACGGCCCCGGGGGACTCGGCGGAATCGCCGACCCCACCTCGCCGGGGGGCGAAGTTCCGGACTGGCGGTACACCACGGCCAAGCTCTTCATCGCGTGCGAAGAGGACGTCCGCGACTGGATTCTTCAGGGCTCGGCGGCCGGCGACACCCGGCGCGCCCCCGCCGATGCTCATCCGTCCCTCGTCCCCATGCCCGCGTACGCCGAGCTGCTCTCCGCGCAGGAGACGGACGACCTCGTGGCGTACTTCCTCGCGGTGTCGGGATGGCGTCCGGAGTACTCCGAGGAGGTGTACGAGGGTTGGAAGATCGCCGATCGTCTCGGGTGCTTCGGCTGCCACGGCCCCTCCGGCATGGGCGGAGTCCCGAATCCCGGGAGCCTCAAGGGGCACATCCCTCCCTGGGATGGCGAGGAGTTCGCCGAGCTCGTGCGTGACGAGGACGAGCTGCGGGAGTGGATCCTTTACGGGAGGATCGAGCGGCTGTGGGAGGATCCCGCGGCGCGCCTCTTCCTCGAGCGGCAGAAGACCCCGATGCCCGCCTACCACGACTACCTCTCCGACACCGAGCTGGCGAAGCTGGTCAGGTACATACTCTCCCTGCGCTCCGGAGACCAGGAGGGCGAGGAGGATCCCGAGGCGGCAGAGGTGATCGGGACCGTGACGGTGCCCCGGTGGCGAGGTCGGTGACATGCCCCGCTCGTTCGTGACCCCCCCCGCCCTGCAATGGGCCGCGCCGCTGATCGTGCTGGTGGGGATCGTCGCGATCGTCGCGAGCGTGATCTTCCGGTACGACCTCGTCGCCGCGAAGGAGCCCGCGCCGGCGACGCAGGACGAAGAGGTGCCGACGGCTCCTCCCTCGGCTTCGTGGACGTCGGGAGACGCATACGAGGCGCGACCGCCCGCCGACGAGCCCGCCTACCACTCCCCGATCCACGTCTGCGTCTCGCGCGACGGCCGGCGCGCCTGGGTCGTGAACCAGGCCGCGGCGTCCGTCTCCGTGCTGGATCTCGAGGAGCGGACGGTGCTCGCCGAGATCCCCGTCGGCGCGCGCCCCACGCAAGCGGTCGTCACGCCCGACGAGCGCCGGCTGTACGTGACCTGCGCCTACGACTACACGGTAGACGAGGTGGACCTCGAGGAAGGGCGCGTCGTGCGGAGCCTTCCGGTCGGCTACGAGCCGTACGGACTGGTCCTGTCCGCCGACGGCCGCCGCCTGTCGGTCGTGAACTCGCTGGCCAACACCGTCTCGATCCTGTCCACGGAGACGGGAGAGTCGCGGTTCGAGATTCCGGTGGGCCGGTTGCCCCGGTACGTGGCGGAGACTCCGGACGGCGAGCGACTGATCGTCGCCAACGGGCACTCGCGCGACGTCTCGATCATCGATCCGGAGATCGGGCGGGTCGTGGAGACGCGCTCGCTCGATCGCGGCGCCCAGATGAGGAACGTGATCTGCACCGCGGACGGGCGGTGGGCGATCACGACCACGCTCGTCGGCCACGACGAGATGATCACCACGCAGATGGACCGGGGCTGGATCAACTCGAACGGGTTCTCGGTCCTCGACCTGAGCGAGCACGGCCACTACGTGACCCTGCTCCTGGACCGACTTCTGACCGGGGCGACGAATCCGTGGGGCGCGGCGATCTCCGCCGACGGCGGGCGCCTGTACGTGTCGCTCGCGGGAATCCACCAGGTCGCGATCGTCGATCTGCCCGCGGCCCTGCGCCTGGTCGAGGAGACGACGCCCGAGGAGGTGCAGCGCCTGTCCCAGGACGTCGAGATCCTGGAGCAGCGGAAGATCGCGCAGCGCGTGGACGCGGGGGGGATCGGGCCGCGGAGCGTGGCGGTGAACGACGCGAAGAACGAGCTCCTCGTGGCCAACTACTTCAGCGACACGGTAACCGTGCTCGACGCGGAAACCGGCGCAGTGAAGGCGACGATCCCTCTCGGCCCCGAGCAGGAGATGACGCTGTGGCGCGAGGGGGAGATGCGTTTCAACGACGGGCGCATCTGCTTCGAGAACTGGTACAGCTGCTCGAGCTGTCACCAGGAGAACGGCACGATGGACTCCCTCAACTGGGATCTGATCAACGACGGCATGGGCAACCCGAAGAACGCCAAGTCCATGCACAACGGCATCTTCGAGGCGCCGGCCATGTGGTCGGGGGTGCGCGCGGATCAGAACGTGGGGACGATGGCGGGGCAGCGCTTCCTGGGCTTCCTGCCGGACGATGACGTGCAGGCGGCGCTCATGGAGTTCATCGGCAAACCGCGGCGCGCCCCCAATCCCTACCGGGACGTCGATCCCGACCTGCTCGAGCGGGGCGAGAGAGTCTTCTATCGCGCGCGGTGCGACGTGTGCCACGCGCCGCCGACCTTCAGCGACCGCAAGATGCACGATGTCGGCCTGACCGGCTACACGAGCCGCGTGGACTTCCGTGTCCGCTTCGACACGCCGTCGCTGATCGAGTGCTACCGCACTGGCCCGTACCTGCACGACGGACGAGCGGAGACGCTCCGCGAGATCTTCACCGAGCACAATCCGACGAACGCTCACGGATTGACGAGGGGGCTCTCGGACGTCGAGCTCGACGAGCTCGTGGCGTTCCTGAGGAGCTTGTGATGAGCCGCGCGCCCTTCGCCCCCCGCCGCGCATCCTCGCCGCGACCGTGGATCCCCGTCGCGGCGGCGGCCGCTCTCGTCCTGCCGTGCCTCGCCGTCGCCCAGGATTCCTTCCCCGGCCTCGAAGACGACCGCTTCCCGGCCGGCAACGAGGGCTCTCGCCTCGATCCCGACCGCACGCTGGAGAACGTGACCCCGCCTTCACCCTTCGGCATCGTGACGAGTCGACGGTGGGCGTACGGTCTGCCCTACGAGCGGCGGAGCCTGACCCCGGTCCCCAACCCGCATCCATCTCCCGAGCCCCAGCCCCGGCGCGACCACCCCTACGACCTCGTAGTCCATCCGGACGGCACGAAGGTGTACGTCGCGCTGCAGGGCTCCGAGCTCGAGCCGGGCAGCGAGATCGTCGTGTACGACGTGGTGAAGGACGAGGTCGCCGGTCGGTTCGAGCTGAAACCCGAGGGCGAGCCCGGTCCGGCGGGATCCAGCCCCTACCGGATGGCCATGCACCCCGGCGGGCGGTTCCTCCTGGTGACGAGCCGTTTCTCGAACTTCATCAGCGTGGTCGATACGCAGGTCGACGCGGTCGTCGCCGAGATCCCGGCCGACTACTACTGCCAGGGCATCACCTTCGACGCGGAAGGCCGCACCGCCTACGTCGCCAATCGCTATCTCGATCAGGTCTTCGTCGTCGATCTCCGCGTCGACGGCGAGGGCTTCGAAGGCGCGATGCGTGTGCTCGGCGGAGTCGACGACCGGCCGTTCTTCGGCGACGAGGACGGCGGCGTGCACCGCGTCCTGGTCGACAGTTGCGGGGCCGCCCGCTGTCACGGGGAGAGCCGCGGCAACTTCGTGGCGAGCGAGGACGCGCTCGCGACCTACCACTCGGTCCTGGAGCACGTCACCCCCGGCGACTCGATGGGGAGCCGGCTCCTGCGCGCGACGGTGCGCACGCGCCACGGCGGCTACGCGGACATGGAGCCGAAGTACCACGGTCACGATACGGGCGTGGTCGTCTTTCCGCGGCCCGACGAGGACCCCGCCTATCGCAGGATCGCCGACTGGATCGACGCCGGCGGGCCGGGCCCCGGGATCCCCGTCGGAAATCCCCGGAGCAAGCCGAAGGTCAGCGTCCTGTCCTCCGACGGCCGCCACCTGTTCGTCGGCAGTTTCGGCACGCAGGACATCGCCGTCGTCGATCTGGAGCTCGGCGAAGAGGTCGGGGGGATCTACATCCAGAACGGCGTCAATGACCTGAAGATCCATCACTCGGCGGCGACCGGTCGCGACTACCTGCTGGTCACCACGATGGGGATCGGCTTCGGGACGACGAAGGAACGAGCGCCGTACACCGGCGAATCCTGGGACCGCGACAACGTCGGCGCGCATTACTCGCTGTGGCGCGACACGAGCACGATGAAGCGGCTGCCCCGGGACGAGCAAGTCGTGCTCGGCCCGTTCGACGCCGTGGACGGCACGGCCGAGATCAAGTTCCGCGACCTGCAGAACGACCTCGTCTTCATCGACGTCGACGCCCTCGATCTTCCCGAGGAGGTGCCGGAGGACGGGCTCGAATACGTGCTGCTCGCCAACCGATACGAGGCGCACCGCGGGTGGGTGCGCTACACCTCGGACACCGCGGAGGCCACTTACGGCGACATCAAGGGCGACATCCCGCCCGACCTGATGCGCGTGATCGGAGCCTTCCCCGAGAAGATGGCGATCGCGGGCGACCGGCTGTTCGTCACCATGCAGAGCAGCAACCAGGTCCAGGAATGGCTGCTGAATCCGACCGCCTCCGATCCCTGCAACTACCTGATTCCGATCGCGATCCACGAGACGGGCTTCCAGCCGATCGGGATCGCGGCGGGTCCGCCCGGAACTCCCGCCGAGGGCAAGGTGTTCGTCGCGAACTTCCTGAGCGGATCGATCTCGATCATCGACCCGGCAGAGCAGACCTCGCGGCAGCGCATCGTCGATCCCTCGGTCGAGCGTCTGCCCGTGCCCGCCACCAGCGCCGAGCGGGGCGAGATGCTGTCCCACACCGCGCTCTTCTCCTCCGATCAGGACACCTCGTGCTTCCACTGTCACGCCGGCGACTTGGCGGACAGCCGGCCGTGGGGGGTGAGCCAGGTGCTCGGCCAGGAGTTCCTCTCCCCGGACGACGAGCAGGGCACCCTCGTCATCGGCGGCACGATGAGTGTGCCCCAGATGCGGGGCCTGTTCGGGATCCAGCCCTTCTTCTTCGAGGGGGTGATCTCCGTCTACGAGCCGCGCTCCATGATCATGGAGCACTGTCCCTCCGACGACTTCTACGGGCCGACGCCGCACGGCGACTTCACCCACATCGGCGCCCATTACGTGGTGGAGGGAGTCGACGACGTCCAGTCGAAGATGGAGACGGCGGTGGACTACGACTCCTCCAACGAGGAGCGGAGGGACGAGATGTTCCGCCAGATGTCGATGCGGCTCTTCGGCAAGGCGTTCAAGATGCGGGACTTCCAGCGCCTGACCGGCGAGTGGCAGGTCCACGAGCCGCGGCTCCTGCCCAACCCCTTCGACCCCACGAATCCGGCGATCGCGCGGGGGCGGTTGCTCTTCGAGGATCCGCAGGTCGGATGCGTGTCGTGCCATCCGCCGCCCCACTTCGCGAAGAAGGACTTCCCCGGCCTGAAGAACCAGGCCATTCCCGCCCAGGTGACGTTCACCGTGCGCGACGGCTCGTTCACGTTGATGAGCAAGAACCGCGAGGACTACATCAACGGAGTCCGGCGGGATCTCGAGCCCTGGGACCTGGGCCGCGCGGAGGAGCAGCAGGGGCTCTTCACCGTCTTCCCCCTGCGAGGAATCTGGGATCGCCCGCCCGTCTTCCTGCACAACGGCATGGCGCGGACCATGCGCGAGGTCGTCTCCCCGCCCGGCCATCCCGTGCTCGGGCGCTTCAAGTACGAGCCGCGGATCGGCGGGATTCCCGAGCGTCCCCGCCGGAGCGAGGTCGGTTTCAACTTCACCATGGTCGCCGCCACCCGCGAGCCGGAGAAGGTCAAGCTGCACGTCAAGTCGGGAGCCCGGATCGGGTTCGACACCCACGGGGGCACCTCGCAGCTCACCCGGCGGCAGATCGACGATCTGGTCGCCTTCCTGAACTCGATCGAATGAACGGGACGGGAAGAACAATCCTGGTCGCGGCGATCGCACTCGCCGGAGCGGCGTGCGACGGTGGGGAGGAGTACTCGGCCTCCGCCTCTTCGGCGTGGACTCCGCGGTACGTCGCGCACGAGGCCGACGACTCCCGGATGGTCGTGATCCCGGCGTGCGAGTTCCTCATGGGAACGTCGGAGTCACATCCCGACCTTCCCCCGGAACCCCTGGGCGATCGCCCGCTGCGGCCCGCGGAGGTTCCGCTCGCCCGCGCCGAGCACGACTGGAGGCACGCGGACGAGCGCCCGCAGCGCACGGTGGAGATGTCCTCCTTCGCCATCGACGAGCACGAGGTGACGAACGCTCGCTACCGCCGCTTCCTGGAGGATGTCGCCCGCACCGGAGACGAGGAGTTCCGCCACCTCGATCAACCGGTCGGCAAGGACCACACGCCGCGGTACTGGCGCTCGTACAACCCGCTGATGGAACACCCCGGGTACCTCCAGGTCGTCCCCTTCGACCACGAGACCTTCACCGCCGACGACAAGCCGGTGGTCGGTGTCGACTGGTTCGACGCCTGGGCCTACGCGGAGTGGGCGGGCAAGCGACTGCCCACCGAGGCCGAGTGGGAGCTCGCCGCGCGCGGAACCGCGGGCGCTCGCTGGCCCTGGGGCAGCGAGTGGAAGTGGGGCGTGTGCAACATCGGCGGGGAGAAGAAGGGCCTCGACATCAGCACCCGCGGCGAGGAGAAGGACGGGTACGTCTACTCGGCGCCGGGCGGGACGTACCCCGAGGGCAACAGCCCCTGGGGCGTCTGCGACATGGCGGGCAACGTCGCGGAGTGGTGCGCGGACTGGTACCAGGAGGACTGGTATCGGCACGCGGACGACGAGGATCCCGCCGGTCCGGAGAGGGGATCCGTTCGCGTCGTGCGCGGAGGCAGCTCCCAGCGCGGATCGAACAGCGTGCGGTGCGCGAAACGCGCGTTCTACGAGCCGGAGTTCCGCAACTTCACGCTCGGGTTCCGTTGCGCCAAGGACCTCTGATCATGTCCATCCTCCTCACCCTCCTGCTGAGCTCGATCGCGTCGTCGCCGACGATCGCCCAGGACGAGCCGCCCCAGGGGATGGTGCTCGTACCCGCAGGCGAGTTCGTCATGGGGAGCGGCTCCGGCAACTTCGACGAGGCTCCCGCGCACCGGGTGCGGCTCTCGGCTTTCTACATCGACGAGCGAGAGGTCACGAACACCCGGTTCGCGGAGTTCGTGCGCGAGAGCGAGAGCTACGACACGGTGGAAGGACCCTGGTTCCGCCGTAGCGTCGAGGGCTCTCTCGATCTCGTCGCGCACTATCGGCGCCGGTACGGAACGACCTCCGGCGACGTGGCGCTGTCGGACGAGGACGACGAGGTGGGGCGCGCCCGCAAGCTGAGAGACGCGGCCCGCTGGCGTTCGGCGATCCTGGCCTTGCGCGACCAGCTCGGCCCGGGCGCGGACGAATTCCCGGAGCTCGCGATCGAGGAGATCGCCGCGCGGCCCGAGGTCCTCGCCCTCATGCGGCGCCAGGCCGCCCTCCCCGTGCGCTACGTCGCCTGGCGCGATGCCGCGGCCTTCGCGAAGTGGGCGGGCAAGCGGCTGCCCACCGAGGCCGAGTGGGAGAAGGCGGCGCGCGGTACGGACGAGCGACGCTATCCCTGGGGGAACACCTGGGCCGCGGAGCGGTGTCGCGCGGGTCTCGTCCCGCGCCAGGGTGCGATCTTCGATCCCTACGAGTTCGACAAGGCGGGCGCGATCGCGCGCGACGGCTCGCCGCCGGGACCGGCTCCCGTGGGTAGCCACCCCGACGGCGCGAGCCCCTACGGCTGTCTCGACATGGCCGGCAACGTCTGGGAGTGGGTGGGGGACTGGTACGGCGAGTACTACTACCGCGAGTGCGAGGGCGCGGTCGACCCCACCGGCCCCGAGGGGCTTCCGGACGGGCGGCTTCCCGATCCGTGGTCGGAGGACGCGCTCCTGCGCACTCCCGAGCAGGGCCGCGGCACGAGCTCCCGCAAGGTCATCCGCGGCGGAGGCTGGTCCGGTCCGCCGCACCAGTCGCCCTTCAACGCGAGGACCACGAGGCGGCTGTGGAGCAACCCCACCTACTGGCACGACGACGTCGGCTTTCGGTGCGCCAAGGACGTCGATTCCTGATCGTGACTACGGGTCGACGTCGACGTCGATCGCGTTCGACGCGAAGTCGATAGGGGACAGGAGGACGTAGGTGAAGGTGATCGTCTCGCCCACGAGGGGAGCGAGCATCGGAGCCGTCAGGTCCATGTCGACCGTGTTCCGGCCCTGGCCGTCCAGCGTGCCGAAGAACTCCTGGAACGGCGGCGCGCCCCCGCTGGCCAGGACCAGGTCGGTGAGCCCGTCCGGGTTGAGCGGGATGTGCAATCCCCCGAGGTTCAGACCGGGCTCGCTGCCGCTCAGGCTCGCCGCGAGCAGGTAGACACGACCGGCGTTCGCTCCCCCCGCGTCGAGGAAGATGTCGAGATCGGCCCCCGTCGCGGCGGAGATGCCGTAGGCGTCCGCGAAGAGCGAAGCTTCGTGGACGAACTGCTCCACGGTGAAGTCGTCCAGTCCCGCCTCGACGATATCGTCGTTGGGCTGGTCCTGGGCGGAGTAGCGCACCTTGACCTGGGCCGTGGGGGTCACGTAGTCGCTCACGTCGAAGACGATTCGATACCAGGCGCCGAAGGAGGCGATGGACGAGTAGACGTTCGTCCACGAAGCACCGCCGTCGTTGGACACGTCGATCCGGTAGTCGTCGTTCCCGTCGCGCGAGTAGTACCAGTTGTAGGAGCCGATCTCCGCGTCGCCCGCGGACAGATCGAGGATCGGCGAGATCAGACGCGTGGGACCTCCGTCGATGTCGTAGTCGGAGTAGTAGCCTCCCGCGGGACCGTTTCCGGTGACGTAGCAGTAGGTCCCGGTGCCGGCCGGATTGTCCGTGGTCGGCGCCACTTGGCCGCCGGTCGTCGAGTTGGGGACGCAGCGCTCCCAGGCTCCCGTGCTCAGGTTCTCGTTCACCACCGTCCAGCCCGTGTCCGTCTCGAAGTCGTCCGCGAGCACGACCTCCCTGAAGCAGACCTCGAAGGAGTACACGTCGGCCGGGGCGGTCAGGGGCGAGAAGACCGTGCTTCCACCGTCTCCCTGGGCGCTGAAGTAGAACTCCGGCTCGTCGCCCGGACGGGTATTGGGGAGCACCACCTCGTACTGGTCACCCCCGAGGCTCGTCACGCCCACGGTGCTGTAGGCGTCGCCGGAATCGAAGCGGTAGTAGAGCAGGCCGCTGCCCGGGACGTAGGCCTCGAAGTTGTCCTGGATCTCCACCTGCATGACCGTCGTCGGACCGGGCGGATAGCGTCCCTCGGGGAGCCCGTTCGGGAAGTCGAGAACGACCGCGGGCTTGACCGACGTCAGCGCCTTGATGCAGAAGTTCGCCGTGTCGTCGTCGGCGTACAGGTCGTTCCACTGGTTGGTTGCGTAGTAGTAGCTCTGACCGGGGCTGGACGACGACTCGACGATGACGCGGTAGGACGCGCCCAGCAACACCGGCACGTCCGACGTCTGGTCGTAGGGCTGGCCGCCGGTGGACAGGGACAGGTAGACGAAGAAGTCGTCCCCGGGAGAGAGGGTCACCCCCGTGGGCAGGTCGTAGGTGTGGAAGCCCCGATGTTCGGCGGTACCGGAGAGGCTGGAGAGCTCGTCCAGCAGGGCTCCGCTCTCGAACCGATCGTAGATCTTGACCGTGAAGGTGACGTTGCCCTTCGCGGTGAAGAAGCTGACCGCCTCGAGCCGCTCGTCGGGGTCGGTTCCGGTGAACTTGTTGAAGGCCTCGGTGACGCTGCCCAGCGTGTTACGCCAGCCGTGATAGTCGTGGTAGTAGATGCGCTCGTAGTCCAGGGGCTCGACCTCCCGATAGGAAATGGCGCCCATGTCCGGCTCCTGGCACGCCCACTTGTCGTAGTAGGAAATCCAGAAGTAGCCTCCGTTGCCCCAGCCGCTTCCCCAGCTGTTCTTGCAAAGCCACGCGCCGGGTTGAGGTGCCTGGGTGACGCGGGTGTCGTCCCAACCGATGATGGCAACCGCGTGGTTGGGGAGGGCGGTGTTGGTCGGGGGCTGGTAGTGCTCGTACTGGCCGTTGATGAAGGCGCCGTCGTAGCACATGCAGGTGCCCATGACGCCCTGGGACATGATCTTGTTCTTGATCGTGTCGATGTTGCTCAGGTCCGTCTCGGCGGTGAACCACTCGATGTGCCGCGGATAGTAGTAGTGGTAGCCGGGATCGGTGCGGGCCGGAGGGTCCGTGTACGACTGGCCGTCGATGTTGCGCACCGCCCCCTCGCCCCTCACGAGGTAGGCGGCGGTAACCATGTAGTCGCCCCCGTAGTGGACGTCCAGACCTCCCCCGGTCGGGGGATCCGTGTCGTCGTTGTTGTGCTTGTTGAATCCGTTCCACCAGTCCAGGTGGTATTCGGCGAGGTTCGGCTCTCCGATCTCGCCCGCCGCCTCCCAGGTTCCCGTCATGAGCAGGTTGCCTTCCAGCGCGGCCATGGCGCCAAACGTCCAGCAGGTGCCTCCGGATTGCTCCTTGACGGAGGTCACGTAGTTCTCTCCGTTCACGTCGCGCAGGTCGAACTGCGGGGGAGGCGTCTGCGCCGAGAAGACCCCCGAGAGGAAGAAGGAGATAGCGATGGCGAGGAAGCAGCGTGAACGGTACCGATCGATCTTCATGGGACTCACTTCGAGGAGAGGGCGAACCACGCCGGGCAGTGGGATTCGAAACCGAGTGGGGCCAGCGTAGCGCGCGTAGGCGAGGCGGATCGCCTCGGGGCTCGCCGCGATCTCCTCGGCGCTCGTTCCGCCCGTGAAGTGGACGTTGTGATGCTCGCGGTAGGCAAGGGCGCAGGCGTTCTCGCGATCGCGCAACGGGCTGATGATCAGCTTGTATCGCGCGTCGCGTACCGCGAACTGGGGGAAGTAGAGGACGGGGGCGCTGCCCGTGGTCATGGCGAAGACGTGCTCGCGCCAGGGGACCTGCTCGCCCTCGAGGAGGGGGCGGAGCGATTGTCCGTCGAGGTTCGCGGGCGCGGTGACGCCCGCCGCCTCCAGCACGGTGGGCAGCACGTCGACCACGGAGACGAGCTCCTCGCGAACGAGCCCCGCCTTCGCGCGTTCGGGCCAGCGGACGAGCAGGGGAATGCGCAGGCCTGCGTCGTACACCGAGGTCTTGCCCCGCGAGAACTGCGCGCCGTGATCGCCGAGGTAGACGACGATCGTGTCGTCGGTGCGATCCGCCGCCTCGAGCTCCGCGAGCAGCAGCCCGATCCCCGTGTCGAGCCGCGAGAGGCAGTTGTAGTAGTCCGCGGTGAGCTCGCGCAGGCGGGGGGAATCGGCGCCGACCCACGGCAGGGGAGCGACGTCCGCGCCGGTGAAGGGATGCTCCGGCAAGCCGGAATCCTGGCGCAGCAGCGGGAAGTGCGCGTCGGGGTAGTTGACCATCAGGAAGAACGGCGTGTCCTCGGATCCGGCGAAGAACTCCGCCGCCGCCTTCGCCACCGCCCGCACGTCCCGGCCGTTGAAGGACGTCGCGTCGCGATCCGTGTACCGGAAGTCACAGGGGAACGCGGACTCGGGATTGACGTGGATCTTCCCGATGATGCCCGTGCGATAGCCGGCGTCGTGGAGCAGGCTCACCAGGTTCGGCCACTCGCGGTACATCGCGAACCGGTGCGTGGCGAGCCCGATCTGTCCGTTGCGGTGCGGCACGAGCCCCGTGAACAGGCTCGCTCGCGCGGGACTGCACACCGAATAGGGGACGAAGGCGTTGGCAAACCGCACTCCCTCCGCGGCGAGGCCGTCGAGGTGCGGAGTTCGTGCGTGAGGATCGCCGTAGCACCCGAGCTCCGGGCCGTTGTCCTCGGAGACGACGAGGAGGATGTTCGGCGGGGGCGCGGAGTCTCGGGATCCCGGCGCAACGAGCGCGCCCATGAGAAGGAGGGAGATCAGCGTGGTCATTCGCGCTCCTCATCGCCGTTCGTCACACGGCGCAGCGTTCCTTCCGGGTCTTCCGTGTCGAGGAAGGCCGCGCGCAGCGCGAAGTTGCTCGATCCGGGATTGACGCACACGGTCCTCCCGAGCCGGTCCACGATGGATCCCGTCCGTTCGGGGGACTCGTGGATGTGGCCGTGGAGGGAGAGGGGCGGTTGCTCGCGCTCGATGAACTCGCGAAGCGCGGGGCTTCCGATGTGCCCCCCATCGTGCATCACGTCCAGCTTCGTCCCGAAGGGCGGCGTGTGCGCGACGCAGATCGTCCCTCGCGGATCGCTGCGCGCGGCGAGCGCGTCCAGATCGTCCTCGATGGTCGGCCGGGCCCGGAGCTCCGACAGGCTTCCCTGGCGTATCTCTCCCCCGTCGCTCAGCAGCACCTGATCCGGGGCGAGCGGCGGGACCCAGTCCTCCGCGTCGTACCGATCCCAGTCGCTCATCGCGAACGGAGTCACGGGGACGCACGCATAGCCCGCGATCCAGCCGTCGTCGATGGCGTGCACCTCGTCGTGCAGGGGGAGGAGGAGCTCCACCCGCCCGAGCTCCTCCAGCGCCTCCGCGCAGGCTCCGAAGTCGTCGTTGCCGAGCATCGCGAAGACCGGGGTGTCGGGGGCGCGCTCGCGAAACGAGCGCAGCGACGCGGCGAGCCACCCGCGCAGGAAGCCGCGTTGCTGCTCGATCCAGGACCCACTCCCCCGCGGATGGGGGAGCAGATCCCCACCCAGGACGACGAGCTGCACGTCCGACCGCGCCGCGCGCTCGAAGAACGAGACGTACGCGCGCTCGTTTCCGTGGAAGTCGGCGCCGAAGAGCAATCCGGTCATGGCCTGGGAGGCCGTCGAAGGAATCGTCGGCCCCCTGCTAGACTACTCGCCGCCCATGCTCCACACCCGCCCGTTTCGAACCGTCCTCGTGGCCGGGATCGCTCTGCTCGCCACGGCAGGCTCCGTGCTCGCGGGACGATCCTCCACCGACGAGCGCCCGAACGTGATCCTCGTCATGGCCGACGACCTCGGCTACGGCGACACCGGGTTCACGGGGAACGCGACGGTGCGGACGCCGAATCTGGATCGCTTCGCCGGGGAGGGAGTCCGCCTCGATCGCTTCTACGCCGCGGCGCCGGTTTGTTCCCCGACGCGGGCGAGCTGTCTCACGGGACGGCATCCCTTCCGGGTGGGGATCACCTGGGCCTTCGAGGGAGCGTTGCCCGCCCGCGAGATCACGATCGCCGAGGCGCTTCGCGAGGCCGGCTACGCCACCGCCCACTTCGGGAAGTGGCACGTGGGCCACCTTAGCCGCACCGTCAAGCAGGGCTATGCGCCGGGTGAGGTCGACGGCACCGGCTACTCGCCGCCGTGGGAGAACGGCTTCGAGGAGTGCTTCTCCGTCCTCAACTCGGTGCCGAGCTTCAACCCGTACTACCTGACCTGCGGCGAGTTCGGCAGCGAGAGCTACCGTCTGGTCATGGATCGCGCCGTCGCCCTCGGGCAACGCGAGGGCGGCTTCGTCTGGCGCGACCGCTTCTGGACGGGGCCCGGTCGCCTGCACGACGAGTGGCTCGAGGGTTCCGTCCCCGAGCTCCTCGTCGATCGCACGCTAGGCTTCGCGCGCCGCTCGTGCGACGCGGGCCGTCCCTTCCTCGCCCTCTTGTGGTTCTCCACGCCGCACACCCCGGTGGTCGCCGGCCCGCGGCACCGAGCGCCCTACGCGGAGCTCACCCTCCCCGAGCAACACTGGTTTGGAGCGATCACCGCCATGGACGAAGCGGTGGGGCGCCTCGTCGCCGAGCTCGAGGCGGAGGGAATCGCCGAGAACACCCTGCTCTGGTTCTGCAGCGACAACGGGCCGACGTGGGTGCACGAGCTCGGCACCACCGGAGGACTGCGCGGCCGCAAGGGCTCGCTGTGGGAGGGGGGCATTCGCGTGCCCGCCTTCGTCCGCTGGCCGGCGGGATTCGAGGGAGAGCGCACGCTGTCCGAGCCGATGAGCACGAGCGATCTCCTGCCCACCGCGCTGCGGGTGGCGGGCGTCGAGATCCCGGACGATCGACCGATCGACGGCGAGGACGTTCTCTCGATCCTCGCGGGCGAGAGCGAGCATCGCGCGCGCCCCATCGGCTTCCAGTCGCCGAAGCTCGAAAGCCAGGCGAAGGACACGAAGGCGTGGATGCAGCGCGGCGGTCTGCAGCTCGCGTGGATCGACGGTCCGTGGAAGCTCGTCAGCATGGACGGGGGCGAGAGCTGGGAGCTCTACGACCTCGCGTCCGATCCCGCCGAGGCCCGGGATGTCGCCGGCGAGCATCCCGAACGCGTTCGGCACATGCGCGAGCAGGTCGATCGCTGGACCGAGAGCTGCGCCATGAGCGCCCGGGGTGAGGAACCGGTGAAGCTCCTCGTCGCCGAGGAAACCCCCGTGCGCGGCGTGGAGCGCTCACCCGCGTGCTACGCCCAGTTCCGCGAACAGAACGTCCTCGTGACGAACGCCGGTCGGATCGTCGTGGTCGCCCAGGGCCGGGAGAAGAGCGGTTGGAGCGATCGCTCGGGCCAGGATCTCGTCTGCCGTTGCAGCGACGATCACGGCGACACGTGGTCGGATACCGTGCTCGTGGCGAGCACGGGCGACCACTCGATCTGCCCCAACGCCGCCGTCCACGACCGCGACACCGACGCGATCCACGTGCTCTACAACGTGTTCCTCTGGGACTTCCACGACGCCGAGTCTCGCAAGGCAATGAACGGGCGCGAGTGTCGTCAGTTCCAGGTGACGAGCACCGACGGGGGCGAGACGTGGTCCGCGCCGCGCGAGCTTACGGAGATGCTCGGATCCGAGAGACACACGACGGTCTTCGGCTCGGGGGAGGGGATCCAGCTCCGCCACGGCACGCGCGCAGGCCGCCTCGTGGTGCCCGGCGGATTCCAGCACCGTTGGGGCAACCGGATGTTCACCTCCGACGACCACGGCGAGACGTGGCAGGTGCGCGAGATCGCACCGCGCGATCGCGTCGAGGAGCTGAACGTCCGCCTCGAGAACAAGGTGGCCGAGCTCTCGGACGGCACGCTCGTCCTCAACGCTCGTCACACCCCCGAGCGCGTGCGCGCCTTCTCCGCCGACGGTGGCGAGTCGTGGACTGCGGAGGAAGTCGATCCCGCTCTCGCGGCCGTGAGCTGCAACGGCGCTCTGCTGTGCGTGCAAGACGAGTCGGGACGGGACGTGCTGCTCTGTTCGGTACCGGTCGGACCGAGGCGCACGCACGGCACGGTCTACGCGAGCCTCGACGGAGGGCGGACGTGGCCGCACTCCAAGACGCTCGTCGAAGGCGAGTTCGCCTACTCGAGCCTCGTTTCGCTCGGCGACGGTCGACTGGGACTCGTCTACGAGGCGCGCGGCCACCGAGACATCGTGCTGATGCGATTCACCCTGAGCCGCATCCTGCAGTGATCCCGCTTCCTTCCTGCGTCACAGGTTGTTCACCAGTCGGGTCACGGTCACTCGCTCGTGCTTCCCCTCCCGCAGGAAGTGCGGAGTCACGGTCCTCCCGCGCGTGATCCGGTAGACGAGCGTGCCGCGTTGTGCGGTCGTGGACGTGCGCGAGGAGAGCGCGGTGACGCTCGGGACCCGGGTGGTTCCGTCGTCGAAAACGTCGGACTCCTCGCCGATGATGAGCCGCGTGATCGCGTGCGGGAACTTGTTGCGCCAGTTCGACTGGTACTGCGTGTTCCGATCGCACGTGATCGCGTAGTACGCGGGCGACAGCTTCTCGACGTACTCGAAGCTGGTGCCTCGCTTGCTGCCGTGGTGAGAGACCTTGAGCAGCTGGCAGTTGAGCTGATTCGCGTGGTTCAGGAAGGCGATGTCCTCGGCGTTCGGATCCCGCTTGTCCAGATTGCCCTCCGAGTCGGTCGGGTACATGACGTGCCGCACGCGGGGAAACTCCTCGCAGACCTTTCCCCAGGTGTCGAACTGCGCGTCGCCCGTGAGGATCGCGATGCCCTCGCCCAGGGAGATCTTGAGCACGATGGACGCATCGTTGACCTCCACCCCGTAGGTGTCGTAGCGATTGCGCATGTCGATCGACGGAGCGAGGGTCAACACCTCGGCGTCGTCGTAGTGGAACTCGGTCCCCGCCGCGATGCGCATGAACTGGATGTCCTGGGGATGATCGCGGAGGAACCGGAGCACCTGGAGGTAGCGCGTCGAGTTGTACCGGAAGCCGCAATCCCAGAACTGCTTCGGCTTCATGGCCTCCGGAACCGTGTCCCCGCAGAAACCTTCGAGCACGGGCATCATGCCGAACAGGTGATCCGAGTGTGGGTGGGTCAGGCAGATGAACTCGAACCGGTAGTCCGTGGCGTTCGGGTCGTTCTGGGCGGTCGAGGGCAGCCCCTCGAGCCGGTACTCGAGGAAGGTCTGCAGGTAGTCGAACGTCTTCGTCCGCACCGCGGCGTCCTCGCCGCCGGCGTCGACCAGCCCGAACCGGGGACGGCGTCCGTTCTCGGTGTCGTCCGGGAACTCCACCAGGATGCTGTCGCCGTGGCCCACGTTGATCACGTGGATTCGCAGAGCGTTGTTGTTTCTCACGACGCACCTCCGTCCTTGCGCAGTGCGGCGTTGTAGAGACTCTTCGCGGTCCACCTCGCGGTCCGTGTCGCGTGGAACACGCGCAGCCGCTTCCTCTTCGTCGCCGGACGCAGAGCCCAGAAGACCATGTTCTCCGCCAGGGAGTTTTCGTTGTCGGAACGGAAGCCGAGCCTCCGGGCGAGCGTGGCGATCCTCACGTGGCTGACGCCGATGCGATCCGTGTTCCAGCGAGAGATCTGGTCCATCCCCGGCTCGAGGCCCTTCGTCAGGAGCCTCTCGATCAATCTCCCGGTCACGTACCTCTCATGCATGGGCACGGCTTCGAGCCGAGCCATGCCCGCGGCCTGATCGAGCCGCTCCACGGTCCATCGCTCGATGGACGCCCACCCCGTGGTGGACGGCCTTCCGGCACTTCGTCTGGTTTTCATGTCTCCCCCTTCTCCCAGAGGTTCAAAACGACAGGAACGAGCCTGCTGGCGACGACGATACCGCCCCGACGCGAGGCCGTCGACCCCTCGGCGAGGATGCGGCCGGCCGGTGGCCGCCGTCCACGATCGTGGCCCGACCTGCTACGATGCGCCCGGAGCGCATCCCGCCATGACCCACGAACCACGATCGATCTTCCTCGTCCTCCTCGCGTTGCTCGCGGCGAGCTGCGCGAGCGGGGGCTCGTCGACGGGGCGCGCCCCGGGCGAGCGCCCGAACTTCGTCGTGATCCTGGCCGACGATCTGGGCTACGGGGGTCTCGGATGCTACGGAGGCGACATCCCCACTCCGCACCTCGACTCTCTCGCCGCGCGCGGCCTGCGCTTCACGGACTTCCACTCGAACGGCGCGGTGTGCAGTCCCACGCGCGCCGCCTTCGTCACCGGCGGCTACCAGCATCGCGTCGGCATCCAGGCCGTCGTCACCGCGAAGAGCCACCGGGACACCGGACTCGATCCGCGGGTGGTCACCATCGCGGAGCGGCTCGGCGAGGCGGGGTACGCCACCGCCCTGTTCGGGAAGTGGCACCTCGGCTACGACGCGTCGTTCGGACCCGTCGTGCAGGGCTTCGACGAGTTCCGGGGCTTCGTGAGCGGCAACGTCGACTACGCCGCCCACATCGATCAGGAGGGCTACGTTGACTGGTGGCGAGACGGATGCCTCGAGGCCGACGAGGGCTATGCGACGGACCTGATCACCGAGTACGGCGTCGACTTCATCCGACGCCATCCGGACGAGCCCTTCCTCCTCTACCTCGCGCACGGTGCTCCCCACTATCCCTACCAGGCGCGTGGCGATGGCGCCGTCCGCCGCGCGGGAAAGGCGGGAAGCGCGAAGAACTCCTCCCGGGACGACAAGACGACCTACGCGATGATGATCGCCGCTCTCGACGAGGGAGCAGGGCGGATTGTCGCGGAGCTCGAAGCGCAGGGTCTCTCCGAGCGCACCCTCGTCGTCTTCTTGTCCGACAACGGCCCGGCCAAGCTCGGGAGCGCGGGCCCCTGGCGCGGCAAAAAGGGCAGCATGTGGGAAGGGGGACACCGCGTGCCGGCCATCGCGTCGTGGCCGGGCGTCGTCGATCCGGGGGAGACGGCGCAGACCGCGATGGGGATGGACCTCGCGCCGACGATGCTCTCGCTGGCCACCGGACGCCATCCCGCCGACGAATTCGACGGCGTCGACCTGTCGAGCCTGCTCCTCGAGGGCAAGCCGCTGCGCGAGCGCGACCTCCTGTGGACGAACAAGAAGTCGGCGGCCTTGCGGCGCGGTTCGTGGAAGATCGTGGTCCAGAACCCGCCGTCCGCCGCGGCGGTTCCGAAGCTCTTCGATCTGGCGACGGATCCCGCGGAATCGAAGGACCTCGCGGAGCAGCACCCCGATCGCGCCCGGGCGATGCTCGAGGACCTGCGTCGCATGCTCCGCGAGCTGACCGAGGGCGTGGAGCGACGCGCCTGACGCGATGACGATGCGACGGAGCTCCATCTTGCGAATCGCGATCATCCTCCTCGCCGTTCTGACCTCCACGTCCGCCGCCGAGGAATCCCTGCGCCTGCCCTGGGTCTTCGGCGACCACATGGTGTTGCAGCGAGGCCGGCCCGTGCCCGTCTGGGGCGAGGCGGAGCCCGGCGAGGAGGTGCGCGTGTCGTTCGGCCCGTTCGCGGCCGAGGCGAAGGCGGACGAGCAGGGGCGCTGGCGGGTCGACCTCCCCGCGATGAACGCCTCGGAGGAAGGTCGGACGCTGCGCTGCAAGGGGCGGAGCAACACCGTGGTCTGCCGGGACGTTCTCGTCGGCGACGTCTGGCTCTGCGCCGGCCAGTCGAACATGGACTTCCCGCTGTCGCGAGCCGAGGGGGGCGACGCGCTCACCGACGCGGCGGAGGATTGGTGGCCGCTCGTGCGCCTCTGCAACCGAACGGGGTGGCCGGGAGGCGGGCGGCGCGTGCTGTCTCCGGAGGAGCTCGCGGCGATCACCCCTGATCGCTACTACTCGGGCGACTGGCAGCCGTGGACGCCGGAGACCGCGGACGCGTTCTCCGCGGTGGGGTGCTTCTTCGCCAATCACCTGCTCGACCGCGGAGGACCGCCCCTCGGTCTGATCGACGTCTCGGTGGGGGGGTCCTCGACGGAAGGGTGGATTCCGCTCGCGCGGCTACGGGAGGATCCCGAGCTCGCTCCCCTCGTCGAGGGCTGGCTCGACACGCACCTCTCCCACCCCTTCATCCGCGAGCGCACGCTCTCTCAGCTCGAGAGGTGGGTCGACGCGGGCCGGCCCGATCCGCGGCCGCGGCACTTCTTCGAGCCCGGCTTCCTGTACGAGGTGGCGATCGAGCCCCTCGCCCCCTTCGCGATCACCGGCGTGCTCTGGTACCAGGGAGAGTCGAACGCGCACCTGCCGCGCCTCGCGGACCGGCTGTTCCGGACGATGGTCCCCGCGTGGCGACGGGCGTGGGCGAACGACGAGCTCCCCTTCCTCTTCGTCCAGCTCCCCGGCCTGCAGCGAATCGACTGGCCCGAATTCCGCGAGGTGCAGGCGGGATGGGAGGAGCTCCCCCGCGTGCACATGGCCGTGACCATCGACGCGGGCGAGCGCGGCGACGTCCACCCGCGCGACAAGAAGCCGGTCGGCGAACGCCTGGCGATCCTCGCGATTGTGCATGTGAACGGATCGCGCAGCCAGCCCGCCAGCGGGCCCCGCCTGCTCGAGGCGATTCCCGACGGCGAGCGTCTCGTGCTGCGGTTCGACTCCCACTGGGGGCTGAGCTGGGGTGGCGGGCACGGCCCGATCGGTTTCGAGGTCGCCGGCGAGGATCGACGGTTCCACGTCGCGCGCGCCGAGATCGACAAGGCGTCGAGGGATTCGACCACGCCTCGCGTCTACCTCTCCACGCCGCAGGTGTCCCGCCCGCTCTGGGCGCGCTACGCCTGGGCGCCGTTCCCCGACTGGAGCCTGGCGAATGACCTCGGGCTACCCGCGGCTCCCTTCCGCACGCACGACTGGAGACCGATCCGCGTCGCGTGCATCGGCGACTCGATCACCTGGGGATTCGGCATCGACGATCGCGAGCGGCTCTCCTACCCCGCACTCCTGCAGCGCGTGCTCGGCGACGGCTTCGAGGTGCGCAACTTCGGGCACTCGGGGACGTGCGTCGTGCGCTCGACGAAGGGGGGGGACTGGGATCGCGCCTACGCGCTCAATCCCGAGCACCTCGACGCCCTGGCCTTCGAGCCCGACGTCGTGATCTGCAACCTCGGCATCAACGACATCATGGCCTGGGCCGAGACCGGCGACGAGCTCGTCGACGACTACCTCGCCCTGATCGACGAGTACCGTCGTCTTCCCTCGGAGCCCCAGGTCCTGATCTGGGGACCCCTGT
The DNA here is from genome assembly GCA_964428225.1 of uncultured Planctomycetaceae bacterium. Classification (GTDB taxonomy): domain Bacteria; phylum Planctomycetota; class UBA1135; order UBA1135; genus JBFMCU01. The sequence goes on from CAYRXS010000009.1 coordinate 37,298, forward strand.
GTCCCCTCTTCCCGGGGCAGGCCTACCACGGTAGCCCGCACGAGTCCGCGATCCACGAGGCTCTCGCGGTCGTCGCTCGGCGCGCACAGATCGCGACGATCGACCTCCACACGCCCTTCGTCGATCGGGGCGAGTGGTTCCCCGACCATCTGCACCCGAACGAGGACGGCGCGGCGGCGATCGCGCTGCTCGTGCGCGAGGCGCTCGCGTCCCTCGAGCTTCCCTTCGCGCCGCCCCCGCTGCGATAACCCCCGACGGATCTCGCGCCCCGTCGCGTAGGATGGTTCGCGACGATCGATGTTCGACCATCCGGAGGAGGAACGCGATGTGTGATCACGAGGGCGGCAGTTGCTGCGGCCCCGATCGGCGGGAATTCCTCGCCGGCATGGGGATGGCTTTCGGCGCAATGGCGATGGGTAAGGCCGATCTCGGGCGTGGTCCGAGACCTCGTCGGCGGCAGAAGGACGGCGCCGTCGTTCGCGTCGCGTTCCTGTACCCGCCCTCGAGGACCTTCGCAGACGATCCGGACGGCTGGTGGAGCTGGCCCGGCAACGAGTTCGACGCCGAGGGACGCCACCGCCAGTACGCCGCTGCGATCCGCGACATGGCCAAGGAGCACGGGCTCACCGTCCGGATGGACGATCGGCCGATCGGCACCGCCGAGGAGGCGCAGCGGCTCGCTCGCGAGCTCGAGGCGAAGCCGCCGGACGGTCTGCTCCTCGTCATGTTCTACAACCGAATCCTGGAGCAGGCGGACCGCATCCTCGAGGTCGCGGATGCGAAGGAGATCCCCTCGATCTTCTACATCGGGCTCGGCGTGAAGCACGGCTCGATCACGAAGTACCGCCGCCCCGGCCTCTACTTCATCCAGGCCCTGGACGATCTGCCCGCGATCGAGAGCGGCCTGCGCATGATCCAGACGCGCAAGCTCGCCGCGCAGAGCCGGCTCCTGAGCATCACCGAAGCTCCGGAACCGCGGGAGGGGACGGAGGCCTTCCTGGGCACGACGGTGCGGGTGATCCCCTTCGACCACTACGCCAAGGAGTTCGAGAGCGCGACCATCAACGACGCCGCGCGTGGCTTCATCACCGGATTCACCGGCGGGGCGCTCGAGCAGCGCGGAATAACCTCCGCCGCGCTCGAGAACGCCGCGCGCGCCCACCTGGCGCTTAAAAAGCTGCTGGCGGACCACGACGCCGACGGGCTGACCATGAACTGCCTGCGCCGGGGCATGCTGAAGCCGTGCATGAGCTTCTCGATGCTGAACGACACCCTGATCCCCGCCGCCTGCGAGAACGACTTCCCGGCCATGTACACGCAGATGCTCGGTCAGCTCCTCGTCGGCCGACCGGGCTTCCAGCACAACCCCGCCTTCGAGACGGAGAGAAACCACTACTACGGCTCCCACTGCACGTGTCCGGCGAAGGCGTACGGACCGGATGGCCCGGAGCTGCCGTACCTCCTGCGCCGCTTCGCCCACACGAACGAGGGGAGCTGCGCCATCCAGGTCTTCTGGAAGGTGGGGGATCCGGTGACGATGGTCCGCTACCACCCCGGCGATCCGCCCGCCCTCGACGTGTACGCGGGCGAGGTCGTGAAGTCCCACGCGATGCCCCCGGTGGGCGGCTGCACGACCAACGTCGAGATCGCGGTCACCGACCGCAAGGACGCGTGCATGGTGCAGGGCCATCACAACCTGCTCTTCGTCGGCGACTTCGCCCGTCGGTTCCGTCACTTCGCCAACCTGCACCGCATGCGGCTCGCCGAGACCGGCTACGATGGGCCGTGGCCGGCCTGACATCACGATCCCACTCTCGCCATTCCCGCTTGTCCCGGAGATGGATGCCATGAAGGAAGATCTGTCCCACACGAAACGTGGAATGCTCGTCAGCCTGCGCTGGCTGTTCCGGTTCATGAGCCTGGCGCAGCTCGCGATCGTCGCTTACGTCCACACCCGGATCGAGACCGATCACTTGTTTCCCTGGTCGACGGGCTCGCTCGTTCTGAACGCCGTCGGCATGTTCGTCATCTCGTTCCTCTGCTACGAGGGGCAGCGAGGGCAGACGAGGGTGCTCGTCGGGGTTCTGGCGCTCTCGGTGCTCCTGGGCGGCCTGCTCTGCGCCAACGAGTGGCGAGCTCGAACGACCGGCAGCCTGGACGATCCCTACTTGCTCGTGGGTGGCAGCAAGGTCCACGTCTTTCCGTTTCCCCTGCGCTGGGTCCGAGATCCGGTCGAATCAGAGGATGCGATCGGCCGCCACCTGGGCCCGCGCAAGATCGTCGTGAATCCGGAGCACGAAGCGGCGACGTTCTGGATCGGAGGGCTGGACGAGCCCTGCTCCATCGCCCTCCTGGGCACGACCGGGCAGGTGGAGGAGATCCACGATTACGAGACGGGCGATCTCGAAGCTCGAACCCGCGCGACCGAGGCCCCGTGGGACTACGCCCTCGTGATGCCCGGGGGCTGGTTCGAGGAGCGGAGCCTGCGTCCGGGCGATTCCGTGGCGTTTCCCTCGACGTTCCTCGAGCTGCTCAACGTCGCCGAAGCCATGCAGTTTCTCTAGCCTTCCCGCCCCATCTTCGCCGCCTTCTCGAGGATCGCGGGGACCGCCTCCTCCATCATGTCCTTGACGTCGGCGTAGCGGAACGTCCGCTGCTCGAAGGTCCGTCGGTCGAGCGACTTGAGGAACCGCGACTCGAACTCCTCGAAGTAGGACCCGTAGATGTGGTAGCTGTCGGCCTGGTGGACGTACCGCCCCAGGTGGACGGTCCGATCCGAGAGCTCCGAGATCCTCGCCGCGATCCGGCCCTGGAGCTGGATCAGGGCGAACATGTTCATGAACGCGGCCTTGTAGGCGTCGTTCGAGCGGAACCGGACGTTCGTGTTCAGGAGCCACCCGCGCTCCTCGTCCTTCAGCACGCGACACCAGATGCTCTGCAGGCAGGCGGGGTCGTAGCAGGAGTTGTCCTCCCAGACCTTCCAGGTGATCGCCTGGGCCCGGCGCGTGTAGGGGGTCTCCGCGAGCTTCGCGGCGAGCATCTCGATCTGATCGTGCACGTCGGCCTGACTCGGGACGGCGTACCCGAACAGGCGCTGGTGGTAGGTGTACTCCCACCTCGTGTCGCTGGGATCCTCCGGGTTCCGGACGCAGTGGTCCTTGATGCCGTCCAGGACCTCCATGACGTACTCCTGGAGATCCTCCAGGCCGCCGGGGAGATCCTTGTGGATCATCGGCTCGGCGAGCGGGTCGCGGACGACGATGGTCATCGACGCGTCCTTGCTCGGCGGATCGTCCGGCTTGTCGTACTCCGTCTTGATCTCGCAGCCGTTCTCGTGGACGGCGATGAGCGATTTTTCCCAGGCCTCCGCCAGGCCGCGTCCCTCCACCATCAGTACCGGAATATCGCCACTCACCGGGGCCTCCCCTTGTCTGGTTCGATCGACGATCGAGATGTCTTTGCGCTATGTACCACAGACGGCCCGGATTCCCTTCGGAAAGACGGGACCGCGCCGGGGATCGCGATCGGTCCGCCGCTCCTCAGCTCCTCTCGCAGCTCCGATTCGCGACCGAGCTCCCGGGCCAGCTCCACCAGATCGAGACGTCCGAGCAGCCGGCTGGTGATCGGTCGCTTGGCGTCCCAGAAAACGAACGCGGCGTAGAGCTCTCGCGCGGGCTCGGACTCGAGCAGCTCGGCCAGGAGCTCGGCTTGACCTCTCGTCTCGCAGGGCAGGAAGTAGCACGTGTCATCGAACACGACGGGCCGGCCCTCGTGCGGCCCGACGACGGAGAACGCGAGCCGCTTGTAGAACCCTGAGATCGCCACCTTCCACGGGGCGAACGTGTAGTCGCCCACTCCGAAGATGGAGAATCGGGGCCGCTTCGCGTAGATCGTGCTGGCCCGGCGATCGAGGCGCTCGGCGTGATCGAGCAGGTACCTCCACGTGCGGGGCGCGGCCTCCGCGATGGAATCCGTTCGCTCTCCGGTCGTCCGCTGCGTGACGAGCATGCGGCGGATCGGATTCTCCGTGCGCCCCTTCGCCAGCTCGGAGCTCTTGAGCATCGGAAAGAGGTAGGTGTCCTCGAGATCGACCACCTCCCCGAGGCCGTTCCGCAGGCGCGAGCCCTCGGGTCGCAGCTCCATGACTCGCGCGCAGTCATGCTTGACGCCCGAGCGCCACTTCACCGGCGTGCGCGCTCTCAGATGCCTCCAACGGTCGAACGTGCGTACATTCGCGACGAGAGCGCCGTCCCGGAAGCCGAATCGATGCTCCTCGTCCTCCGTCAGCGAGGCGTGGTGGACACACTCGCGGGTGCGAGGAGGATCGCCGGTGCGGTAAACGAGCAGACACGCGTCGACCGCGGCGCCGAAATGCTCCGCGGCGTCGATGGAGTACGTGTGCGCCGAGCGCGTAGCGGCATCGCGCTTCCAGGCGTACGAGAGGACCTTCCGCGCCACGGCCGTCTTGCAGAGCATGGCGAGCGTGGCGTCCTCGCTCCCGAGCAAATCGAGCAGGCGGATGAGCATCCACTCCGATATGTCGAAGTTGCTCCTGCCGGTGATCGCGTCGATTCCCCGATGCGAGTGGATGTTGGACTTCCGGGGCAGGTTCGAGCTGCCCAGGAAGCCGAGCGCCGCGTTGGTGACCCACGGCGGGTTGCCGATGACGAGGATCGGGCGGGGGAGCGCGGCGACGAGCTCGTCCCAGCGCGTCTCGAAGAAGTCCTGGCAGAGGACCTCGCCGCTCGCCTCCACGCCACGTTCTCGAAGGGACACCCCGAGCGAATCGCAGTGACGCCGGTCGAGCTCGACGGCCAGGTAGCGAGACGCCTCGGGAAAGGCGTCCAGGGCGGCGAGGAGAAAGGAACCGATCCCACAGGTCGGCTCGACCACGGAAGTCGGCGAGATTCCCTGACGAGAGAGGAGTGCGCACACCTCGCGCGTCAGCTCGACCGGAGTCTGGAAGTCGCCGAGATCGATCCGGCTCCTCGCCTCTCTCGCCATGCCCTATGACAACACGGACCGTTCGCGTCGTTTCCGAAAAACGGAGGTATCCTGCAACGGCGAGAGGTGTAGCGGCACTGGTCCCTCGAGCCATGAACGAACCCTCGTGGAGCGGCGATCCCGAAGCGCTCCTGGCCCACGCGCGGTGGGTCCGGAGCCTGGCGCGCAGTCTCGTCCTCGATCCGAACCGGGCCGACGACGTGGAGCAGCAGGTCTGGCTCGGCGCGCTTCGGAAGCCCCCGGCGCACGCGCGGAACCTCTCCGCGTGGCTGGCGCGGGTCGTGCACAACGCGGCCCGCGAGCTCGGTCGCCGCGAGTCCCGGCGTGCGAGTCGGGAGCGCGCGACGCCCGCCGGCCAGGATGCGCCCTCTACCGAGGAGCTCGTGGAGCAAGCTGAGGTGCAGCGCGAGGTCGTCTCGGCGGTCCTCGAGCTCGAGGAGCCCTACCGCATGACGATCCTGCTGCGCTACTGGCGCGATCTCTCGCCCCAGGCCATCGCGCGGATGCAGGGCGAGCCCGCGGGCACCGTGCGCAGTCGGCTCCACCGCGCCCACGAGCGCCTGCGGGAGCAGCTCGATCGAAGGTTCCATGGCGATCGTCATGCGTGGAGCTCGGTGCTCTTCGCTTGGATTCACGCAGGAGAGACCGCGAAGGTCGCCGGGGTCTCCGCCCTGGTCGCGGGAGGAATCGCCATGGGTTGGAAGCTCGCCGCGGGTCTGATCGTCGTCGTGGGAGCGCTCGTCGCGTGGTGGGCGTGGCCCGACGCTCCTCCGCCTCCACAGCCCGAGGAAGCGCCCGTCGCGCACGCTCCCGAGCCCGCCGTGCCCGCGGATCCCCCTCCCGCCGCTCCCTCGGAGGCGGTGCTCCAGGCTCCAGTGGAGGACCCTCCCCGCGAACGCCAGCCGGTGACCATCGACCCGCCGCCGACCATCGACCGGTCGTCGCCGGCGATCCGTGGGAGGGTCACGGATCTCGACGAGAGCCCCATCGAGAACGCGACGGTGAAGTTGTTTCCGGACGTGCTGGGCTCGAGCGATCCGGAGCCCCTGACGGAATGCGCGACGGATGAACAGGGTCGCTATCGCGTCACGTTGCCTGAGGCGAGCCTCGGGCGCTTCGCGCTGACGGCCGAGGCGCCGGGCTATCGCCGCGGGAAGATCGAGGGCGTCGATCCCGACCGCGTGGTCGACCTGACCCTCTGCTGGCTCGTCGATCTCGTGGGCCAGGTCCGGGACGCCGAGACGGGCGAGCCGCTCGCGGACGCCACGATCCTCTGGCGCCCCGACCGGAAGACCACGACCGACACGAGCGGCACCTACCGCGCCTCCGGGATCGTCGCCGGCCAAACCAACTTCCTCTACGCGCGGAAGGAGGGGTACGCCCAGAAGGCGACCCGGATCGAGCTGAACCGACCCGAGGAGGCGACGCTCGACCTCGAGCTCTCGCGAGGCGTGCCCCTGGTCGTCGAGGTCTTCGACCGTGAGACGGACTCGCCCGTCGCGGGGGCCGATGTGTGCGCCCAATTGCATCCCGAGCCACTCACCAGGACCGGCGAGGACGGGCGGTGCGAGATCCGGATCGCGGACGGCGACGAGCTCTGGCTCAAGGTGGAGGCGGAGGACTACGTTCCCTTCACGTGGCGCTACCCGGAGGTGGAGGTCGAGCGAGACTTCGCCCCTCGAATACCCCTGGCCGCGGTGGGAGCGATCGAGGGGATCGTCACGGACGAGGAGGGGAATCCCGTGTCGGGTGCGCTCCTCCACGGAGACAGTGACGACCACTGGCCTGGCCTGCTGACCGCGGAGGAGCGGGAAGCGCTCGACCTGCCGGGCCGTGCCCACCACGATGAGCCCCCCGATTGCCATGCGTATTCCGACGCGGAGGGTCGGTTCCGTCTCCCGGTGCTGCCGGGACCGTCGCCGCAGCACGTCTCCGCGATCGACTCCGTCGGCCGCCGCGCCGATTCCGAGTCGGTCGTCGTGGAGAGCTCGGCCAGCCGTCCCTGGGTGGAGATCGTGCTCCCGGATGGCGCCACGGTGCGCGGTCGCGTGCTCTGCAACGGCGAACCCTGGCTCGGAGATATCTTCTGGAAGCGCGCCGGCAGCCGAAGTTCCGGTCGCATCCACACCGATCGAGAGGGCGCCTACGAGCTCGCTCACGTCCCGGCCGGCGAGATCTCCTTCTTCGTGCGGAACCCCGGACACCGGAACTACGGAAACGAAGCGAAAGCCACTCTCGTCGTGGAAGCCGGAAAGACCTATGAGAAGGACATCCTCTGGGAGCAGGAGATATCGACGATCACCGGCCGCGTGACCTCGGCTTCCGGGGAGCCACTGGCGAACGTGCACATGGGAGCCTACTGCCGCTCGGAGGGCGAGCGCTTCGCGTACTTCTGGGGGAGCACGGGGGAGGATGGGACGTACGGGATCGAGGTCTTCCCCTCCGATTCCTACGAGGTCACCGCACGCCGAGCGCCCACCGAGGACTCGCGGCAGAACGTCGCCGCCGGCTCGACGAACGTCGACTTCGTCCTCCCCGATCTCGGCCGGCTGACGCTGCGATTCGTGGAGGCCGCCACCGGCGAGCCGGCCCAGGTCGAGTACGGATCGCGACGCCTGGGCTGGAGGATGAGTGGAGACGCGACGTTCCACCGCACCGACGTCCACCTGAGCGGTGACGGCACGGCGGAGCTGGAGCTACCGGTGGGAACCGTCGATCTGAGCGTCTACCTGAACGATTGCGGATACGCGCCGACGACCGTTCGCGGCCTCGCGGTGACCACGGATCCGTCCCCTCGCCCCGTGGTGATCGAGCTCCAGCCCGGGGTCGAGGTGAAGCTTGCTCTCACCCCGGATTTCGATCCCCCGGCTGGCTCGCTCGCGGATCACGAGTTGCTCCTCCTGGAGGAATCCCAGCTCCCGACGGTCCGCGACTCCTTCCCACGGTCCGACACCTCCTCGAGCGATCGGCTCGAGGATCTCCCCCCGTGGCAGGGAGAGCCCGGGCTCGTCCGGCAGATGTGTCGCCCCGACGACCGGGGTCGCGCTCATCTGCGCGGACTGGCTCCCGGCCGCTACGCCATCCACGCCCTCCCCGACGACCTGGTCTTCGAGCCGGAGTCCTTCGAGATCACGGGCGACGAAGAGGGCCCCGTCGAGATCCGCTGGCGCCTTCGCTAGCGCACCGAGAAGAACGGCTTCGTGCGCCGGGTGGTGAGCTTGGCGACGTACACGTCTGCGGGGACGTTGATCGCTCCCGTGAAGTACGTGTTGCCGTGGGGATCCACCGCGATGCCGTGCCCCGCGTTGGAGGAGCCCGAGTCGACGGTGAACGTGTACTCGAGGTCGCTGCCGTCCGCGGTCAGCTCCGAGACGAAGATCATCGCCCCGTCGGGATCGACGCCCGCGAGGGGGAAGTCGGGGGAGGTCGTGTATCCGACCAGCCGCACGCGACCCCGGCGATCCACGGCGAGGTCCCGCCCCTCGTCGACGCGAGTCCCGCCGAGGTAGGTGCTGTAAGCCAGGCCCGCTCCCCCGAAGGCGATCTTCGATACGAACGCGTCCTCGCAGTTGTAGTGGCCTCCGAAGGGGACGTCGCAGCCCGCGATCTCGCCGATGAAGCTCTCCTGGTACGCCCCCGGCGTGGTGGGGAAGTAGACCGACCTCGTGAGGCCCCCGAGATACGTGGCGCCGTGCCGATCCATGGTCATGCCCGTGAGCCGATCCCAGCCCTCGCCTCCGAGGTAGGTGCCGAACTCGAGCGCGCTGCCGTCGGGCGAGAGCAGGTAGGCGAAGGCGTCCCCGCCTCCGGCGTTGGTGGCCTGGATCGGAAAGTGCGTTGGGAAGTCGGTCGAGTTCGTGTTGCCCGCGACGCAGATCCTGCCCGCCGGATCCACGGCGATACCGACCGCCCACTCGTCCTTGCTACCTCCGAGGTAGGTGCTGTAGAGGATCGTGCCGCCGTCCGCCGACAGCTTGGTGACGAACGTGTCCGAGTAGGCGTAGGCCGGTCCGTTGAGCGAGCCCTGGATCGCGTTCACGGTCGGGAAGTCCGTCGATTCGGTGCGACCCGTGAGCCAGACGTCTCCGTTCGCATCGATCGCGATATCCGCGCCCTCGTCGACGTAGTCGCCGCCGAGGAAGGTGCTGTAGAGGATGCTCCCGTCCGCTCCCGAGAGCTTCATGACGAAGGCCTCCCGGAAACCGGTGAGCGATTCGTCCAGTCCGTCCTTTACGGGGAAGTCGGCCGAGTCGGTCCATCCCGTGAGCCAGACGTCGTTCGCGGCGTCGAGCGCGATGCCCGTTGCGCAATCGTGATCCTCCCCGTCGATGTAGCGGGTCCACGCCACGCCCCCGAAGCGGTCGAGCGCGAGCACCAAGACGTCGTTCTCGTTCCCGATCGTCCGGGCGAAGAGATAGGCGCGGCCTCGCGCATCCACGGCCATGCCTCGGCCCGAAGCCAGGTAGTAGCCGGGGACGACGGTCTCGTACACCACGGTGGGATCGTCCGCGTGCGCGGGGGTGGCGGCCAGCACCAGGGACGCCACGGCCAGGGACAGCGGGTTCTTACGCGCGTTCATGCCTCATCTCCTCGGTCGAGGGGTTTCATGCGGCCGCCGGAACGCAGCCCGATCGTCTACGGTCCACGTCCGCGGACGTGACCGTGCAAACGACATCATGACCCGGTCCAGGCGACCGCGGCGACCTGGTACTCGTCCTCATGAACGATCCGTCCCGGATTCGCGACTCGCTGCAACTCGACGTGCTGATCGTGCTCCCGCAGGATCCAGACGAGATCCCAGATGCGTCGGGTGCACTCGACGTGATCGGATTTGAAGTAGAAGACCGCCGCGTCCTCCTCGAAGTCGGGCGCGGGCAGGTGCTCACCGAACCACTCCAGCGTGAGGTTCAACTGCTCGAGCGTCTCCGCATCGAGATCGCCGGTCCTGCGCAGCCGATATGCGGCGGAGAACACCCCGCGCCTCTGCCCGGACCACGGATGCCGCTCGGCGACCGAGAACCGGATGTACCAGAGCCGGGACGGCTCGGCCCACTGCTCCCCCTCCCAGGGCCGCCAGTTCTCGTCGTCCAGCGCCCGGTCGTGCAGATCGCGAACGATCTTCCGGCACCGGCCGCGATCGAGCTTGCGCTTGAAGTACCCCATGTCTCCGGACCCCTGAGGGCCGCTCCCGATGGTACCTACAATGAGGCTTTAGAGGGGGCGTGACCCTCTTCGCGGCGGCACCTAGGCTGGGCGGAGATCCCCCCGATGAAGAACCTGAGAGCTTCCCTCGTCATTCTCGCTCTTCCCCTCCTCCTCGCGGCGCCCCATCCGGCCCACGGAGTCCACGGCAGCGGGAAGGGCGGCAATCGTCCTCCGCCGCCGCCGCCGACTTTCCGCGCGCCCGGTTCCGGCTCCAGCTACGGGAAGGCGAACCGTCCCCTCACGCCATCGAGCGCGTACCCCAAGCCCGGCGCTCCCCGGACCCCGTACGGGCCCGGCGGCTACCCCGGCCTGGCGTGGCCCTGGTCGCTCGACGGCAGCTTCGGGCTCGACATGACCGAGTGGTCGTGGTGGTGGGACTTCAACAAGGAGATCTATCTGCAGCTCAAGGCGCGGCTCCTCGCCCACGAGGCGAGCTCGGGGAGCGATGGCTTCTTCCTGGGACGCGGCCAGAAGACGCAGAGGAAGGACGACGGCATTCGTCCCACCCGCGATCAGATCCGCAGCGAGATCGTCCCGTCCCTGCTGCGCACTCTCGAGTCCGAGAAGGCACAGAGCATCCAGAGCGCGTGCCTCGTCGCCCTCGCGCGAACCGGCGAGGACGAGCGGGCGGCGAAGGCCGAGCTCGAGCCGGTGATCCTCCGCTACCTGAAGGATTCCAACCTCACGGTCCAGGAGACGGCGGTGATCGCCCTCGGCATCCTCGGCAACGATTCCTCGGCCATTCTGCTCACCGAAATCCTGTACGACGGGTGGCCCGGCCGAAGAGCGCTGGGACAGAGCGAGGTGCCGCTTCGGGCGCGGTCCTTCGCCGCCTACGCCCTCGGCCTCCTCGGCCACCAGAGCAAGCGCGAAGACGTGCGCCGGTTCGTCGTGCACGCGCTCACGCGCGGGATCGACGAGGACGACTCCGCGACCGCCGACATCACCGCGGCGTGCGTGATCGCCCTCGGCCGCGTTCCTCTCGAGCCCTGCGGCGTCTTCCCCGAGCCGGGCGGGAAGAGCCGCCTCATGAGCACCGCCTCCCTCGAGGCCCAGGTGTCGTACCTGATCGGGCTGCTCCGCGACGAGCGAAAGCTGAGGGCGCTCGCCCGAGCTCACGTGCCCACCTCCCTCGGCCTGCTCGCCGCCGCTCCATCGCTCGACGGAACCGAGGTGAAGGCGCGCGTCGCCGAGGTGCTCTTCGAGCGACTCTCTCTGAGCCGGCGCGAGACCAACCAGGTGCTGCAGTCCTGCGCCATCGCCCTGGGGCTCATCGGGGACGTGGACGGGGACGAGCTCGACGCGAAGATCCGCCGGACCCTGATCGGCTTCCCCGGTCGCGTCGACGACCGCCAGGCGCGTCACTTCGCCCTCATCTCCGCGGGATGGGTGTCCGAGCGTCCCGGACGGAGCGAGCCGGTGGGAGTGCCCGAGCTCAGGAGCTTCCTCCTGCGCCAGTTCGGGAAGGGCAAGGAAGACACGGCGCACTGGGCAGGACTCGCGCTCGGCCTGCTCGGGCGGGCGGAGGCGGCGCGGGGGGATCTCCCCACGCCCGAGATCGGCCAGGCGCTGCGCCACGAGCTGAAGAAAGCGCGCTCTCCGTCGGACGTGGGCGCCTTCTCCATCGCCGGCGGTCTCCTGCGCGATCCGGAGGCCGCCCCGCTGATGCGCGAGCGCCTCCAGCGCACGAAGGACGACGACGCGCGCGGGTACGCCGCCGTCGGCCTCGGCCTCCTGAACGACCGTACCGCCTTCGAGAGGATCCGTCGCCTCACCCAGGAATCGACGTACCGTCCCGACCTGCTGCGCCGGCTCGCCATTGCGCTGGGTCTGCTCGGGGATCGCACGGCGGTGGATCTGCTGCTCGAGAATCTCGGGAGCACCTCGGCGCTGTCCGCCCAGGCCTCGATCGCCCGCGCGCTCGGTCTTATCGGGGACCGCCGCGCGGTGACGCCGCTCGTGGAGATGCTGGCCAACGAGCGCTTGAGCGACCAGGTCCGCGCCTATGCCGCCGCCGCCCTCGGCATCGTCGCCGACGAGGAGGAGCTACCCTGGAACACCGCCCTCTCGGTGGGCCTGAACTACACCGCGGCTCCGACCCCTCTCTTCGATCACCAGGGCTTCGGCGTGCTGAACATCCTCTGAGCTCGCGACGGTCAGCGCCCCTCGACCACGCGGTAGCGGTCCTCGGTCGGGGGGCGGACGGAATCGCGGGCGCGGAAGTGTTCCTCGAGCACGGCGCGTAGCGGCGCGGGGTCCTCGCGCCGGTCGCGCCCCCCGCTCAACCCCGGGTAGGCGTCGCCCCCGCCGGCGAGGAAGGAGTTCGTGACGACGCGGTACTCGCCCTCGGGATCCACGGGCGCGCCTCCGACGAGCAGGCGCGCCAGCTCTCCGTTCCCGGCGGCGTCCACGGTCACCTCGGCGACGAGGCCGCTGAACTCGAGACCCGTGTGGGCCGTGCCCTCGATCGCGGCGCTCAGACACGCCGCCAGCTCGGCGCCGGTCAGGGTCATGCACACCAGGTGGTTGCCGAAGGGCAGGAGCTCGAAGAGGTCGCGGCGCGTGACCGGTCCCGGGGAGAGGTCGCGGCGGAGGCCGCCGCGGTTCTGGATCGCCACGTCGGCGCCGAGGCGCTCGCGCATGACGTCCGCCACGAGGTTGCCCGCGGGGGAGGAGACGTAGCGGCCGAGGTTACGGCCGAGCGGCGCGTCGAGGCGGCCGACGACGCGGCTCATCTCGACCTCGCTCCGCTCGATGAGCGCGGCGCAGAGCTCCTCCACCGCCTCGTTGCGATACTCCGGAGCGGGCGGATCGAAGAGGTCGACCACCTGATAGCGCACCTCGAGGAGCTCGCGCGTGCGCCCGTCGAAGAGGAGATCGGTCCGTCCCACCGCGCTGCCCTTCGACCCGACGTGGCAGATCAGGACCTCGCCCTCCGTCAGGCCTTCCGCGAGGTAGGTGTGCGAGTGTCCGCCGAGGATGATCGGGAGATCGGGATGCGCGCGGGCCAGCTCGCGATCCTCGGGGACGCCCAGGTGGGTGAGGGGCAGGATCCAGTCGACGTCGTCCTCGACCTCGGCGCGCACGCGAGCCAAGGCGGCGGCCGGATCCTCGAAGCGCAGCGCGCGCGCGTCCTCGTGCGTGATCTCGGGGGTAGTCGGGGTGAGCAGGCCGACGACGGCGATCCGCAGGCCCGCCACCTCGATCACGCGCCAGGGCGGCCCCCAGCCGACCGGCTCGTCCCCACGCCAGACGTTCGCGAGCACGGTCGGCAGCTCCACGTCCGCCAGGAGCCGCTCGAGGTGCTCGACGCCGTGGTCGAGGTCGTGGTTGCCGACGCACATCACGTCGTAGCCGACCTCGGCCATGGCCCGCAGGAAGTCGCGCCCCTTGCCGAGCAGCCCCTCGGGCGTTCCCTGGTACCAGTCGCCGGCGTCGACGACGAGCAGGCCCTCGCGCGGTCCCGTCAGCTCCTCGCGCACCTGCCGCACGTAGGCCGCCACCCGCGGCAGTCCGCCGATCGGAGGGGGATTCTCGCGGTCGACCCAGGTGGCTCCGCGCGGGCAGCACTGGCCGTGGACGTCGCTCGTGTGCAGGACGACCAGGTGGATGGGGGGGCTCTCCTCGGACGGCGGGGCGGCGCAGCCGAGGGTGCTCGGAGCGAGGAGGAGTGCCGCGGCGAGCAGCAGGGCGCGGCGGTCGGGGTGCGGTTTCATGGCCCGGAGAGCTTAG
>CAYRXS010000010.1:0-43685 GCA_964428225.1 uncultured Planctomycetaceae bacterium
CTTGACCCCCGCCCCGTCGCGGCCCGCGAGCCCGGCCCCCGGGCCTTCCCCGGGGGCTTCCGCTCCTCCCCGCCCCGCGCGCGGGGTGTCACCGAGGTCGGGTCAGACCGCGGCCGCGGCCTCCACGAAGGCCGGGAGCTCGTCGAAGCTCAGGTAGCGGTACACGTCGGCGGCCATCGGGTCGATCTCGCGCGCGTGGCCCAGGTACTCGTCGACCGTGGGCAGCTTGCCGAGCATCGCGGCGACCGCGGCCAGCTCGGCGGAGGCGAGGTAGACGTTCGCTCCCGTGCCCAGGCGATTGGGGAAGTTGCGCGTGGAGGTGGAGACCACGCTCGCCCCGTCCGCCACGCGGGCCTGGTTGCCCATGCAGAGCGAGCAGCCGGGCAGCTCCGTGCGCGCCCCGGCTCCGGCGAAGAGGCTGTAGTAGCCCTCCGACACGAGCTGATCGCGGTCCATCCTCGTCGGGGGCGCGATCCACAGGCGCGTGGGAGTGGGCTTCCCGAAGGCCTGCAGCATCCGGCCCGCGGCGCGGAAGTGGCCGATGTTCGTCATGCAGGAGCCGATGAAGACTTCGTCGATCCGATTGCCCGCGACCTCGGAGAGCGTCTTCACGTCGTCGGGATCGTTGGGGCAGGCGAGGATCGGCTCGGTGATCTCGCTCATGTCGACCTCGATCACCGCGGCGTAGTCCGCGTCCTCGTCCGGCTCGAGGAGGGTCGGGTTCGCGATCCACTCCTCCATCGCGGCCGCGCGGCGCTCGAGGGTGCGCGCGTCCTCGTAACCGTTCGCGATCATCCATCGGAGCATGACGACGTTCGAGCGCAGGTACTCGACGACGGGCTCCGGAGCGAGGCGGATCGAGCAGCCCGCCGCGGAGCGCTCGGCGGTCGAGTCCGAGAGCTCGAAGGCCTGCTCGACCTTCAGGTTCGGCAATCCCTCGATCTCGAGGATGCGTCCGTTGAAGACGTTCTTCTTGCCTTCCTTGGCCACCGTCAGGTGTCCCGTCTGGATCGCCTTCCACGGGATCGCGTTGACGAGGTCGCGCAGGGTGATCCCCGGCTGCATCTCCCCGGTGAAGCGCACGAGCACCGACTCGGGCATGTCCAGCGGCATCGACCCGAGCGCGGCGGCGAAGGCCACCAGCCCCGAGCCCGCGGGGAAGGAGACGCCCAGGGGGAAGCGCGTGTGGGAGTCGCCGCCCGTGCCCATCTGATCCGGCAGGATCATGCGATTCAGCCAGGAGTGGATGATGCCGTCGCCCGGCTTCAGGGACACGCCGCCCCGGGTCTGGATGAAGTCGGGCAGGGTCGTGTGCGTTTCGACGTCGACGGGCTTCGGGTACGCGGCGGTGTGGCAGAAGGACTGCATCACGAGGTCCGCCGAGAAGCCGAGGCACGCGAGCTCCTTCAGCTCGTCGCGAGTCATCGGGCCCGTCGTGTCCTGGGAGCCGACGGTGGACATCCGCGGCTCGCAGTAGGTCCCGGGACGGATCCCCTCCACGCCGCAGGCCTGCCCCACGATCTTCTGGGCGAGCGAGTACCCAACCCCTGAATCCACGGGCGGGGCGGGCGAGCGGAACGCCGTCGACGGCGCGAGCCCCAGGCTCTCCCGCGCCCTCGCGGTCAGGCCCCGGCCGATGATCAGGGGAATGCGTCCCCCGGCCTGCACCTCGTCGAGGAGGACGTCCGTTTTCAGGGAGAGCTCGCTGACCGTCTCGCCCGCCTCGTTCTCGATCCGTCCCTCGTGGGGCAGGATCGTGATCACGTCCCCCATCGAGAGCTTCGTCACGTCGCACTCGACGGGCAGCGCCCCCGAGTCCTCCATCGTGTTGAAGAAGATGGGCGCGATCTTCCCGCCGAGGCAGACGCCGCCGGAGCGCTTGTTCGGCACGTGGGGGATGTCGTCGCCCATGTGCCACAGGACCGAGTTCGTCGCGGACTTGCGCGAGGAGCCCGTGCCCACGACGTCGCCCACGTAGGCGACGGGGTGACCCTTCTCCTTCAGCTCCGCGATCTGCGCCACGGCGTCCGTGATCCCCTCGCGCGGGTTCTTCAACATCGAGAGCGCGTGCAGCGGAATGTCGGGTCGCGACCAGGCGTCCGTGGCCGGCGAGAGGTCGTCGGTGTTCGTCTCGCCGGGGACCTTGAACACGGTGACCGTCATGCGCTCCGGCACCTCGGGGCGGGAGGTGAACCACTCCGCCTCCGCCCACGACTCGACCACGGCCTTCGCGTTCGCATTGCCCGCCTTCGCCTTCCCCTCGACGTCGTAGAAGGCGTCGAAGACGAGCAGGGTGTGCTTCAGCCGGTCCGCGGCGAGCCCGCCGAGCACGTCGTCGTCCAGGAGCTCGATCAGGGTCGCGACGTTGTAGCCGCCGAGCATCGTGCCGAGCAGCTCGGTCGCGCGCTCCCGGGTGAACAGCGGCGAGCTCGTCACCCCCCTCGCTACCTCGGTCAGGAACGTGGCCTTCACCCGCGCCGCGTCGTCGACTCCGGCGGGGACGCGGTCCACGAGGAGCTCGACCAGGAGCTCCTCCTCGCCCGCGGGGGGCGAGACCAGGAGCTCGACGAGCTCCGCCGTCTGCTCGGCGTCGAGGGGAAGGGGCGGGATCCCCTGGGCGGCGCGCTCGTCCACGTGCTTGCGATACGACTCCAACATGGCTCCGGTCTCCTGCCGCGAGGCTCCTCGGTCGGCGCGAAGGCGATCGCGCCCCTGGTGAGCCGGGAACTCTACCGCGGCCGCCAACATGCAGGAAATCGATACTGTGCATCGCACCCATGCTATATTCGCATGATGGATCTCCAGCTCCTCCGCTCCTTCCTCGAGGTCGCCGAGTGCGGCGCGATCACCCGGGCCGCCCGCCGCCTCTACCTCACCCAGCCCGCCCTCTCCCGTCGCCTCCAGCAGCTCGAGAAGGTCCTGGGCGCCCCTCTCCTCGAGCGCAGCCCCCGCGGGGTCTCCCTGACCGAGCAGGGCCGCTTCGTGCTCCGGGAGGGCCGTGGCCTCGTCGAGCGCTGGGAGCGCATGCGCGAGGGCGTGGGGGCGATCTCGAAGCTCGAGGCGGGCACCGTCCGGGTGGGCGGGGGCGCGACCGCGGTCTCCTACCTGCTCCCCCCCGCGATCGCCGCCTTCCAGGGCTCGCACCCCGGGGTGCTCTTCCAGGTGAAGGAGGCGGGCAGCCGCGACGTCGAGCAGGGCGTGGCCGCCGAGGAGCTCGACCTGGGCGTCGTGACCCTCCCCGTCCACGCGCAGGGACTCGAGGTCACGCCCCTGCGCCGGGATCGCATCGTGCTCGTGGCCGCCGCGGATCACCCCCTGGCGAGCCGGGCGCGCGTGCCGGTCAGCGCGCTCGAGGGTCGCGACGTCGTGGGCTTCGAGTCCCCGAGCGCGATCCGGGCCCTGATCGACGGGGCGCTCCGCGAGGCCGGCGTGCGCATGAACGTGGTCATGGAGCTGCGCTCGATCCCCGCCATCCTCCAGATGGTGGCCACCACGCGCTGCCTCGCCTTCGTGAGCCACCTCGGCATCCGCCCCGGAGCCTCCGACACGAAGGTGGTCCCGGTCACCGGCCTGCGCATCACCCGCGGGCTCGCGGTGATCCGCCGCCAGGACCGTCCGCTCTCGCCCGCCGCCACCGCGTTCGCGCGGGAGCTGCGGTCGCGGCGCGAGTAGGGAGACGTGCCGCGGCGACGTCGCATCGTGGCCCGGGGAAGGGCCCGGGCAAGCCCGGAGCCGGGCGGGCGATCCGGACGCCCGCGGCGCCCGGGATCGGGTACCGTATCGCGATGATCGCGACTCCGCTCCTCGGCGCCGGGCTGTGCCTCGCCCTCGGTGGCGCGACGCCCGACGTCGGCCGCGACCTCGCCGCGCTCGTCGACCTCCCCTCCCCCCGCGAGCGGAAGGCGGAGGCCCGCCGCCTGGCGGGTCTCGGCGAGGTGTCGATCGAGAACTGGCTCGAGGCGATGCGGAGCTTCGGGGACTTCGAGGCCCTCGACGCCGGTCCCCTCGTCGAGACCGCGTCCCTGTTCGTCGAGGGCGAGGTCGTGGACACGGAGGTCGAGCTGTACGTGCCCCCGGGCTACGAGCCGGCGAGGCCCGCCCCGCTGATGCTCGTATTGCACGGCAGCGGGGGCAGCGGACGCGGCGAGTACCGTCCGTGGCAGGAGGTGGCCGACGCGATCGGGATGCTCGTGCTCTGCGCGGCGGAGACCGGAGTGGGATACGCCTTCTCGGACGGGGAGCGCGAGACCTCCCTCGCCGCCCTGCGCTGGGCCCGGCGGCGCGCCAACGTGGACGAGAACCGGGTCTTCGTCACGGGGATCAGCCGGGGCGGCCACCAGGCGTGGGACCTCGCCCTGCGGCATCCCGAACGCTTCGCGGGGCTCTTTCCGTTCATCGGAGGCCCACGCCTCTCGCTCGCGGACGGCCAGAACAACCTGCGTTACGTGGAGAACGTGGCGCTGCTCGTCATCCGCGACCTGCAGGGATCGAAGGACGATCCCGGCCTGCTCTTCAACCTGCGGCTGGCCTTCGACCGGCTCGAGGAATACGGCGCGAGGGACGCCGCGCTGCTCGAGTTTCCGGACCTCGGGCACGACTTCCGCATGGGGAAGGTCGACTGGCGCTCGGTCCTGTCCGGGGCCGCGCGCGATTCGGTGCCGCGGCGGGTCGTGCGTCGCGCCGCGAGCCTCGACGAGGCCCGCGCGTACTGGGTCGAGGCGACGCGCTTCGGCAAGGGGATTGACGAGATCTTCCCCCTTCGCGTGGACGGCGCGACCTGGAACGCCCTCGACGCCGACGGGCAGAAGCGCGAGATGCAGAAGCAGGTCGACGCCCGCACCGCCCGTCTCGAGGTGGAGATGACCGCTCCGGGCCGCTTCGAGGCGAAGGCGGAGGGCGTCACGGGCTTCCGCCTGCTGCTCACGAGCGGAATGTTCGAGACGGGCGAGCAGGTCGAGGTCCGCTTCCGCGGCAAGAAGACGAAGAAGCGCCCGCGTCCGTCCAAGCGCCTGCTGCTCGGCGAGTTCGCCGAGCGCTTCGACCGCACCTTCCTGCCCGTGGTCGAGGTCGAGGTCGGGAAGTGAGCTAGAGCTCGATCTCGACGGGAGCGTTCTCCCCCTCGAAGAGCTCGATCGGCATCTCGAAGCGGAAACGGCCCCTGCGCAGCTCCGCGACGCTGCCCGCCCGCAGACGAAAGCTGCCGACGGGAACCCGGGCAAACTCGAACTCGCCGCTCGCTCTGACCTCGATGACGGTCGTCCACTCCCCGGCCCCCGGAATCCTGACCGGCACCGCCCGACCTGCCCGACTGACGAGCGTCGTGTTGGAGTAGCCCGATGTGGGGCGGGTCTCGATGGGAATCGCATGGCCGGCATCGTCCACGAGCGAGACGGCAAGGAACTCCCGCGTGGTATCCCCAAGGAGCCGACCGCGCAGGGTGGTCGTCGGCCGGAGATCGAGGTCGATCGTGTACTCGCCTCCCTCGAGGTAGAAGGGCTCGGTGGCCGCCGGGAAGAAGTCCACGGTGTTGTCATAGAGCGGCCCGACGAAGAACGCGTACCAACCCTCGGCGAGCACCAGGTCCGGCTCCCCGAGCACCTCCGCGGGTGCTTCTACCAGGACGGCCCGGAACCGATCCCGCTCCGCCGGCGGTCGCGAGTACCAGTCAGCGAGATTCGAGGCCCCGATCCGCCGAGGCGCCGGTCGTCGGGAAAGCTCCTCGAAGGGCAGGATGCGCTCGATGGACCAGTAGGCCTGGACTCCCTCCAAGGAACCGGCCCAGGCTCGCAGGTGGACGCGCGCTTCCTTCCCGGGCGGGAGACGGAGCTCGATGGCCTCGGAATCCACGGGTACGCCCGCGAAGCAGTGGTGGAACGGCGAATCCAGCGGGGACTCCGCGACCTCGGCCGCGACGTGGACGTCATGGAGTCCGCTCGCCAGCTCGGTCGCCACGAACGATCCTTCCTCCAAGGGGATCCCCCATCGGAGGACCGCGGTGGCGGTCGCCGGGGCCGTTCCCGCCGGAACGATGGTGACGCGTCCCGATGGGAGTGGCTCTCCACGAGGGTCGAGGATTCGCCCGGCGAGGGTATGGCCCTTCGGAACCTCCTGCTCTGCATCCGGCTCCGCTCGATTCTTCACCAGGCGGATCTCGTCCGCCGAGTCGTGAAGGGACGGGTCGAGGAACACGGTCTCCGATCCCGACTCCTCCGGGGCAGTCGGAACCTCGCGCAGGCCGACGCGTATCGGCCCGACGAGCTTCTCGGCGACGATCCGCCTGGTGAAGCTCCCGTCTTCCTCGGTCTCGATCTCGACGTCCACCGAGAAGGTCCGCCCGCCGGGCTCTCGGTGCTCGGTCCCCATGTCCGTCACGTGGATGGGCCAGTAGCCGAGCCCTTCCCCGTTCGCGAACGTGGCGCGTCCGCGAAGCAGGATCGTCGGGATCGTGACTTCGAGCTCGGGGCGCTCGAGGCTCGGAAGGATGATCGGTCGTCCTTCATCCCCAGCTCCGAGCATCAGGCGTCCTCCCTCGTGCCGGTGCACGTAGACGTAGGTGTAGGTGTAGGAGGTCTCGAGACGAATCCAGAGCTTCGGACCGAGCCAGACGTCCGAGAGGTATGCCTGGCCACGCGCATCCGTCTTGGCCCGCCGTCGGTTTCGTATCGGATTCTCTCCGGGACTCACCTCTGCCGCCGCGAGGAGCACGTCGACGTTTACCCCCTCCACCGGACTCCCCGCGAGATCCCGCACGATCACCCGCAGGTCTCCTTCCCGCGCGAGCGTGAAGCGCACCGGGGACCATCCTCCCGTCTCGAGCTTGCGAGGCACGGTGCAGCCGAGGTAGCTGAAGCCCGCGGCCATGACCTCGGGGCGGACCTTCGGATGCCGATAGGGGAACTGCACGAATCCTTCGATCCGGAAGGTGCCGTCGGCCCCGGACACGGCCTCGAGCGTGACGCGATCCAGCTCGGGCCGGTACCTGTACTCTCTCAGATTCGCTTTCTCGTAGCCGCTGGAGGGGAAGCGAACGTGGATACCCCCGAGGGCATTCCCTTCCGCATCGACGGTGACGCCCGAGAGGACTCCGTGCGCCGCGCGCCGGAACACGAGGTCTTCGAGCGAGCTCTCCCCCGCGGCCAGCGATTCGATCTTCAAGACCCCGCGGAAGTGGGGATCCATGTCGGGGCCGACGGTCACTTGCAGCGGTCGGACGTCGGGGTCGTCGAACTCGACGTGAAACCGTCCGCTCTGGTCGGTGGTGACGAAGATCCCCGGAATCGACTCTCCTCCCCGGTCGTCCCGCATGTGGACGTAGACGCTCGCCGCGACCGCCGGGCCCGCCTCGAGCCCCAGCTCGGGATAGGCGACGTTGTCGACCCGGCCGCCGATGCGGAGCTTGCCCTCGCTCGCGACGGGGACGAGCCTTCGCTCTCCGGATTCGACCTCTTCCGGTTCATCCGCCGTGGCGGGATCGTCCGCGGCGGGGAGCTCGGAAGGCTCGGGGCCGGCGACGGGGATCGGATCCGCGGAGGGCCCGGTCGGCGTGGGGGAAGACCCGCGCCACACGAGAACGGCGCCCGCGACGAGGACGAGCGCGGCGGCGAGGAGCATCGCCCCCTTGCCCGTGGCGAGCAACGTCGCGAGCAGGCCCGGGATCTTCGCGCCCGCGAGAGGCGCGAGGGCCGCGCTCCACGCGCCCCGTTCGCCACAGATGCGATCGAGCCGCTCCCGCAGCCGGGCGAGGGCGCGCTGCTCGCGGCTGCGCACCGTGGCGAGGGGAGCGCCCGTCTCCTCGGCCAGGCGGCGCGCGCTCGTGCCCCGGAAGTAGCGGGCGAGGATCGTCGAGCGGTAGGGCTCCTCGAGCGCGAGCACGGCCTCGACCACGCGACCGAGGGCCTCGGCCTGCTCGGCCTCCTCCGCCACCGAGGGGACGGCCTCGGGCCGCGCCACGCGCTCCTCGCGCGCCTCGCGATGGCGACGGCCGCGAACCGCCCGGCGGGACAGGTTGCGGGCGACGGTGCGCAGCCAGCTCCCCGGACGGCGGGCGAAACCCGGCTCCCGCTCGATCCAGCGGGTGAGCGTCTCCTGGGCCACGTCCTCGGCCAGGTGGGGGTCCCCCAGCAGCCGACGGGCCAGCGCGCGCAGCGAGCGGCCGTGTCGCAGCAGGAGCTCGGGCGTGGGAGTGGAGGAGGTGTCCATGGCGATCCGCGGTGGCCTTCCGACCAGGAGGATCCACTGCGGCGATCCTCGATGCGATTAAACCCGGAAAACCCGCAGCCGGTTTGGTATGGATGGCGGTCGTGCCCCACCCGGGCGCGCCCTCATGACCCCGTTCAGCCGTCCCGCCGCCGTACGTCTCGGGGATCGCCTGGTGGCGCGGTCGGTGATGCTCGTCCTGCTCGCCCTGTACACGGCCACCTTCGTGGGGTTGCCGGAGAACGCGGACGCGGAGGTCGAGTTCCAGACGGTGAGCAGCCTCGTCCGGGAGGGCACCCTCGCCCTGGGGGGAACTCCGGAGGCCGAGGTCATCGTGGCCCAGCGCTTCGACGTGCACGAGGGCGGGCCGGGGCGGGAGGGCGAGCTCTTCTCGTGGTTCGGCGTGGGGCAGGCCTACGTCGCCGTGCCCTTCTACCTGGCGGGACGCGGGCTCGGCCGGCTCTTCCCCGAGTACGAGGAGGTCAACCGGACGACCACCCACCAGGGCGTCGGGCGCAGCGAGTACTTCGAGCACCTGCTCGTGGGCTGGCGCAACCCCCTGCTGGGGGCCCTGACCGCGCTGCTCCTCGTCCTGACCTCGGTGAGACTCGGCGCGAGTCGCCGCCACGCCTGGCTCGCGGGCCTCGCCTACGGCCTGTGCACCTTCGCGTGGCCCCAGGC
Organism: uncultured Planctomycetaceae bacterium; assembly: GCA_964428225.1. Lineage (GTDB taxonomy): Bacteria > Planctomycetota > UBA1135 > UBA1135 > JBFMCU01. The sequence continues at coordinate 8,878 of CAYRXS010000010.1, forward strand.
GCGCTCGACGCTGAGCGACGTCCAGGCGACCTTCTTCCTGTTCCTCGCCTTCCACATGCTCGTGAAGATGCGGGGGCGCTATCGCCGCTACCGCCTCCCCCACCGCCTCGACATGGCGTTCTTCGGCGTGGGGCTCGCGGGAGCGTTCCTCACGCGTCTGGTCGCGGCCCCCGCGATCCTGGTCCTCCTCCTCGCGGCGGGAGGGGTGGTGCGCTTCGGCCGACGCCGGATCGACCGGAAGGGGATCCCCTTCCGCGAGCTCCTGTGGATGCTCCTGCCCGCCGCGGCCGGCCTCGGGCTGTGGCTCTGGGTCAACCAGCTGCGGTTCGGGGATCCGCTGGAGTCGGGATACGGGGAGGCGGTGGGCGCCAACTTCTTCTCCTATCCCTGGTGGAAGGGGGCCCTCTCGCTCCTGGTCGCTCCGGGAAAGGGGCTCCTCTTCCTGGCCCCCGCGGTGCTGCTCACCCCGCTCTGGCTCGCGCGCCAGCTCCGCGCGGGGGGCGACCCGCTCGTGGGATGGACCACGGTGCTGATGGCGGTGGCGATCTTCGGTCCCATCGCCCCCACCCAGGGCTGGCACGGGGCGTGGACCTACGGGCCGCGGTACATCCTCCCGCTCCTGCCCTTCCTGTGGCTCGGGGTGGCTCCCGCGCTCGATCTCCTCGAGGAGCGCAGGCTCGGGCGCATCGCGGCCTACGCCCTGCTCGTCGGAGGCATCTTCGTGAGCCTGCCCGGGGTCCTCGTCGACTACCCGACCCATCACGACCTCGCGGTGCGGGCCGCCCGTCTCGAGTGGCCGGACGCGCCCGGCGACACGGAGGAGGCCCGGGATGGCTCCCGGTTCCTGCACATCCAGCGCGACTGGGGCTTCGCCGCCCCCTGGGCGCACTGGCGGATCCTCCGCCACCGCCTGGCGGTCGAGGACGAGGACTATCCGGTGCGGGAGATCTTCCTCATGGACCGCGACGAGGTCCTGGCTCCCACCTTCGAGCGGGACCGGGGGTTCCGGCACTTCGCGTGGATCGACTTCCAGGAGAGGCTGGGGGGCTCGAAGTGGCCGGCGGCCCTGCTGTGCCTCATTCTGCTCGGGGCGGGGGTCGTGTTCGCGATCTGGGGGCTGGATCCCGACCAGCGGTGACCGCGGGTACCCGGAGGCTCAGAGCCGCGGGCCGAACAGCCCCCACCGCAGGATCGCCCACACCGCGATGAAGCCGTCGAGGGGCTTGATCTTCTTGCCCTCGGAGTAGTCGCGGCCCGCGTAGCGCACCGGCACCTCGTAGATGCGCGCCTTCATCTTCGACACCTTCGCGGTGATCTCGGGCTCGACCGCGAAGCCCTTCGACTTCAGATCCAGCCGGCGGGCGATGTCGGCCCGGAAGACCTTGTAGCAGGTCTCCATGTCCGTGATGTTGATGTTCGTGACGAGGTTGGAGAGCGTCGTCAGGAAGCGGTTCGCGAGGTAGTGGTAGTAGAGGTGCGCGCGACCGTAGGAGCCTCCGAGGAAGCGGCTGCCGTAGACGACGTCCGCCTTGCCCTCCTGGATCGGCTTGAGCAGGGCCTCGTAGTCGGCGGGATCGTACTCGAGGTCGGCGTCCTGGATGAGGACCAGGTCTCCCGTGAAGTGCTTCAGGCCGGTGGCCAGGGCCGCGCCCTTGCCGCGGTTCTTCTCGTGGCGGTGGATCCGGATGTTGTCGTAGCGCTCGGCGAGGGCCGCCAGGAGCTCCGGGGTCGTGTCGACCGAGCAGTCGTCCACGATCACGAGCTCCTTCTCGTGGGGCGTGGCCTGGACGCGATCGATGATGGTCTCGAGCGTACGCTCCTCGTTGTAGACCGGGATCAGGACCGAGAGCTTCATGCGGGGTGGTGGCGGGCCGGGACCAGTAGAACGATTCGGAGGGGGTGGGGCCAGTCTTCATCGGCCGCCATCGATACGCGGCTGAAGGGCGGAATCGGCGGGGGCGGGGGGGGGCGGCTCAGCGGCCGCAGAGCTGGCGGTAGTTGCACCGCGCGCAGATCCGGCCGGCCGCCTCTTCCCCATCCATCATGGGGAACCCCTCCGGATCCCCCTCCCCGCGATCGGCGTCGAAGTGGAGTTCGCGCATCTCCGCCATCGATTCCTCGATGCGCGCGAGGATCCCGTCGAGCTCCGCGGCGCCGAACGACATCTCGCGGAATTCGCCCTCGGAGAGATAGGCGTCCACACAGCGCACCCGTTCGGGATCCGCGCCCCAGCGCTGGATGCCGTAGTGGACGTACAGGGAGAGCTGGAAGACGTCGTCGTCCCGGGGTCGCCCGGTCTTCCAGTCGTGGATCCAGATCCGCTCGGTCGCCGCGTCCCGCTCGCGGAAGGCGAAGTCCGGGATCGCGAACACCTTGGTGTCGAAGAGCTCGATCGTGCCCATCTCCTCGCAGGCGAGGTAATCCGCGGGCGCCGCCTCGCGCACGCGGGCGAGCTCGGGCGCCTCGAAGAAGCACCGCACGGCACTCTCGATGCGCTCGACGAACCGACGCCCGTAGCCGCCGGCCCGTCCCGAGGGCTCGTCGACCTCCGGCTCGCGGTAGTGGTGCTCGGCGAGGTGGGTGAGCTTCGCGGGACGCGCCTTCCACCGGCCGTCCCGCGACTGGCGATAGCCCTCCCGAAGGCGGGAGAGGGCGTGCTGCGACACCTCCTCCGCGGTGCGCACGGCGCCCTGACGCTTGCCGGTGAACCACCACTCGAGGGCCTCGTGCAGGCAGTCCCCCGCCCACATCGGCATGCGCGTCATCTTCTTCAGCAGGTACGCGGTCCGCCGCGAGGCGGAGGCGTTCCTCTCCCATCCCCGCCACGAGCCGTAGTAGTCCCAGAAGTACCGACGGCGGCACTCCTCGAAGGTGCGCTGCCGCGACGCGGACCAGGAGAGCTCGTGGACGATCGCCACTAGGACACTAGTTCGGGACGATCGGTGTCACGCGCAGGAGGGTCCCCGCGTCGGCGTCGATCACGTAGAGGACGTCGCCGTCCGTGAGGGCCATCGAGAACCGACCGTCGATCGTGAAGTTGAGCGGTCCGACCAGCGCGTCGGCGCAGCTCGCGAAGAGCGGGCAGTCGGTGGCTCCCGTGCCCGTCTCGTGGCGCCGGAGGATCCCCGTCGAGGAGTCGAGCCAGTAGAGGTCGCCCTCCGAGGTGCTCGCAAGCGAGACCGGGCCGGCGAGGCTCGCCGCGTCGCCGATCCCCTCGACCGTGGCCTCGGTGCCGTCGCCGGCGAGGGTGGCCGCGGTGCCCATGATCCCGAAGAAGGTGATGTCGCCGATCGCGACGGCGCGCAGCCGGTGGCCGCCCAGCCCCGCCGCGCCGGTCTCCGTGACGAGGAGCCACCCGTTGCAGGAAACGCTGAGCCCCACCGGCGTGTCGAAGAGCGCGCCCCACAGATCTCCGTCCGAGAATCCCGGGGCTCCCGTGCCCGCCACGGTGACGACGGAGGGGAAGGCGCCGATCTGCAGCATGCGGATCGCGTGGTTGCCCGAATCCGCGATGAACACGCGCCCGTCCCCGGAGGGGACGATCTGGGTCGGGACGGTGAAGGAGAAGCGGATCTGCGTGGCGATCCCGTCCGAGAAGCCGGGGGTCTCGTTCGGGAGCCCCGCGTAGAACACGACGGTGTCGGGTGTGGTCCGGCTGACCAGGAGCAGGGTGTTCGACGCGTGCTCGACGATGAGCAGGTTGTCCGGATCCACGATGGCGATCCCGGAGAGCTCGGCGGGCGTCGCGATCCCCGCGGTGGCGAGCAGGGCGTCGACGATCCCCGGGGCGACCAGCATCGTCTCGACCGGAAGCCCGCCGCCCGAGAAGTCGAGCTCCATCACGGTAGCCGCGGCGCCGGTGACGTAGACGATCTCGGCCCCCTGGGCCGCGGCGAGCTGGCTCGACGGGCCGATGACGAGGGTGGTGAGGGCCACGCCGACGGGCAGCTGGGGCGGAGCGAACGCCTGGTTCGCCCCGTTGCATCCGTGGGTCCCGTCCACCGGGGGCGGGATCGCGTTGAACGAGGAGGAGGCCGACCCCGATCCCTTGCGGCAGCCGGCCGTACCGAGCAGGGCGGCTCCCGCCAGCACCGTGAGGAGGAGGGTTCCGATGCGGTTCTTCGTGCCGTGTGCCATGGGGGCAGTTTCGCCCCCGGAAGTCGACCCGGCAAGCAAGAGGAAGGAAAGGCCCTCGCAAACGACGCTGGGATCCCGCTCCCGGCGCCGATATCAGCCGGCCTTCCGCTCGTCCTCGGCGTCGTCGCCAGTCGTGCTCCCCGGGCAGCAGAGGCCCTCGGCCTCGCGCGTGTCCAGCATGCTGACCTCTCCGTCCTTCGCCACCAGGCGCCGCCCCTGCTTCTCCACGACGGTGAGCAGGTGCACCGGAGCCCGCCAGAGGCTGGCGACGTTCAGGAGGGTCTCCCGGGCATGTCCGACCTGCAGGTCACGACCGTCGTGGCGGTGGACGAGCAGGAGCTCGCCATCGCCCTCGGCGTCCACCTCGACGAGCTCGATCTGGGGCAATCCCCCCCAGGCGATCTGCTGGAGGAGCCAGGTCTTCAGCTCGCGCCAGTCGACCTCGCTCGCCTGGCCCGCGGGATCCGCCACGGGAGGGCCGGGACGCTGGACGAGGGGCAGGACGTGCTCGCACGCGAACTCCTCGTCCACGATCTTGTGGAGCATGCTGACGTCGTTGTGCACGCGGCGGAGCTGGAAGATGTCCTCACCGAGAGCCTCGGCGTGCCGGAAGATCTCGATCCCGAGCTTGTAGGGGTTGACCTGCCCGGGCCCGGCCATCGTCGCGCTGGAGTGGCAGTCCGCGAAGTCGAGGATCTCCGAGGCCTCGAGGATGCCCTCGGTCAGGAGCTTCGAGTGCCAGAACGAGGCCCATCCCTCGTTCATGATCTTCGTCATCCGCTGGGGAGCGAAGTAGTAGGCCTCCGAGCGCACGATGTGGAGCATGTCCCGCTCCCACGCTTCCAGCGGGGCCTTCTCCTCGATGAAGCCGAGGATGTCGTAGGTCGGCAGCCGCGAGAGGCGGGGGTTGTGATCCGCTTCCTCCGCCTCCAACTCTTCGTCCGGGTTCGCGCCGAGGGGGGACATCGTGAGCGCGTCGAGGGTGCGTCGTGCGCGCTCGGAAGGAGGCGTGTAGCTGCTGCGCTGGTCCGGAGGATTCGCGTGCTCCCGGAGGGGCAGGTAGGGATCCACGAGCGTGTCGACCGACAGGCAGAGGTCGAGGAACTTCTCTACCCGCTCGATGCCGCAGCCGTCCGAGTAGCGCCGCACGCGCGTGGAGTGGCTGCCCATCGTGTCGAGCATCTTCCGATCCGTGGGGGCGAACCACAGGTTGTTCTTGAAGAAGTCCGCGTGGCCGTACACGTGGGCCATGACGAGCTTCTGCTCGAGCAGCGAGTTGGAGCGGACGAGGTAGGCGTAGGTGGGATCGTTGTTGATGACCAGCTCGTAGATCTTGGACAGGCCCCAGTGCCGTCCCTTCTCGAGCTTCTCGTAGTCCATTCCGAAGCGCCACGAGGGATACCGGACGGGGAAGCCCGCGTAGGCCGCGACGCCGTTCACGTCCCGGGCGTCCAGGAGCTCGAAGACCACCTCGAAGAAGTCGAGACCGGCGTCCCGCGCCGCGCTCTCGATGATCACCGCCTGGTACTTGAGGATGGCGGGCAGGTCGGAACGGAGTCGCACGGCTTACCTCCCCTTCCCCAGGAAATGGCGGATCGCATCGGGGATGTCGTCCCGTCCGTTCACCGCGGCCGTCACCAGGATCTCCTCTTCGCCGAGGGCGGTATCCAGGTCCTTCTTGAACTGGCCCGATCCGTGGGCGCTCTTCACCTGGCCGTAGCAGAACTGGTTGACACGGGGGAGGATCTCGTCGCGGAGCATCGTGACGCAGATCTCCGTGTCTCGGGCCGACCAGTTGTCGCCGTCCGAGAAGTGGAAGGGGTAGATGTTCCAGTCCTCGGGCCGGAAGCGCTCCGAGATCTGCTGCAGGCAGAGCTCGTAGGCCGAGGAGATCTTCGTGCCTCCCGATTCACGAAGGTGGAAGAAGGTGTGCTGGTCGACGATGCGGGCCACCGCGTCGTGAACGATGTAGACGACCTCGAGGTTCTCGTACTGGCTGCGCAGCCAGGTGTCGATCCAGAAGGCCTTGATCCGCACGACCTCCTTCTGCTCGCGCCCCATGGATCCCGAGACGTCCATCATGTGGAAGACCACGGCCGACGAGTCGGGGCGCGGACAGCTCTTGCGCATCCGGTAGCGGAAGTCCTCGCGCTCGGGGACGACCTTCGGATCCCTAGGATCGTAGAGACCGCTGGCGATCGTCCGCTTCAGGGCGTTTCGGAACGAGCGGCGGAACTGGCGAAGGGAGTTCGGCCCGGCCCTCCGCAAGCCGTTGTAGCGTCCGCCGTCCGTGGAGATCTCGCGCACTCCGCGGGGCTCGATGTTGGGCAGCTGGAGCTCGTCGCCGAGCATCTCGGCCAGCTCTTCCAGCTCGAGGTCGACCTCGAGGATGTGCTGGCCAGGCTGATCCCCTGCGCCTCCGGGAGCCTCGCCCTGGGCCGCCTCGCCGTCCGCCCCGTCACCACTCTCGCCCTGGCCGGCTCCCGCTTCGCCCTTGGGATTCTCTCCGAAGGTGAACCTCGGGAGCTCGATCTGCGGGAGGGGTACGGAGACGACTCGATTCCCGGCGCGGCCGATGAGCTCGCCCGTGGAGAGATACCGGCGCAGGTCCTGACGGATCCGGCCCCTCACGATCTCGCGGAAGCGGGCGCGATCTGCCTCGATGCGAAACACGATGCAGCTCCTCGGGTGATGCCCCGGCCGCCTAGGCGGCTTCCGGAGCGCTCTTCTTGGCCTCACCACGCGCGAAGAGGGCGGCCACGTAGTGCAGGACCTCCTCGGCGCTCTTCTCGTCGTAGCCGAACTGCTCGGCCAGCCGTTGGCGAATGACGTCGATCTTGGCGCGCGTCTCCGGGTCCACCACGCTCGACACGAGACTCGTGAGCTGGATCGTGTCGCGGCGGTCCTCGAAGAGCTTCAGCTCCAGGGCGCGCGTCAGTCTCTTGTTCTCGCGGTAGTCGAAGGTCCTCCCCTCGATGTGGAGAGCCGCGATGTAGTTCATCAGCTCGTGGCGGAAGTCGTCCTTGCGGGACTCCGGGATGTCGATCTTCGTCTCGATCGACCTCATCAACCTCTCGTCCGGGTCCTTCTCGCGGCCGGCGTGGTCGATGACCTTCTCCCGGGTCGTGTACGCCTTCACGTTGTCCACGTACTTCGCGCACAGACGATCGACGGCCTCCTTGTCCGCGGCGACCGCGACCTGGATCTCGTGCTTGACGGTCTCCTCGTACTCCTCGCGGGCGTACGCCATCAGGTTCGTGTACCGCTTCCGGATCTCCTCGTTGGAGATCAGGCTGTGGTGCTTGAGCCCCTCGGTCAGGGCCTCGAGCACGTCCAGGGGACCGATGTTCTCCTTCTCCCCGACGATGGCGGACGCGATCCGGTCCTGCACGTAGCGGGGGCTGATCCCGGACATGCCCTCCCGGCCGGCGCTCGCGCGCATCTCGCGGACGTTCTCGTGGGTGAAGCCCTGGACCTCCTCGCCGGCGTAGAGCTTCGCCTTCTGCAGGATCGACAGGTTCGGATGCGTCGGATCCTCGAGCCGCGTCAGCACCGCCCACAGGGAGGCGACCTCCAGCGTGTGGGGAGCGATCGCGGTGTGCAGGATCGTCTCCTCGTTGAACTGGCGCTTGTAGATGCGGACCTCGTCGGAGACCGAGAGGTTGTACGGGATGTCGATCTTGATCGTGCGATCCCGGAACGCCTCCATGAGCTCGTTGTTCTGGAGCTTTCTGTACTCGGGCTCGTTGGTGTGCCCGATGATCACCTCGTCGATGTGCGTCTGGGCGAACTTCTTGGGCTTGATCATGTGCTCCTGGCTCGCCCCGAGCAGGTCGTACAGGAACGCCACGTCGAGCTTGAGGACCTCGACGAACTCCAGGATGCCGCGGTTGGCGACGTTGAACTCGCCGTCGAAGTTGAACGCCCGGGGATCCGAATCGCTGCCGTACTCGGCGATCTTGCGGTAGTTGACGTCGCCGGTCAGCTCGGTGGAGTCCTGGTTCTTCTCGTCCTTCGGCTGGAAGGTGCCGATCCCGACCCGGTCCTTCTCGGAGAGCACGAACCGCCGGACGCGAACGTGCTCGAGAACTCGCCTCCAGTCGCCCCCGTAGCGCTTCTGGAGCAGGTAGAAGTAGTAGCGGCTGACCGGATCCAGCTGCCCCTGGATCTCGAGGGTGTACTCGCGGTCGAAGTTGCGGTTCAACCACTCCTCGGGTCCCGAGCGTCCCTCCTCGGGGATGAGCAGGAGCGGATCCTGGTTCATGGGCGAGCGGATGATCTGGCCGTCCACGTCCCAGTCGAAGGTGTAGATCGCTCCCGCCTGGGTGTAGCAGTACGCCTCCAGGCCCCGCTTGAGCAGGCGGACGACGGTGCTCTTCGCCGAGCCCACCGGGCCGTGCAGGAGGATGACGCGTCGCTCCGGACCCAGCCCCTGTGCGCCCGCGCGGAACACCTGGACGAGCTGATTGAGCTGATGATCGAGGCCGAACACCGCGTCGCGTCCGCGATCGAAGGGGTCGTCGAAGATCTTCCAGCGCCGAATCCGTCCGCGCCCCGTGGGCTGCTCGAACCCGTGATGCTCGATCATGTCGAGCAATCGCTGCCAGGCGTTCCGAGCCACGGCGGGGTTGCGTTCAGCGACTCCCAGGTAGTCCTCGAAGGAACCTTCCCAGGAGAGGGCGGCGTATTGCTCGCTGTTCAGACGTTCAGTGACGAGGTCGAGGAGGGGCGAGTCGGATTCGTTCATCTATGAGCTCCGGATGGCACACGGGGACCCCAGGAAGCCCGAGGTTTCTCCGATTCTGTTGTCGGATGTTCCCCGGGCGAACTGGAGGGGACTCCCGGTGCGTTTCTCCGCTCCCGCGGACTGCCCTTTCGGGCTCGATCGCCTTCCGACGGCCGCGCGTCGGAGGTCTCGGGTGTCCACGAATCCGATCGGATGAGAATGCTCGATTCGGGGTGCCGCGAAACCACGACTGTCGGGGCCGCAAGTCGGTTTTCGGGCTCGAAAGCGCAACGGGGGAATCTGTTCCACCTAGCGGGAAATTGGTGCGTAGCGAACCCGTCCTGTCCTAGGATGCCCTCGACCCGACCCAGACGATGATGGAGACCGCCGACCGTTCCCACGAGCTCGAATCCGACTGCGACATACCGACTCCGGGGAATCCGCGCCGGCCCGGGAGACTCGCCCGGAGCAGGACGGGATTCCTCCTGTCGTGCGTCGCTCTCCTCGCGCTCCTGTCCTGCACCCTCGTGTTCACGAACTGCAACCGCGAAATCGCGGAGCCCCCCCCGGTGACCTACGACTCGGGCCGAGCCTGGGCGCACCTCGAGAAGATCGTCGGGTTCGGGCCGCGGTATTCCGGAGGCAAGGGGAACGACGACCTGCAGAAGTACCTGCAGAACGAGCTGACCGCCCTCGGCCTGCGTCCCATCCGGGAGGCGTTCGTCGACCGCACTCCGATCGGGGACGTCTCGTTCGCCAACATCTACGCGGACGTTCCCGCGGAGCCTGCCGCCGACGGCTCCTCCCCCCCGATGGTGGTGCTGGTGAGCCACTTCGACACGAAGGCCCTGCAGTTCGAGTTCCAGGGCGCGAACGACAGCGGCTCGAGCACCGCGGTGTTGCTGGAGCTGGCCCGATGCCTCGTCGAGAGGAAGGGTTCGTCGCCCGTGACCTACCGCATCCTGTTCGTGGACGGCGAGGAGGCGATTCGCCCCACGTGGATAGGAAACGACAACACGTACGGCTCCCGACACCACGTGGCCCGGCTCGTCGAGAGCGGGGGGATCGAGCAGGTGAAGGCGTGTGTCGTGCTCGACATGGTCGGCGACCGGGACCTGCAGCTCACCCACGAGCTCAACTCGTCCCCCGCGCTCCTGGACATTTTCTTCTCCGCGGCACACCGGATCGGCCTCGGGGACCACGTCGGCGGCTGGAGCCGCGAGATCAACGACGACCACCTCCCCTTCCTCGCGGCGGGCGTGCCGAGCGTCGACCTGATCGACTTCGAGTACGGCCCCTACAACGACTACTGGCACACCGAGCAGGACACCCTGGAGAACTGCGCGCCGGAGAGCCTGGGGATCATCGGCCGGATCGTCCTCGCCGGACTGCCCGAGCTCGAGAGCCGGATCGCCCCGCGCTGAGTCCCGGGGCCCCTCAGGGAAGCACGCGCTCCAACCGCGCCGTGCCTGCGCAGGCCGAGCTCCCCGCGAGGGTGACCGTCGCGCCCGCCTCGGCCTGGAGGATCAGGCGCAGCCACCGACCCTCGCCCGCGTCGAGGTTGCCGGCCGCGATCGTGTCCTGTCCCTCGGGCACGGAGGCCACGAGGACGCGGTAGGGCTCCTCCTCGTTCGTTCGCCCGGCGAGGGCCACGAGCTTCGCCCCCCCCACCGTGATCCGGATCTCCGGCCCGGGGAGCCGCAGGCGGGCGAGATGGCTGCGGGTGGGCAGCTCGCCCTCGTTGCGCAGGAGCACGTCGAGCTGCCACAGCCCGGCTCCGAGCCGCTCCAGGGAGCGCTCGCCCAAGGTGACGCGGGAGAGGCGCCGGGCGAGATCCTCGATCCCGCGCACCGGCTCCCGGAGGCTCTCCCACGGGGCGTCCGGGGAGGGCTGACGCAGGATGAACGGGTGGATGCCGCAGATCTCGTAGGCGTGGGCGAGCAGCGAGCCGCGGACCATGTACCCCGCGGGGAAGGGCACGTAGAGCGGGTAGGCGCTCGAGGTGTCCTCGAGGAGGAAGGCGATGTCCTCGGGTGCGATCGTCCAGGCCGCCGACCAGAGAGGCGAGTCGGAGCTCTCGGGGAAGCACCCCTCGTCCTGGGGCGCGACGATCGCCACGACATCGGGGTGGGAGACAAGGAAGCGGGCGGTGGCCAGGGTCTCGGGCTCCGACAGCGGGTAGGGGCCGGACCCCGGCGCGACGACCTCGGGCTGCCAGCCCGCGGGGAAGTTGCAGTCGAAGTGCACGCCGCGGTCGGGGGGCGGAGGCTCGTCCTCCCCCACCGGAGCGCGCCGGTCCGGATCCAGGCAGGGCACGACGTAGATCGCGACGTCCCGCAGCAGCCGCGCCACCTCCGGATCCTGCTCGAAGCGCTCGGCCAGGTCCCAGGCGAGGGCGAGGGCGATCTCGGTCCCCCGGCTGCGGGAGGGATCGAGGTGGTCCGTCACGAGCAGGGCCGGCTTGGCCCCGGCGGCGGCAATCGCGGGATCGGTGAGCACGAGGGCGCCGAGGCTGTGTCCTCCCCGGCTCACGCCCACCGTCTCGGCCCGGGCGAGACCCGGGTGCGCCTCGACGAGGGCGGCGAGCGAGGCCTCGATCTCCTCGACGGCGAGGCGGTGATCGAGGGAAGGGGCCCCCGGGGGGCTCGGCTCGGCCGGCGGGGCTTCCGTTCCGGTCTCCGCGCCCTCCGACTCGGTGGTCGCGGCCTCGTCCGGATCCTCGTCCTGCGCTACGGGGGGCGTCCCCGGGAGACCGCCGAGCAGGGCCGCGCTCGCGAGCCCGAGGTGGAGCAGGAGCCGGATCACAGCCGCACCTCCCGCGTCACCTCCTCGCAGAGGGGAGAGGAAGCGTGCAGGCGCACGACGGCTCCCTCGGGAGCCGTGAGCAGCCACTCGAACTCCCCGCTCGCCCCTCCGCCGGGGAGGTGGTCCAGCTCGATCGACTCCTCGCCGGCGAGCAGGACCACGCCCTCGGGGAGCTCGAGCCGGAGTCGGACGCCGCGACCGGCCCCCCGGATCCCCACGCCCGACGGCAGACCGCCGGCGTTGCCCAGGCGGGCGCGCAGCCGGGCCACCGCGCCGTCCCGTCCCGTCTCCCGCAGCTCGATCTCGAGGCGGGGCAGGCTCCGGAGCAGGGCGAGGAGGAAGGCGTCGAGCCCCTCCACGGCCCGCGCGAGCACGTCCGGCGGGGGATTCTCGCGCGTGCGGGGCTCCCAGCCCCCCACGAGGACCCGCTGGCCGTCGCCCAGCTCGACCGGCTGCCAGTCCACGAATCCGATGCCGCCCCGCGTGTCGTCGAGCCAGCTCGCCCAGAGCCGATCCTCCGCGCAAACGCCTTCGAGCGGCCCCTCGACGGGCTCGTCGGGCAGGCGGAATCGACCCTCGCGCGGGGTCGCGCCCTCCGCGGCGGAGCGGGCGGGGCCGTCCACCCGGGGACCCCAGACCCCGATCTCCGCGGTCAGGGCCCCCCGCGAGGCGTAGAACCAGTCCAGAGGAGAGCCCCTGACGCTCTCTCCTCGCGCCTCCGCGAGGCGCAGGGGAGGAACGGCCGCTCGCCCGGTGGCCTCCGCGAACAGCGCCTGGAGCGCCAGGAAGGCGGGAGCGTCCGCCGCCACCGGCAGGGGGCCGAGAGCGAGGTCGACCGGGTCGGTGGGTGAGCGCCCTCCCGGAGTCACCAGCGAGCCGTGGTTCCCCTGGAAGAGCAGGACGGCGCGCACGTCCCGCACCAGGGCGAGGTCCGCCAGGGCGCGGGAGCAGGGCTCCGACAGGGGCCAGGGGCCCGAGGGAATCCCCGCCCAGTCTCCCTCCCAGCCGACAGGGAAGTTGTGATCGAGGGACACCCCTCCCGGGCCGTCCTCGTTGTAGCGGCCGTCCCCGTCGTCGTCCCGTCCCTCGCGCGCGCGGCGGTAGCGGGGAGCCTCGCCCTCCCGGGCGGGCCGGAGGAACCGTCCGTCCCCTGCGCGTACCCAGGGCCCCTCCGGGTCCTCGACGAGCATCTCCAGGGCGACGCCGTCACCGTCCAGGTCGTCGGGTCCGTCCTCGTCCACGGCGCCGTCGCGGTCCTCGTCGACGCCCCGGTCGTTGCCCCCCCCGCCGTGTTCGCCGGCGAGGCGGCGGGCCAGGCCGTCGGGATTCGCCCAGGGCACCGCGATGACGGTCACCCCCGGGGGCAGGAGGTCCGCGGAGGCGAGGAGGCGATCGACGAGGGCGATCACCGCCTCCGAGCCCGCGATGGAGACGCCGTCGAGCCCGCCCAGGAGCAGGACGGCCGGCCGCTCGCCGAGGGGCATCGGTCCTGGCGCGCCGAGCTGCACGGCGCGCAGCTCCCGGCCCCCCGCGCTCGCCACGCCGAGCTCGACAGTCTCCGCCAGGCCCGTGCCCATCCAGGCGGACTGCAGGCGGTCGAAGTCCTCCGGGGCGAGGTAGCGCGGCGCCTCGGGTGGAACCTCCGTCGGCTCCCCCACCGGCTCGTCCTGTGCGTCCGCGGGGGGAGGGTCCTCGGGATCCTGCGCGAGGGCGACCGAAGGGGCGAGCGCCAGGCTCGCGAGGAGGAGGGGGAGCCACCGTCCCCCCGTCGTCGTCGCCGTGTCGAGTCCGTACCTCATGCGTTTCCCTAGTCCGATCGTCCCCGCCCGTCACCGGTGCGGTCTCGCCCCGATCGCTCCGCCCTCGGAAGGGTGCGCCCTCTTCCCGCCACGGCGTGAGCATACCACCGATCCGCCGACCGGCGCGTGCCGGCCTCTTCCCCTGGACGCGAATCGGCCGGTTCTCTTCCTCCGACGCAGCGAAACCGGGGTTTGACGCGATTCGAACGCTCGAGAGAGAGGGCGGACGCGCGGGGAGGCGACCGCCTCAATTCGTGGGCTCGCCCTGGGGCACGGCGGGCGTCGGAGCCACGGGCGCGGGATCCGGACGATGGGGAACGAGCTCGACGACGCGCTCCTCCTCGGCCTCGGCGTCCCGCCCGTTCGTGGGAGCTTCCTCCTCCTCCTCCTCGGGAACCCGAACCTCACCGGGCATCGTCCCCGTGGCCTCGGGCACGAACTCCTCCACCTCGGACAGCTCGACGCTGACCACGCGCGAGACGCCGCGCACGGCCATGGTCACGCCGTACAGGAGGTCGCCGGCGGCCATCGTCCCCTTGTTGTGGGTGACCACGACGAACTGGGTGTCCGACAGCGACTCGCGCAGGAGGGCGAGGAAGCGGTTGATGTTCGCGTCGTCGAGGGCGGCGTCGACCTCGTCGAGCACGCAGAAGGGGCTCGGGCGCGTCTGGAAGACCCCGAAGAGCAGGGCGAGCGCGGTGAGGGTGCGCTGCCCGCCGGACAGCAGGCTGATCGGCAGCGATTCCCGCCCCGGGGGCCGGGCGGTGATCTCGATGCCCGCCTCGAGCACGTCCTCGCTGTCCACCAGGGAGATGTCCGCCCGCCCGCCGCCGAAGAGCTGACGGAAGGTGAGGCGGAACTGCGTGCGGATCTCCTCGAAGGCCTCGGTGAAGAGCCGCCGGCTCTCCGTGTTCAGCTTGTCGATCGTGCCCACGAGCGAGCGGCGCGCATCCGACACGTCGCGGCGCTGCGTCTGGAGGAAGTCGAGGCGCTCCGTCACCTCCTCGAGCTCGTCGACCGCCTCGAGGTTGACCGGCCCGAGCTTCTCCATCTTCGCCTTGAGCTCGGACACGCTCTCCGCGAGGGCCTCGAGCGACGCCTCCTCGGAGAGCTCGTCGGCGGGCTCGAAGCCTTCGAGCAGGGCGTGGGCCGCGATCGTGAAGTCCTCCTCCGCGCGCCGGCGGATCTCGTCGCGGGAGAGCTCGAGCCGCTGCTTCTCCAGGCGCTTCTCGGCGACCTCGCTGAGCAGGGTCTCGAGCTCGCCGGTGATCGCCTCGCTGTGCCGCCGAAGGGTCTCGATCGCCTCCCGCCCCGCGCGCTCTCGCCGGCGCATCTCCTCGAGGCGCTCCTCCAGCTCCCCGCGGCGCTCCAGGAGCGACTCTCGCTCGACGCCCAGGCGCTCGGCCTCCTCGCGACCCCGGACCGCGCTCTCCACGTTCTCCACCCGCACCTGCCGGGTGCGCTCGAGCTCGACGCGGTATTCCTCCAGGGAGCGATCCAGCTCTTCGCTGCGGCGGCGGGCCGCCTCCAGCCGCTCCCGAACCCCCGCCGCGTCCACGCGGGCGTGGGCCTCGTCGCGCGCGAGCCGCTCCACGCGACCCTCGAGCTCCGCGCGGCGCGACTCCGCTCCGGAGAGCAGCGCGTTCTCCCGCTCGAAGCGCTCCTCGACCGCCGCCAGGCTCCGGCGGGCGGCCGCGAGATCCTCCTCGGTGCGGGCGCATTCCTCGACCAGCCCCTCGCTCTCGTGGCGGGAGATGGCCACCGCCTCCTCCAGGTCCACGCGGCGGTTCCGGGCCGTCTCCAGGGCGCCCCGGGCCAGGGCCCGCTCCTCGGTCAGCCCCTCGAGACGCTCGACGATCCCGCCCAGGCGTGCCTGGAGCTGGGCCTCCCGCTCCCGCAGCTCCCCGAGCTGTCCGAGGATCTCCTCGTGCTCGTCCGCGGTGCGCGCGCGCCGGCCCTCGAGCTCTGCGGCGAAGGAGCGACGGCCGACGGCGCCCTGCACCGTCTCCGTATGGCCGCCCACGAGCCCGCCGGCCTCGACCAGGTCGCCGTCCGGGGTGGCGAAGCGCAGGGACGGATGCTCCCGCACGAGCTCGAGCCCTCGCTCGGGCTCCTCGACGAGGACGACGTCGCCGAAGAGCCGCCGCGCGAGGTCGGTGAAGGAAGCCTCGCACGCGACGACGTCGAGCAACCGACCGAGAACCCCCGGCGCCGCCGCGAGCTCGTCCGGCACCTCGGCGGGCTCCGAGGCCGCGAGGCCCTCGGGCAGGACGAGGTGGACCCGGCCGCGCTCCTCGGCCTTGAGCCAGCCCACGATCGAGCGGGCGTCCTCCGTGCTCTCCACGACGAGCGCCTGGGCGCGCAGGTCGAGCACCGCGTCCAGGGCCCGGGCGTTGCGCGTGTCCGTCTTCAGGTGGTCGGCGAACAGGCCCGCGATGGCGCCGGCGAGGGCCGGTCCCTCACCCTCCGCGACGGCCTCGAGCACCTGGCGGGCGCCGCTCTCCAGCTTCTCCCGCTCGCGCTCCCAGTCGGTGAGGGCCTCGACGCGGCTGGCGAGACGGGCGGACTCGAGCTCGAGCTCCGCGCGCCGCGCGTCGAGCTCCTCGCGCCGGCCACCGACGGTCTCGACCTCGGCCGCGAGGGCGCGGCGATCCGCCTCGACCTCCTCGAAGTCCCGCTCGAGGCGGGCGAGGTCCTCGCGGGCCTCGGCCTCGGCCTCCCCGGCGGCGGTCGCGCTCGCCGCGGCCTCCTCCCGGCGGTGGTTCGCCCGGCGGGAGCGCTCGGCCAGCGGCTCCAGGGACTCCTCGAGGTGCTGGACCCGGTTTCGGCCGCTCGTCCGCTCGTGGAGCAGGCCGAGGACCAGCTCGTTGGCGCCCTCCGACGCCTCGCGGGCCTGGCGGAGCTCGGCCCGCGCCTCGCGGAGGCGGCTCGCCAGCTCCTGCTCGCGGCCCTGCGCGCGGGTGGCCGCGCGATCGATCTCCGCGAGGGACTCGTCGAGCTCGCGCCGCTCTCCCCGACGCGCCTCGAGCCGGGCGTCGAGCACCTCGGCCCGCGCCCCTTCCTCCTCCGCGGCCTCCTCCCAGGCGACGACCCGCGCCCGGAGCTGGTCGCGGCGCTCGTCGACGGCGCGGAGCTCGCCTCCCGCGTGGGCGGCCTCGGCGGAGAGGCGGTCGACCTCGCTGGCCAGGGCCTCCTGCTCGCGCTCCCGCGTCTGGACGTCCTCCACCGCTGCCCCGCGGCGCCGGCGGTCCTGCTCCGCGCGCTCCTCGGCGGCGGCCAGGTCCCGGGTCTCGACCGCGATCCGCGTCTTCAGGCCGTGCACCTGGTGGCGCGCCAGCCGCAGGCCGTCCACCCGCCACGCGTCGCGGGCCTCGAGGAACCGGCGCGCGCGGCCCGCCTGGATCCGCAGCGAGCGCTGGCGCTTGCCGAGCTCGCCGAGCACGTCGTCCAGCCGCACGAGGTCCGCCTCGACGCGCTTGAGCCGCGACTCGGTCTCCTTCTTGCGCTGGCGGTAGCGGCTGATGCCCGCGGCCTCCTCGAAGATCGCCCGGCGATCCACGGGGTTCGCGGACAGCACGGCGTCGATCTTGCCCTGCTCGAGCACCGAGTAGCCGCGGCTGCCCAGCCCCGTGCCGTAGAGCATGTCGCGCACGTCCTTCAACCGGACGCGGCTCCCGTCGATCAGGTACTCGCCCTCGCCCCCGCGGTAGACGCGCCGGGTGATGGCGACCTCCTCACCGCGGTCGTCCAGGGCCCCGAGGCGGTTGTCGAGCACCATGGTCACCTCCGCGACCGACATCGGGGCGCGGGAGGAGGATCCCTTGAAGATGACGTCGACCATCTCGCCGCCCCGCATCGAGGTCGGCCTCTGCTCGCCCAGCACCCAGCGGATCGCGTCGACGACGTTGCTCTTCCCGCACCCGTTCGGTCCCACGATCGCGGTGAGGGCTTGCTCGAAGTCCAGGACCACGCGGTCCGCGAAGGACTTGAAGCCGAAGAGTTCCAGTCGTCGTAGTCGCATGCTGCGGAGGATCGGGCTGCCGGAGAGGGTCGCGTGGAGGAGCCGGGATCAGGCCAGCGGTCGGAGGTTCACCGCGGGGGTCGTCGGCGGTTTCGTGGAGGGGAGGGCCGAGTCGGGAGGGGAGGGGAGGGCGTCGCCGGGAGGGGCGGGGAGGGGAAAGAGCTCGAGGGAGATCTCCCCGACCTGGGCGCGGCGGCGGACCTCGAAGCGGCGCCAGGCGGCGAGGTGGGGATGCTCCTCCTCGCGATCGAGCGCGCCGGGCACGCCGACCAGCGAGAGGGCCCCCGCGGCCAGGGTCTTCAAGACCTCCGCCTCCGCCCGCCCCGCGGAACCGGGGGCGCTGCGGGACGAGACGGGCGAGAGGGCGAAGCCGGTGCCGTAGGGTCGGGGGGCCTCGCCGTCCTCCGCCTGGTCGAAGAGCAGGCCCTGGCGCGTTCCGTCGGATCGGGCGGCGCGCTGGTCGAGCCAGGCGAAGCGCGCGGCCGCCGTCTCCCCGAAGAAGGGGCAGGGGGAGACGGTGGAGGAGCCCTCGAAGGAGAAGCGGTGGGCGGCCTCGGCGAGCAGCCCGAGCAGCCGCGCGCCCTGGTCGGGGTCGATCTCGCCGTCCCCCAGGACGAGCAGGGCCTCCCGCAGCCCCACGGGGACGAGGGCGTAGGAGACCCGGGCCCGCATCCCCCGGATGCGCCCGCGACCCGGCTGGCTCTGGAACTCCTCGAGGCTCCGGGCGAGGGCGAGGGAGGCCTGGACGAGATCGTCCAGGCCGGCCTGGACGATCTCCTCGCGCCAGGGGCCGCCCCGGCGGGCGAGACGGGGCAGGTTGAGGGCGATGGCTCCCCCGCAGGCGAGGGCGCCGCGCTCCCGGAGCCGGCGGTGGCAGCCGGGGCCGGCAAAAAGCCCCTCCTCCGCGCCCCAGGTGGTGATCAGGCGCCCGCCCGCGAGGAGGCGTTCGACGTCCCCCGCGAGGTCGACGCGGGCGGAGAGCACCTGCTCGAGCTCGTGGCCCTCCAGGAACAGGCGCGGCGCGAAGGGTCCGGCGGGGAGCACGGCCAGCTCCTCGACGAGCCGGCCGGTGAACGCGGTGAATCGCGGCCCGCTGGAGCCGAGGTCGATCCGCACCCCCGCTCCGCGCGCCACCGCGGCGAGGGACCGCAGCCAGCCCGCGAGCGCGTGGGGGCTCGTGGACCGGGTGGAGCGCACCAGGGGCGCGAGGACGGTGCCCGGCCGCTCGAGCACGAGGATGCGCGAGACGCCTCGGGCGAGCTCCGCGATCTCGTCGAGGATCCCGTAGCCCGCGCCGTGGCCGGGTTTCCCGCCTCCCGGCGAGAGCAGCTCCGCCTCCACGGCCAGGGCCAGGGGCTGGTGGCAGGTCTCGAGCCCCTCGACGTGGAGGTCGCCGGCCCGGTGCAGCTCGGCGGCGTCCTCGGGGAGCACGTCCTCGAGGGCGTAGCGACGAAGGACCTCGCCGGAGACGGTGTCCTGCACCTCGGGCGGCCCCCCGCCCTCCGCCTCGGCGACGGCGTCCCGCCACGGGAAGGGGCTCTGGCCGGCGAGGGCTCGCCGCAGGTCGTGACGCGCCAGCCCCACGAGCTCCTGGCGGCGCAGGGCGTGGGTCCAGCCGCGCTGGAAGAGCTCGGAGGCCACGAGCTCGCGGATCAGGGAGGTCGTGATGCGCCGCAGCCCGGAGGCGAAGACGCGCTCCTCGACCACCGCGGCCACCTCCTCGGCGGCCGTCCGCGGCAGCTCGGCCTCCTCCATCAGGGCGGCCACGATCCGCCCCTTGCTCCAGGCGGAGATCCCCTCCGTCTCCCGCACCCGCATCGCGCTGCGGCGCGCCGCGTCCCCCGTGTGGACCTGGAGGGCCTCGCGGATCCGCGTGCGGCGGTCGCGGTACAGGATGTAGGCCTTGGCGGCCATCGGGGCGCCGAGCTCCATCAGGGCCTTCTCCACGAGGTCCTGGACGTGCTCGATGTGGGGTATCTCGTGCTCGGCGGCCTCCGGCATGCCTCCCGCGGCGGCCGCGCACTCGTTCAGGGTGAGCTCCACGACCCCCGCCACCTCGGCGGCGAAGGCCGGATCCGGCTCGCCCACCGCGTCGAGGGCCGCCGAGATCGCGTTCTCGACCTTGGTGACGTCGAAGGGCACCTCCCGCCCGTCGCGCTTGCGCACGCGGCGAACCCGGCGGACCGCGCGGTCCCGCCCGCGACCTCCCGCGCTCTGCGGGGATCCGTCCCTGCCCTGGGTTCCGGCCATGCGATCAGCCCCTCCCTCGGCGCCGATCGGGCCGACGCCCGGGACCCGAGCGAGCCCCTCCCTCGATTCCCGATCTCTCCATGCCCTCTCTCACGCCCCACTCCTCTCCGAGCCGCCCTCCTTCTCGAGGATCGGCTTCAGCTCGTCGAGGAACTGCGTGACGTCCTTGAACTCCCGGTAGACGCTGGCGAAGCGCACGTAGGCCACCTGGTTAAGCTCCCGGAGCTCGTCCATCACCATGTTCCCGATCACGGCGCTGGGGACCTCGCGGTCGTATTCCTCGTGGCACTGCACCTCGATCCGGTTCGTGACCTCCTCCAGGGTTTCCACGGGAACGTCCAGCTTCTCGCACGCGCGCATCATCCCGGCCAGGATGCGCTCCCGGTCGAAGCGGACCCGCTCGCCGCTCTTCTTGACCACGCGCAGGGGCGTGCTCTCGATGCGCTCGTAGGTCGTGTAGCGCAGGAAGCACACGAGGCACTCCCGACGCCTCCGGATCGCGGTCCCGTCGGCCGAGGCCCGCGAGTCCACCACTCGGTCCTTGTCCGACTTGCAGCGAGGGCATCTCATGAGTCGCGTACCGGCGACGGGGGACGCCCGCACTGCCCCCGAGATCCGGCGTCACTACATCAGCACTCAAGATGTTGTGTGTCAACGTCCTCGGACGTTTCACAACGCCATCCGTGGGGGTATTTCGTGCATAACCGCCGCGGATGGCCGGCGGATCGGTCAGGAAGGCGAGCTCCTCACTTCCCGATACAGAAGCGGGAGAAGATGCGGTCCAGGACGTCTTCGGGACTCGTGTGGCCGGCGATTCCATCCAGGGCGTCCGTTGCCTCCCGCAGCCTCTCCGCGACGAGGTCGAGGGGGGCCTCCTCGGCGATCATCTCGCGGGCGCGGCCGAGAGCGGAGGCGGCGTGGACCAGAGCCTGGCGGTGGCGGGCGAAGAGCTCGCGGGCGAGGCCCGGGGACGGTCCCTCGGAGGCCGCATCGGGATCGCCGTCGAGCCCCAGGGCGCGCGCCACGACGGCTCCCAGTTCCTCTAGGCCCTCCCCGGTGCGGGCGGAGGTGAGGACGTCCCCCGCGGGGGGCGCGAAGCCCGGCGCGAGGTCGGCCTTGCTCCAGACCACCCGGTGCGGGACGGCGGACCGGGGGTCCTCGCCGGGGGCCGTTCCCGCCTCGACCACCCGCAGCAGCAGGTCGGCGCTGCGGCGCTCCCGGGAAGCGAGCCCCTGGGCGGTCGCGTCCGGGCCCGTGGCCCCGGGATCGAGGCCCGGAGCGTCCAGGAGCAGGCAGGTCCCTCCGGGGAGCGTCCAGAGGGCGGCCAGGGCGTCGCGGGTCGTCCCCGCGTGCTCGCTCACCAGCGCTCCTCCCTCCCCACCGGCGAGGGCGTTGTAGAGCGAGCTCTTGCCCGCGTTCGGGGCGCCCCGGAGGACGACGCGGGGCAGGGCGCTCGGGGGCTGGCGGCGCACCTCCCAGCCGAGGGCCTCGTCGAGGGCGGCGGCGGCCGCGGCGGCGCGTGCGGAGAGCTCGTCGCCCGGCACGTGCCCCGTCTCCGTCTCGTCGAAGTCGAGGCTCGCCTCGCAGAGCGTGCGCAGGTCCTCGAGCTCGGCGCGCAGGCCCCGCACCCGCTCGTCGAGCCCGCCCTCCAGGAGGAGGCCGGCCGCGCGACGCTCTCCCTCGTTCGTGGCCTCGATGAGCTCCAGGACGCCCTCGGCCCGCGTGAGGTCGAGCCGGCCGTTGAGGAAGGCGCGACGCGTGAACTCGCCGGGCCCCGCGAGGCGCGCCCCGAGCTCCACGAGCCGCTCCAGCGCCGCGTCGAGCAGGGGGGGCGAGCCGGGGAGGTGGAGCTCGGCCACGTCCTCGCGCGTGTAGGAGTGGGGCGAGGGCATCCACAGGAGCAGCGCGGGCTGGCTGCCCCGCGGGTCGTGGAAGCGGCCGGGGAAGACGCCGCGGCGCAGCGGTCCCGATTCGTCCTCCTCGCGGGCGAAGGTCCGCTCGATCAGTCGACGCGCGTCGGGACCCGAGACGCGAATCACCCCGCGCAACGCGGGACCCGGAGGCGAGGACACGGCGGCGATCGTCACCGCGCCCATGTCACCGCTTCTTCTTCTTGCGCTGCTTCTTCGACTGGACCTTCTTCGCGCTGCGCATCGCCTCGACCTGCTTCATCTGCGCGCGCTGCTTCTCGGCGATGTTCTGCATCATGCCGCTGAACGGACCGCAGCCCTTCTTCTTCTTCTTCTCCTTCTCCTTCTTCTCGAGCTCCGAGTCGTCGATCGGCCAGAGCTTCTTGATCACCCGCTGCTCGACGATGCCGAGCGAGGACTGCGTGATCATGTAGAGGGAGAGGCCGGCAGCGTAGCTGTAGAGCAGGACGCCGAAGATGATGGGCATGAACATCATCATCTTCTGCATCCGCTTCGCCTGCTCGTCCTGCGGCTGCGGCATCCCCTTCTGCTGCAGGATCCACAGCACCACCATCAGGAGCGGCAGGAGGTTCAGGTAGGTGAGATCGAAGGTCGTGAAGCCCAGGGGGATCTCGAGGTCCAGGCGCAGGAGCCGATCGGGGAGCGACAGGTCGTCGATCCACAGGGCGAAGGGAGCCTGGCGGAGATCGAAGCTCGTGCGCAGGGCGCTGAACAGCCCGAAGAAGATCGGGATCTGCAGGAAGATCGGCAGGCAGCCACCCAGCGGCGGGAAGGCCCCCTCCTCCTGCATGAGCTTCGCCTGGGCCTCGCGCTGTTTCTGGGCGTCGTTCGCGTAGCGCTGCTTGATCTCCTCCATCTTCGGCTGGACGCGCTTCATCTTCTTCTGATAGCGCGCCATCGCCGTCTGGGATCGCCGGTTCAGGGGGAACAGCACCGCGCGGACGCAGATCGTCAGCAGGATGATCGCGGCTCCCCAGTTGCCGACCAGCCCGTGGAAAAACCCCATGATCGCCAGCAGAACGCGGCCGATCGAGGAGAAGAAGGAGAGGTCCTTGTCCAGGACGAGCCGGTGGGCCTTGTGGTCGCCCACGATGATGTCGGGATCCTTCGGGCCGGCGAAGATCGTGTACTCCCAGCTCCTGCTCGCTCCCGGGGAGGGGACGTCCAGCTCGAGGAGGACGGTCGCCTCGACGTACTCCTTCGGGTCTTCGCCCGCGACCGCGGCGGTCGGCTCGACCCACGGGTCGTAGCGCGCCGCACGCATCGTGCGCTCCGTCGAGTTCGACTGCCGAAGGAAGAAGGCGAAGTACTTGTTGTGCCCGCCGGCGAACACGAGCTGCTCGCTACCGACGTCGAGGGTGTCGCCGCCGTCGTCCGCGCCGGACGCCGACTCCCAGTCCATCGAGAACTCGTTGTCCTCGTCGACTCCGACGGCCACCGCGCGCGGCTCCTGGTAGAAGCGATCGCCGAGCTCGGCGGGGACGCACCCCGCGGGGATCAGCTCGAACGTGTGGGCATCCCCCGCGATGCGGCCCTCGTTCTCGATCGTGACGACCAGGCGCAGGTGCCAGGAGCCGGGGACCGCGGTGATCTCCTTGCGGAAGACGAGGCCGTTGCCCGGGGCGTAGGTGAACCTCGCGCCGGGCTCGTTGCCCTCGATCCGCTCCATCTGCCACAGGACCTCGCTCAGGCCGCCCGGCACGAGCGCCTTGCTCTCGCCGTGGAGATCCAGGAGCAGCGAGCCGGTCTCCGTGCCGTCTCCCTTGTCGACGGGCTCGAGGAGCGGCAGCCAGTTCTCGCTCTCGCTCGAATCCTGGCCGATGTGGAGCACGTAGTCCCGGAACTTCGCCCCGACGAGCCGTCCCCCGCGGTTCGAGAAGACGAGGGAGTAGCGGCCCGGATGCGATTCCCCGTTCTCGGCGTCCGCGGGGCCGGTCAGGACCTCGATCGTGCGCGGCTCTTCCTCGGTGATGGTCGGGACCATCTCGGAGCCGGGCTCCGTGCCCTCCTCGACGACCGGGGTCTCCCCCGGCTCGGTCCCGCCTCCGGTCGCGGTGGTCTTCCCGGGATCACCGGGTTCCGGGTCCGTTCTCTCGAAAGTCCCGGTCCCCTCTCTCTCGGGCGGCACGTCCTTCTCCCCGAAGACGTACATCCATCCGAAGAGGACGAGGAAGGAGAGGAACAGGGCGAGCGGAAGTCGCTTTTCCACGAAGGGTCTCCGGTGTGGCGGCTATCGTCCGACGAAGAGTCGATCCGCCAGGTAGTCGGGCAGTCCGACCACCGCGCGGATCGCCGCGGCGGCCGCCTCGACGTCGTACTCGAGGCGGATGAACGTCACGTGTCGTCCGTCGAACAACGCGTAGGACAGACGCGCGTCTCCGTCGCGGGGCTGGCCGACCGCCCCGACGTTGATGATCACCTTCACCTCGGGCTTCTCCCCGAGGTCGTAGGGACCCTCGATCCCCCGCGGACGGTAGATCCGGCGATCCTCGTAGTAGACCGCGGGAACGTGGCTGTGCCCCACGAAGCAGATCGGACGCGTCATGCGCTCGAAGTTCGCGCTCATCTTCGCGTCGTCCTGAATGTCCCGGGGCACGAGGTACTCCCGTACGGGATCTCGCGGGGAGCCGTGCGCGAACATCGCGACGCCGTCGTGGAGCGAGGGCTGGAGCTCGCCGAGGAAGTCCCAGTACGCGTAGCCGGCCTCGCGATCCTCGGTCTCGGTGAGCGCCTCGCGCGTCCAGTCGATCGCGAGGCGGGCCTTGGGATTGAAGTCCTCGGCCGAGTGGAGCAGGGCGTACTCGTGGTTGCCCAGGAGACACAGGCCCGACTCGAGCTCGTCGAAGCCGTCGTACGGCTGCGGCTCGGGCACGAAGAGACGCATCGCCACGTCGAGGTTGTGGCGGGGGTTCGCTCCGTATCCCACGACGTCCCCGAGACAGACGAACCGCCGCACGCCCCGGTCACGGGCGTCGGCGAGCGCCGTCTCCAGGGCGGGAGTGTTCCCGTGGAGATCGGAGAGGATGGCGGTCAGGGGGTAGCTCAAGACTTAGCGCTCTCTTCCCGCGAACCGGGAGATCGGGCGCAACATGATGAGGAGGCGTCCCGGCCGGGGCAAGGATGGAGCGTCCTGCGCGGTCACCTACGGCCCTGACGTCTCCCGATTCTCGTCGATTTCGCCCTCCCCGGCGGCGCGGCGGGTGGCGGCGAGGGCCACCAGGAACAGCAGGATCGTGCCCGTGGCTCCCAGCAGGGCGGGGACGGCGAGGGAAGCGTCGGCGAGCCGGGCCACCCCCACCGCGAGGCACGCGGGCAGGGCGATTCCCCCCAGGACGGCGGCGGCCGCCACCCGGGACAGCCCCACGGCGGCGAGGCGGTGGGCGAGGTGACGACGGTCCCCGATCCATGGTCGACTCCCCGCCCGCACGCGCACGACGGAGAGGCGGGCGATATCGAGGAGAGGCACCAGGAGCACGGGCCAGGCGAAGGGGCTCACGAGGACGAGGAAGCCGAGGACGTGGCTCCCGGAGTCGCCCAGGTAGGCGGTCGGGGTCGCCGCCGGATCGCGTCCGGCGGCTCGCTCCCGGGCGTTCAGGTTGAGGGGGAGGAAGCCCGCCACCCCCGCGGCCACGGGGGGAGAGACGAGCGCGAAGCCCACGAGCGACACCGAGCCCAGGGCCCCGTCCGCGCAGTCGAAGGTGTTCGCGGCGTTCACCGCGACGAGCCCTCCCAGGAGCAGACCCGCTCCCGCGAGAAGCGCGGTCGATCCCTCGCCCCCGGCCAGCTCCCATCCCAGCCCCG
Source organism: uncultured Planctomycetaceae bacterium (assembly GCA_964428225.1). Taxonomy (GTDB): domain Bacteria; phylum Planctomycetota; class UBA1135; order UBA1135; genus JBFMCU01. The sequence goes on from CAYRXS010000010.1 coordinate 34,348, forward strand.
CGGCGGCGGGAAGGAGGGCCAGGGCCTGGCCAAGGAGCTTGGGCCCGGGGCGCAGGCCGTCGCGCGATCGATCGTCGATCAGCCCCACGCCGAACAGGGCGAGCAGGGACGCGTGGGTGCACGCGAAGCAGGTCCACGTGGTGACGCCGAACCAGGCGATTTGCCCCCCCAGGGCGGCTTCCACGGCCAGGAAGCCCAGGAGGAGCGCCGCGCCGCCCACGGCGGGGACCGGCTTCCCTTGCGGCTTGCGGTGGGCCGCCGGCCCCTGGGCCGCGTCGGTCCAGCCGAGCCGCGGCGCGAGCCGCGCCAGGAGCAGGGTGGCGGCGAAGGTGGCCGCGGCGGCGAGGGTGCAGAGGAGGATGGCGGTGAGGATCATCGGCCGGCGGCCCCGTAGATGCCGCGCGCCCGGATGTATTCCCGGAGGGGCTCGGGAAGGGCCGGGCCCGGATCCTCGCCGGCGCGCAGCCGCTCCCGGAGCTCCGAGGCGCTGGCATCGAAGGGCTCGACGTCGAGGCGCCCCGCCTCGAGGCGGGCCCGGGCCTCCACCGAGAGGCGCGCGGGGAATCCCGCGGGGGAGGACGATCCCCGGCGGCGGACCACCACCGGACGCGCCAGGGCGAGCAGCTCCTCCACGCGGTACCACTCCGGCAGGCCCGCGAGGTTGTCGCCCCCGATCAGGAGGAAGAGCTCGATCCCCGCGCTCAGCTCGTCGCGGAAGGCCTCGAGGGTGTGGATCGTGAAGGACGGCCCCTCCCGCGCGAGCTCCCCGCGCCAGATCGAGGCCCACGCGACGTCGGTGAGCAGGAGCTCGAGCATCGCGGAGCGCTCCTCCCCCGCAGACAAGACGCGCAGCGGCTTGTGGGGCGGGCGCGCCGCGGGCACGAAGACCACGTGGTCCAGGTCGAACGCCTCCCGCGCGGTCCGGGCGACGTGGAGGTGGCCGAGGTGCGGGGGATCGAACGAGCCGCCGAGCACGCCGATCCGCCGGGAACGTCGCGCCGCCTCCGTGAGCCTGGCCGCGTCCATCGCGCTGCCCCGGTCAGTTGACCTCGCCCGCGACCAGGCGACGCCGCAGCTCGGCGACGAGCTCGGCGCGCGGCACCTCGCTCTGCTCGCCGGCGGCCATGTCCTTGACCTGCACGACGCCCCCCTCGAGCTCCTTCGTGCCGAGGATGACCGCGAAGCGATGGCCCCCGCGGTTCGCCACCTTCATCTGGCTCTTCACCGTGCGGCCGTCGGCGTCGTAGACCGAGGAGATGCCGCTCCGGCGCAGCTCCTCGGCGAGGAGGAACACCTGCGCGTCGAGAGCCTCGCTGGCGGTGACGACGTAGACGTCGGGGATCGCCTCGCGAGCCTCCGCGCGCAGGCCGAGTTCGTCGAGGACGAGCATGGTGCCGGTGAAGCCGATGGCGAAGCCGACCGCGCCGAGGTCGGGACCCCCGAGGTCGCGGATCAGGTGGTCGTACCGGCCGCCGCCGCACAGCGCGCTGCGGGCGCCGAGCTGCGGGTAGTGGACCTCGAACACCGTCCGCGTGTAGTAGTCGAAGCCGCGCACGATGCCGGGGTCGACGACGACGCGGCGGCCGAGGTCCTCGAGGAGGTTCTGGACCGTCCGGAAGTGGAGCGCGTTCTCGTCCGAGAGGTACGCGAGGATGCTCGGGGCTCCCTCGTGCAGCTCCCGGCACCGGGGGTTCTTGCAGTCGAGCACGCGGAAGACGTTGCGCTCGAAGCGGGAGCGGCACAGCTCGCAGTGCTCCTCGATCGTGGGGAGGAGGAACGTCCGGACGGCGTCGCGGTACCGGTCGCGGTCCTCTCCGTCCCCCATCGAGTTCATGCGCACCTCGAGCCCCTCGAGGCCCAGCTCCTCGAAGAAGCGCGCCGCGAGCTGGATCACCTCCGCGTCGAACCGGGGATCGAGGCTGCCCAGCACCTCGACGTCGAACTGGGTGAACATCCGCTCGCGCCCCTTCTGGGGCCGCTCGTAGCGGAACATGGGCCCGACGTCGTAGAGCCGCTGGAGGGGGGCGGTCTTGGCGTAGCCGCCCTGGAGGTAGGCCCGGACGATGCCCGCGGTGCCCTCGGGGCGCAGGGAGAAGGAGGAGCCGCCTCGCTCGACGGTGAACATCTCCTTCTCGACGACGTCGGTAACCTCCCCGATCGAGCGGGTAAACAGGGACGTGTCCTCCAGGAGGGCGGGCCGGATCTCCCGGTAGCCCCGCTGGCGGGCCAGGGAGGCCGCCACGGCCTCGAGGTGCTCCCAGCGAGGGATCTCCTCGGGGAGGACGTCCCGGATGCCCCGGGGGGCGCGGTGGACCTTCTGCTCTTTCGACACGATTTCGCTCTTCTCTCCGGGACGCGTGCTCCACCGGAGGCGACTCCGGGGGCGCCAGACCCCCGGACGAGTTCTCCGGAGCCGGATTCCGAGGGCGGGAGCGCCGAAACCGGCCACACCCGCCCTCCTCCGATCGTTGACCCACTTCCTACCCGGAACTAGACTCTGGCGCAATTGTCGGCAGCCTCCAGAGTTGGCGTCGGCTCCCCCACACCCTGCCCAGGCCCCTACCCTCATGAAGACCAAGCTCAGCGCGGTTTGCGCCCTGCTCGTCGGCGCGGTTCTGTCCGTCTCCACCGGCTGCCAGTCCGCCCCCGGCTATGCCCAGAGCCACTGGAACATCGGATCGGTTCCCTCGCGCGTGGCCTACCGCTTCTTCAACTACCGGGAAGACCTCGACGGCAGCTACCGGGAGCACCAGTGGCGGGAGAAGCAGGACATCAACCTGACCCTGCGCCGCCACTTCCTGAACAACAACCCGTACAACCCCTTCCAGGCCGACGATCCCTCCCTCACGGACCCGAGGCCGCCGCACAGCATCCTCCCCGACCCGATCGACTACTTCCACGTGGAGAGCCTCAGCGCGGGCGTCGGCCTGCTCGCGCTCACCGGGGTCTTCATCCCGATCCCGATCGGCTCGCTCCTCGCCACGCTCCAGCCGGGCGGTCCGAGCGAGATGCTGGAAGGCATCACGGACACGATCGGCGGCAGCTTCGGCGCCCGCCTCGACGAGCCGGCCCCCGTGGAGGAGTTCAAGGTCGTCCGGAAGTACTAGGAGGAGGATGCTCTCGGGAACGTCGCTCACCACCCGAACGCCCGCGCGATGCGGTCGAGCGCGTCCGGCTCGTCGACGTCGATCCAGCACGTCTCCTCGAACTTCCGGAACCACGTGCGCTGGCGGCGCGCGAACTGGCGCGTGCGTAGCGCGATGAGCGCCTCGGTCTCCTCGCGGCTCGCCTCGCCGTCCACGAGGGCGAGCACCTCGCGATAGCCCAGGGCCTGGATCGACGTCGACCCGAAGCCCACGCCGTCGCGGATCTCGCGCACCTCGTCGATCCATCCCTCGTCGAGCATGCGCTTCGTGCGCCGCCGGATACGCTCCTCGACGTCCTCCGCGCCCCGCGCGAGCCCCACGATCGTCCGGAGACGCCCCGCGACCCGCGACCCGTCCCACCCCCATTCGGCCTGCCACTCCGAGATCGGCCGACCCGTCTGCTCCCAGACCTCGAGGCCGCGCAGCACCCGCTTCTCGTCGTTCGGATGGAGGCGGGCCGCCGCCGCGGGATCGATCCGGGCGAGCTCGGCGTGGAGGGCGGGGCTGCCCTCGACCCGCGCCCGGGCCTGCAGGGCGGCGCGCACCTCGGGATCGACGGAGGGACCCTCGAAGAGCCCGTAGACGAGCGCCTTCAGGTAGAAGGCGGTTCCGCCGACGAAGAGCGCCTGGCGGCCCCGCTCCCGGATCCCCGCCACCGCCCGCTCCGCCTCGGCGAGGTAGCGCGTCGCGTCGAAGCGCTCGGGGGGGTCGACGAGGTCGAGGGCGTGGTGGGGCACGCGGGCCCGCTCCTCGGCGCCCGGCTTCGCGGTGCCGACGTCCATGCCGCGGTAGACGGTCATGGAGTCCAGGGAGACGATCTCCGCCCCCGCCCGCTCGGCGAGGGCGAGGGACAGCTCGGTCTTGCCCACCGCGGTGAGGCCGATCAGGAACGAGAGGGGGGCGGCGTCCAGGGCCCGGGATTCGGAATGCACGGGGAGATTGCTCGCAGGGGGGGCGGGCAGTCTAACCCGACTCGAACTGGCGGGCCTCCGCTGCCCCGCGTACTCTCCTCCTCGCCCGAGCCCCAACGCGCCATGATCGATCACATCACTCTCGCCACGCTGGTCTCGCTGCTCCCCCTGCTCTCCGCCCCGCAGGATCCGGCGGAGGGTCGGACCGACGAGACCGGCCCCACCACGGACGAGGTCCTGCGCGCCGCCGCCCCCGAGGCACGCGCGGCGTGGGAGCGGATGATCGCCGCCGCCCGCCCCGCCGAGCCGGCGACCTCGCCGATCACCGCTTTCGTCCTGAAGGCCAGCGTGATCTTCCGGGACGGGGTCAAGCACAACGAGCTGGAGGGGGACTACCGCTACCTCGCGCCCCACTTCATCCGCTTCAAGCTGAGGTCCCAGCGCGAGACGGGACGGGGCCCCGGCAAGGGCGACCGCGGCTACTGGCTGAAGGACGGGGAGGAGGTGCTCCGCCTCGTCGGACGCGAGAGCCGCGAGGACCGCCGCCAGGTCGACGAGATGCTCGCCATCGCCCGCAACTTCGTCGCCCTCTCCGACCTGACGCGCCTGCGGCTCACCCGGCTCGAGACGCTGGCGGAGCCCCCGCAGGGGCTGCCCGCGCACGCGCGGCGCACGGCGAAGAAGCTCGACTGGCTCCGCGTCGCGAGCCCGGACTTCGCCCTGCTCCAGGAGCAGCTCCGCGCCCCGGCGACCGACGGACGAGGCTATCTGGCGGACCTCGCCCTGAACCGCGCCACCGGTCTCCCCTCCTGGGTGATCGTCCGCGAGGAGAAGGAGCGCAGCGCCGACGGCGTGCTCCTGCCCTCGAATCCGATGCTGATCGAGCTGCGCAACTGGCAGCCCAGCCCGCACGGATTCCTGGTCCCGCGCTGGGTCCTCGTGTACCGCATGAGCCGCGAGCCCGGGGTCGTCGGATTCGCCGACCGGGCGGCGCAGGACATCGAGCTGCGCGAGATCGACCTGCGCCCGACCCTTACCGAGGCGGACTTCGAGCCTCGCTGACCGTCAGCGATCGATGAACACGCCGACCCCCGTCTCGGCGGTGGTCTCGTCCTTCGTGTGGTTGCGGCGCCGCACGAGCTCGAGGTCGTTCGCGGGGGGCGGATCGAGGCTCACCCCGGGGTAGACGTCCTCGTCTCCCCCCAGATCCAGGAAGAAGGCGAGGCTGCGCCCCTTGCGGTCGAGGTCCTGGGGATGGCCCGCGTTCGCGAAGCAGTTGGCGCCGCTCGTCGCGTAGGAGTCCTTCCCGTCCGCGTCCACGAACGCGGCGAGCGAGGTGATCGTGGCCCCGCCCAGGCTGATCCCCGCCCCGTGGTACTCGTCGTCCCCCGCCGCGTCGAGGAGGAACGAGAGGGTGAGGTCCCAGTTGCCCGCGAGGCTCGCCGTGTGCTCGTTCCGCCAGAAGTCGTCCCCGCCGTCGTCGAGCACGATCCCGACCCCGTAGTGCGCGCCGGTGGCGATCCCGTACCGCGAGGCCTCCACTCGGTCGTTCCCTCCCATGTCCCGCACGATCCCGGTGCCCATGAAGTAGCCGACGCCGAAGCCGAACTCCCCCACCGTCGAGACGTCGTTCCCCCCGCCGTCCACGAGGATGCCGAAGCCCCCCGCCGCCTTCTTCGTGGTCCCGTCCAGGGTCCGGAAGCCGAGGCCGGAGCCCTGGCTGTGGGAGGAGAACTCTCCCTCGGTTCCGTAGGAGGAAGGATACTTGCCCTTGGCCGTCCGCTCGTCGTTCCCGGCCACGTCGATCAGGAGCCCCACCGACGCGGGAGCGGCGAAGCCCTGGGAGTAGATGTGGCTCCGCATGCGATCGTGCCCCGCGTGGTCGACCAGGATCCCCACCCCGAACGCGCCCGACCCTTGAGCGTAGGAGTCGCCCTCGTAGGTGTCGTCCCCCGAAGCGTCGAGGAGGATCCCCACGCCCACGACGCCCGCGCCCTGGACGTGGGCCTCCCCGCGGTAGACGTCGTCCCCCTCGCGATCCACGAGCATCGAAACGCCGAAGTAACCGCACCCCTGCCCCGGCTCCGGCGCGCCGCCGTGCTCGTCGTCCCCGGCGAGGTCGATCACCAGGTTCACGGGCTGGTCGAGGCCGCTGCGTGTCGTCCGCGGGGAGTAGCGGTCCGCTCCCCCCAGGTCGAGGAGGAAGGCGACGGGGAGGTCGTAGGTGTTCGCGACGCTGCTCCCGATCAGAACCCAGCCGAGCTCCGTCTCCCGCGCGAAGAGCAGCCGTCCCGTCACGCCCTCGACGCGCTTCGGGCGGGACGGCCGGTCGGCGCGCAGCGAGGTGACGAGCGCGTCGGCCACCCGGGGATCGGCCAGCGCGCAGAGCCCCGCCGCCGCCCGCAGGAGGGCATCCTGGTCGACCGTCCGGATGACGTCCCACGTCACCACGTGGGCGGGCACGGTGTGAACGTAGACGTTGCCCCGGAGCACCTCGTACTCGGAGAGCACGCGCTCGGGCAGCTCTGCGCGCATCCCGATCTCGACGGGGGCGAAGGCGGCGTCGACCTCCCCCGCGCCGGCGCGCAGCACGGCGAGGATCCCCGAGAGCCGCTCCTCGAATCCGACATCCTCGGCGAGGAGGGGCTCGAGGTCGACCCCCTCCGGCGGCTCCCGGTCGAGCATGGCGGCCGCCTCGCGCAGGAGGGCGGCGAGATCCGGCACGGAGGCCGCGGCGGCGAGACGATCGGTGAGCTCGATCGCCCGGGCCGGCGCCTCGAGGGGGCTCCTCGTCATCTCCTCGAAGAGCTCGAGCTGATGCTGCGCCTTCGCGTAGGCGAGGTAGCCCGCGAGCTGCTCGACGAAGCGATCGTGGGGCTCGGTGATCTCGTGTTCGGAGACGGAGCGCGTGAGCGCCTCCAGTCCGGGCCAGGACGGACCGTCCTGGGGAGCCAGCGCGAGCAGGAGCAGGAGGGTGTTCATGGCATGTCGAGGGCGGCGGGGATTCTCAGGAGCCGAGGAGGAAGCCCGACCGCAGGGGATCGGCGGGATCGACGAGGAACTCGTGGCGGCCGGTGATGTGGGCCGAGCCGCTCACCTCGGGGACGATCGCGTCGAGCTCCCCCACGCGACAGATCTCGAGGGCCTGGACGGTGAACGACATGCCGAGGATGCTCTCGATGACGATCGGCTCGCGGAGCTCGAGCTCGCCGCGGGCGTGGTGGATCGCGGCCCGTCCGCTCACCCCGGTTCCGGTGGGACTGCGATCGAGCTCGCCCTCGGCGAAGACGCACACGTTGCGGCTGTGGACGGCTCCCCCCATCCGGCGCACGAAGATCGTTCCGTAGAGGAAGCCCAGGTCCTCGTGCCCCGCGGGGTGGACGATGGGGCACGCATCCTCCACCGCGCGCTTGATGCGCATCCCGAGATCGACGAGCTCGCGGCGGTTCGCGGGCTCGAGCCTCACGCCGAGCTCGTCGGCGTCCACGTATGCGTAGAAGGCCCCACCGAAGGCGACGTCGCAGCGCACCTCGCCGAGGCCGGGCACCCCCACCATCCGGTCCCGCTCCAGGACGAAGGAGGGCACGTTGCGGAACGAGACCCGCTCGACCCGCCGCCCGCCGTCGGCCGCGGGATGGGCTCGCGCCGTCACCCGGCCCGCCGGGGTGTCGATCCGGAGCTCGCCCTCCCGCGCGGCGAGGAGCCCCGTCTCGATCCCCACGGTGACCAGGGCGATGATCCCGTGCCCGCACATCGTGCTGAAGCCCTCGTTGTGCAGGAAGAGCACGCCGACGTCGCCGTCCGGGGTGGCCGGCGGGCCGAGCAGGCAGCCGTACATGTCCGCGTGCCCCCGGGGCTCCCACATCAGGACGCGGCGCAGCTCGTCGTGGTGGCGCCGGGCCCGCGCGCGGCGTTCCAGCATCGTCTCCCCGCCGACCTCCGGGAAGCCGCCGGTGATCACGCGCAGGGGCTCGCCCGCGGTGTGGGCGTCGATCGTGGTGAGCCGGCGCCAGGCGGCCGGAGGGTGCCAGTTCTCGGTCATGATTCTGTTCGGAGGCGAACCGGGCCGGGCGACGTCACCGCTCGGGGGCTCGGGCGCTACACTCTAGCGCCCTCTCCTCGTCGTCGTCATCTCCTCGGCGGCCCCGGACTTCCTGCTCCCATGCTCCTCCTCACGGCACTGGCCTCCTCGTTGCTCGGCCTGTCCACCTCGGCTTCCGCTCCTGCGGTCGTCCCCCCCCAGGACGACCTGACCTGGGGGCCCTGGCACGAGCTCCGCCCCATCGACCACCCTCCGGGGGCCGGATCGAACGCCGAGCCCCACCCCCCCGAGCGGGAGCTGCGCGCGATGCGCCTGAACGGGGACGGCCCGAAGCTGGACCGGGAGCTCCAGGGCAAGGGCAAGACGGTGATCACCTGGCAGGAGACGGAGTATCGCTCCACCGAGGAAAGTCCGCGCGGCGACCAGGTCCGCATCGACCTCGCGCGGGGTCTCCCTGGCGAGCAGACCGAGCTGGCGGTGGCCTACCTGTACCGCACCGTCGACGCCGTGCGGGCCTGCGAGCTGCCGGTCCTCCTCGGTAGCGACGACGGGGTGCGGATCTGGGTCAACGGGGAAATCGTGTTCGACATGGCCGTCGCCCGCGGACTGAAGGAGGCCGAGAACAAGATCCGTCTTCCCCTCGAGGTCGGACGCAACCACCTGCTCGTCAAGGTGGCGAACGCGGGCGGGGCGTGGGCCTTCCAGCTCATCCACGATCCGGTGCGCCTCGCCGAGCTGCGCCACGCCGCCGAGGAGCGCATCAACACCGCGATCGATCGCGGGGTCGACTACCTCCTGAGCACGCAGTACCCGGACGGGTCGTGGAAGTTCATGACCGACTCCTACCGCAACGGGGCGACGTCGCTCGCGGTCTACACGCTGCTGAAGTCCGGGATCTCTCCCCGGCACGACGCGGTCCAGCGCGGCATCGGTTACCTGCGCAGCCGTCTGCCGGTGAAGACGTACTCGGCGTCGTGCGAGATGATGGCCCTCGCCGCCACCAAGGACCCGGCCTTGAAGCCGGACATGGAGGCGATCCTCGAGCTCCTGGTCGACTGGCACAGCGGAGGCTTCGCCTACCCCCACGGCGCCATCGACCTCTCGAACACGCAGTACGCCGCCCTGGGCCTGCGGGCCGCGGCGCAGGCGGGCCTGCGGATCCGGGACAAGACCTGGGCCGACCTCGCGGACCACGTCCTCCCGTACCAGACCGACGACGGCGGCTTCCCCTACCGCCGC
>CAYRXS010000010.1:43785-51214 GCA_964428225.1 uncultured Planctomycetaceae bacterium
ACCGCCGCCGGTCTGACCGTGCTCGGCGCTTGTCACGAGGCGCTCCGCAAGGAGGGCGCGCCGTCGCGGAGGGTCAAGGAGATCGAGAAGGCGCTCGAGCGCGGCGTGGAGTGGCTCCACCTGCACTGGACGGTGGCGAAGAATCCCGCCGCCGGAGGGGGGGGCGGCTCGCGCTGGCACCCCTATTACCTGTACGGCCTGGAGCGGGTGGGCGCCTTCCTGCGCGCATCGTACCTGGGGCCGCACGACTGGTACTGGGACGGGTCCATCCGCCTGCTGGACTCCCAGGGCAACGACGGCCAGTGGGCGACGGCCTACGGCGAGGACGTGCCCAACACGTGCTTCGCCCTGCTCTTCCTCGAGCGAGCCACGGCCACCATCTCCGGCGTGCGCAACCGCACCCGCTCGCGTAGCTACGGCACGTCGGTACCGAACGCCGAGGTCAGCATCCACGCCTCGGGGGACACCCCCCTGACCGTGTGGATCTCCGCCTTCGGCAAGAAGACGCTCGAGGCGCACGCCTGGCCGCAGGGCAACGGCGGCGGGCTGCGCGTGAAGAGGGTCGAGTACGTCGTCGACCAGGAGGTGGCGAAGACCGTCCCCGGCGACCCCGGCCGTCCCGGTGAGGGCGAGCGCTTCGCGACGAAGCTGCGGTTCCCGAAGATCGGCAAGTACACGATCTTCGCACGCGTCACCCTGACCAAGCCGCCTCCCGAGACGGCGGAGGTTGTCGTCAACTCTCCCCCCCTCGAGGTGAAGATCGAGGACATGGTGAACGAGGAGACGATCTCCTACGCCTCCGACTCGGTTCGCAACCTCCTGCACGACGCGCGCTTCGACGCCCGCGCTTCCACCCAGTTCAGCGGGGGCTGGGCCGCGCGCCTCGCCGCGGATGGCCGCATGGCCACGAGCTGGCTGAGCGCGAACAAGGACGAGGAGCACGCCTGGATCCTGGAGCTGAAGAAGCCGGTCCGGGCCGACACGATCCTCGTCAGCCAGGCCTGGCCCCACGTGCGCGAGCCGGCGCACGCCGCCCGCTTCACGCGCCTCGAGGTGATCGTCAACCGGCGGAAGAAGAATCCGATCGTCGTCGACACCTCGACCGAGCTCGGCGTGAAGACGGAGATCGCCCTCGACGGCCCCAAGGCGATCCGCCACCTCGAGATCCGCATCCTGGAGCGCGTCAAGGGCGAGAAGCAGCCGCACGCGGCGGGCTTCGCCGAGGTCGAGCTGCAGTTCCGCGACGGCGAGTGACGGCGGGGCCGGAGCCTCACCGCCGGTGGAACGCCTTCTCCAGATCGGCGAGGGTGAACCGCACGCGCGTGGGGCGGGCGTGGGGGCAGGTCTGGTCGCTCTCCAGCTCCGCGCCTCGCTCCAGCAGGGCCCGGATCTCGTCGTCGGCGAGCTCGTCCCCGGCCATGACCGAGGAGCGACACGCCGCGCGGTGGAGCACCTCTTCCACGAGGTCCTCCGCCTCGGGCGTCCGGCCCGTCCGACCGACGACCTCGATCACGTCGCGCACGAGCCCCTCGGGATCGGGATGGCGCAGGAGCGCGGGCAATCCCTGGACGGCGATCGTTCCCGCGCCGAAGACCTCGAGCTCGAGCCCGATCCGCGCGAGCGCCTCGAGGTGGCCCGCCAGGAGCTCGATGTCGGCCCGGGACACCTCGACGAGCTCGGGCACGAGGCAGCGCTGGACCTCGAGCCGGCCCTCGCGGACCTGGCGGCGCAGCGCCTCGAAGGTCACGCGCTCGTGGAGGGCGTGCTGGTCGATGATCTCGAAGCCGTCGGGGAGGGCGCGTACCAGGTAGGTCCGGGCGATCTGCAGGAAGGGTCCGGAGAGATCGTCCCCGGCGGCCCACGCGTCGGCGCGCTCGGGGGCGAAGGGTCGGCCGGGGATCTCGCGGACCACGAGCTCCTCCTCGTCTTCCCGCGGGGACGGGGAGGCGGAGCGGAGCGAGCCGGGATCCGGCAGGACGGCTTGGCCCGGTGAATCGCCGCGGGGGCGCCAGTCCCCGGCGCGGTGCGCGGAGTCCACGAGGCGCTCCCCGGGCGTCGCCATGTCCGTCGCGGCCACCGCCTCGCGCAGGCGGGAGACGAGGAAGCCGAACAGGCGGCGCTCCTCCCGGAAGCGCACCTCGGACTTCGTGGGGTGGACGTTGACGTCCACGCGGCCGGGATCCATGGAGAGGGCGAGGAAGGCGACCGGCTGGCGGCCCTCGACGAGGAAGCCGCGGTAGGCCTGCTTCAGCACCCGCACCAGGACCTTGTCGCGCAGCGGGCGCCCGTTCAGGAACCACATCTGCCGGGAGGTGTCCCGGCGCGCGAAGCGCGGGGGCGCGACGAAACCCGCGAGCCGCGTGTCGCCGTCCTCTCCCCCCACCGGAACGAGGGCTTCGGCGAGCTCCGCCCCGAACAGTCGACGGATCCGCTGGCGCAGGTTCATCGACGACGCCACGTCGAGGACCCGCGCCCGGTCGTGGGTCACGACGAAGCCGACGCCGGCGTGGGCGAGGGCGAGCCGCTGCAGCACGTCGAGACACCGGCCCAGCTCCGTGGACGTCCGCTTGAGGAAGCGCCGCCGTGCCGGGGTGTTGTAGAAGAGGTCGCGTACCTCGACGCTCGTCCCTCGCGGCGCGCCGGCCTCCTCGACCTCGTCGATCCGCCCTCCCTCGTCCTCGATGCGGTGCCCGGTGGCGGCTCCCTCCACGCGCGACAGGATCCGGGCGCGGGACACCGAGCCGATCGAGGCGAGCGCCTCGCCCCGGAAGCCGAGGCTGGCGATGTGCTCGAGGTCTCCCACCTCGCGGAGCTTGCTCGTGGCGTGGGAGCGGAAGGCGAGCTCCAGGTCCTCGGGGCCCATCCCCTCGCCGTCGTCCACCACGCGGATCAGGCGCACGCCGCCCTCCTCGAGGTCGACGCGGATCTCCGTCGCCCCGGCGTCCAGGGCGTTCTCCACGAGCTCCTTCACCACGGAGGCCGGACGCTCGACGACCTCTCCCGCCGCGATCTGGTTGCGGATCCGCTCGGGAAGCTCGGTGATGCGGGGCGAGGAGGGGGCGGAGGGATTCATCGCGGGGATTCTACCCGGCGCCGCCCCGCGGCGAGACCGCCCGCGTCGGAGCGGTGCGCGCCCAGCGCAGGGCGAGCGCGACGAAATCGCTCGCGTCGAGAGAGCTGGACGACTTCGCGCGCCGTTCGAGGTCCACGAGGTCCTCGAGCATCGACCGCCAGACGCGCGCCGATCGCAACCGCGCCCGCTCGACCGCGGCCTGCGTGGTGCGCGGCGCCCCCCTCACCCCGAGGGTCCGCAGGGCCGCGGCGGGCTCCACGCCCCGCTCCAGCTCCTGGGCGAGCGCGAGCCCCTGGCGGACGGCCTTGACGACGGACGAGAGCAGCATGTTCCCGAGGGCCACCGCGTCCAGGAGGCGGCGGCCCCCCTTCTCCTGGAAGCCTCCGCCGAAGAGCGTCTCCACTCCGGCCAGGGCCCGCGCGAGGTCGCCGCCCACCACGTGGTCCGCCACCGTCCACGGCGCGGTGGCCGCGTTCCAGCCGACGACCTCGCGGAGCTCCCGCCCCGACGAGCGGCGCAGGCGCTCGATCTGGTCCTCGAGCCCGGCGAGGTCGTTGCCCGTGGCCGCGCAGACGTACACCGCCTGGGACGCGTCGAGTTTCACGCCCCGCTCGTGCGCGCGACGAACGAACCACTCCACGAGCTCGGCCCGACGGGGATCGGGATTCCAGGCCGGGGCGGAGTCGTACAACCGCCGCAGGGTGAGGGTCTCACCCCCCGCCTTCTGGATGGCCTTCACCGCGACGAGGTCCGCCCGCAGCGAGGCGGCGCAGAGCACGACGCACCCCCCCTCCTCCTCGGCGCCCAGGTACCGCGTCACCGCCCGGGTCAGGGGGCTCGGCCCGTCCTCAACCTTCTTCAGGTACGCGCCCGGGTTGCGGACCACCACGAGCCGACGCGACGCGAAGAGACCACCTCCGGCGAGATCGTCGATCACGGAGGAGAGCTGGAAGTCGTGGCTGGAGGGCTCTCCGTCGTGCAGCCGAACCTCGTAGCCGTCGCGCTCGGCGCGGGCCTTCAAGAGCTCGATCGCTCGTTCGCGGAACCAGGGCTCCTCGCCGCGGATCACGTAGCCCCGGGCGAGCCCCTTCTCCTCCAGCGAGGCGCGCAGCTGATCGAGCCGCACGGGGGGTGCGGGCTCCTTCGCGCGGGCCGCCATCAGATCGGCCCTCCCTGGATCGCGAGGTCGGCCGCCGCGCCGGCGAACAGCGCGACGCCCACCCATCCGTTCAGGGTGAAGAACGCCATGTTCGCCCGCGAGAGGTTCGAGGGCGAGACGATCGCGTGCTGCCACACCAGGAGACCGGCGGCGAGGGTGACCGAGCCCGCGAAGACCCAGCCGAGACCGGACGCCTGCGCGAAGACAACGAGCAGCCCCACCGTCACCACGTGCAGCAGCCCGGAGATCCACAGCGCGGCGCGCACCCCGAAGCGGGCGGGGATCGAGTGCAGGCGGTGGCTCACGTCGAAGTCGCGGTCCTGGCAGGCGTAGATCAGATCGAAGCCGAACACCCAGCAGAGCACGGCTCCGGCCAGGAGCAGCGGCGGGGAGAGGTCGCCCTCGAGGTCGCCCCGCACCGCGACCCAGGCCCCGAGGGGAGCGAGGGCGAGGCCGAGGCCGAGGGCGGCGTGGGAGAGCCAGCTCACGCGCTTCACGTAAGAGTAGCCGAGCAGCACGACCAGGACGGGTACGGACAGCGCGCCGCACAGGAGGTTCAGGGCGAAGGCTCCCGCGATGAAGATCGCCGAGGAGACCGCGACCAGGGCGCGGACCGCGCCGGGCCCGACCAGCCCCCGGGGGAGCTCGCGCTGCGCGGTGCGGGGATTCTTCGCGTCGATGTGCCGATCCACGAGACGGTTGAAGCCCATCGCCGCGGTGCGGGCGGCCACCGCGCAGACCACGACCAGGACGAGGATCCTCGCCGAGGGCACTCCCCCGCTCGCCAGCCAGGCGCTGGTCAGGGCGAAGGGGAGGGCGAAGACCGAGTGGCTGAACTTGACGAGCGAGAACCACCTGCCGACCGAGCGGGTCATCGGCTCACCCCCTCCTCCGCCGGCGGCTCGAGCTCACCCGTCCAGCGTGCGCCGAGCTCGTGGGGGATGCCGAGCCGATCGAGGATCTTGCCCACGACGTGGTCCACCAGGTCCTCCACCGTCTCCGGCCGGTGGTAGAAGCCGGGGGCGGCGGGGAGGACGACCGCTACCATCCGGGCCAGGCGCAGGAGGTTCTCCAGGTGGAACGGCGACAGGGGCGTCTCGCGAGGCACGAGGACGAGGGGACGCCCCTCCTTGAGCGCCACGTCGGCCGCGCGCTCCACGAGGCTCGAACTGAAGCCGACCGCGACGCGGGCCAGGGTGCCCATGCTGCACGGACAGAGGATCACGCCGACGTTCGTCGCGGTGCCGGAGGAGCAGGGGGCCTCGATCGCGTCGGTGGGCCAGGCGCGCACGCCCTCGGCGACCTCGGGCCCCAGCCACGAGGCCAGGCTCTCCCCGAGCGCCTCGCCGGCCCGGCCGGCGTCCACGCCGAGCTCGTGGCGCAGCACCTTGGCTCCCGCGGCGGTGATCGAGAGGTCGACGCCGTGCCCGGCCGAGACGAGGGCCCGGATCAGACGGGCGGCGTAGGCGTGTCCGCTCGCTCCGGTCAATCCGACGAAGTACCTGGTCATCGCGACCCCGAGGATAGCGATTCCCTCAACCTCCCGCGCGGAACACCCCGGGATCCGCGCCGAGCAGGAGCGCGACGTTGAACAGGCCGTGCGCCCACGCGACGACGCCCAGGCCGCGCCAGCGGAACAGCCCGGCGAGCAGGATGCCCGCGAGCAGCCGCCACAGGAAGACGTTCGCCGCGAAGGGCTCGCCCCCCAGGCCGAGGGAGCCGGCGAAGGCGGCGATGTGGAGGGCCGCGAACAGCGCCGAGGAGCCGAGGATCGCGACGAGGTCGCCGAGGAGGTGCCAGGCGTTGCCCACCAGCCCGAAGAACGCCGCGACGCGAACGGTGAACAGGTAGAGCAGGGAGTAGCAGACGACGCGAAAGGCGAGCTCCTCCCAGATGGCCGCCCCGAACAGCCGCGCGACCTGCGCGAGGGAGGGGGAGCCGGGGAGCTCCGCCACCGCGAGGTCCCGGGCCACCGGGGAGACGTCGAACAGCGACACGAGGCCGATCAGGACCGGACCGAGGACGAGGGCCGCGAGCAGCCCGTGGAGGAAGGTGCGCAGGAGATCGCGCCCCAGGTCGATCTCCAGCCGACGCGCCCGCAGCCAGGCCACGCCCACCAGCAGGAGGAGCAGCCCCCACCGGACCGCGTCCTCGTGCTCCCCCAGGGGCCGCAGGGCGGAGCCCAGCAGCATCTCCGAGCTGTTGCGCCCCATCGTGTCGCCCGCCGCGGCCAGTCCCCACTCGTAGGCGACGAACAGCGGGATCGCGGCGAGGAAGCCGGGGCTGATGCGCGGCTGGGGGATGCCCGCCACGGGCTCGTCGCCGTCCGACTCCATCTCCTCCCGCATCGCTCCGTCCCCTACGGCACGCGGCCCCACGAGAGACAGGCGATCCCGGAGCTCAGCCGCCGCCAGCCGCAATCGACGAGCCCCACCCCCTCCATCTCCCGCGCGAGCGCGGCGGGATCCGGCCAGGCGAGGACCGTGTCGGGGAGGTAGCGATAGGCCCCGGAGTCACCGGAGAGCCAGCCTCCGATCCGGGGCAGGAGCCGGGTGAAGTAGAGGCGGTAGAGGGCGCCGGGGAAGCGCGAGGTCGGCATGCTGAACTCGAGGACGAGGACGAGGCCTCCCGGGCGCACCACGCGCGCGAGCTCGGCCAGTCCCTTCGCGCGGTCGGCGACGTTGCGGATCCCGAAGGCCACGGTGGAGACGTCCACCGCGCCGTCGCCGAGGGGCAGGCGCAGGGTGTCGCCGCCCACGAAGCAGACCGGACGATCGGCGCGGGCCTTGCGCGCGGCGTGCCGCAGCATCTCGTGGGTGAAATCGGCGCCGACGACGCGCGCGCCGGCCCCGGCGAAGGCGAGGGCCAGGTCTCCGGTCCCGGTGCAGGCATCGAGGACGAGCCGGCCGTCGAGCTCGCCCGCGCGCCGGATGACCGCCTTCCTCCAGCGCCGGTCGATCCCCAGGGACAGCAGGTGGTTCAGGAGGTCGTAGCGCGGCGCGATCCGCGCGAACATCGACCGAACCTCTCGAGAGTCGGGCATGGCGGCAGAGTCTGCGCTCCGAGAACACACGTCACCAGTCGAAAAGGCCCGCCCCGATGCCGAGCATCGGAGCGGGCCTCCGAGAGTGATCCACGGACGTCTACTGGCGAATGAAGTCCGCCATGCCGGACGCGTTGGAGGCCTGGATCGACTG